>JAURKV010000171.1 GCA_030831585.1 Ramlibacter sp. | reverse complement strand
GCCAGCAGGCCGTTGATGTGGTCTAGCAGGTACTCGCTGGTGGTGGGCAGGTGTGGCAGCACCGTCACCTGCGGATCTTCGCGCAGCTCGCGGACCAGCAGGCGGCTGTAATGCGCCAGCAACTCGGGGTCGGGGCTGGTGAGCGCCAGGTGACGACGCTCGGTCAGCATGGCCTTTGCCATTTGCTGCATGCGGCGCGCATCATCGATGCTGTGGAAGCCGTCGTGCTTGACTAGGAAGGGATCGATCTTTTTCGTCATGGGCCTGTCTCTGGTGTTCAGGGAGTGGCGAATTCGGGTTCGAGGCGCTGACCCGATGCGTCAAAGCGCATGGCCGGCGGCACCTGTGGGCTGGGCTTGCGCATGCCGCCGCGTCCAGGTTGGGCGCCTTCGAGGCTAAAGACGTAGGCAATGACCTGGGCCACCGCGTGATAGAGCGATTCGGGTACTTGCTGCTCGGCTTCAGTGGTGAAATAAAGCGCACGGGCCAATTCCGGCGCGGGGAACAGGTGAACCCCGCACTTGGCCGCTTCCTCGCGGATCTGGGCGGCCATGAAGTCACTGCCCTTGGCTACCACAATCGGGGCGCCATCGCCGTTCGGGTCGTACTCGAGGGCCACTGCGAAGTGCTCGGGGTTGGTGATCACCACGTCGGCGTCCTTCACCCGCTGCATCATCCGGGCGTTTGCCATTTCGCGCTGCCGGCGACGGATGTAGCCCTTGACCTCCGGGCTGCCCTCCATCTCCTTCATCTCGTCCTTGACCTCCTGGCGGGTCATGCGCATGCGCTTGGTGAAGGAATACTTCTGCCATGGCACGTCGATGACCGCGATCACGGCCAGGGCCAGGGAGACCGCCAGGGCCGACTCCATCGTGATCCGACCGGCCAGTGCCAGGGCCGGTTCCAGTGGCATCTCGCCTACGCGTAGCAGGTCGTCCATGCGCAGGGACACACTCAGCCAGACAGCAGAGCCCACCAGCAGGCATTTGAGGATTGCCTTGGTCAGTTCGATCAATGCGTGGGTTCCGAAAATGCGCTTGAGGCCATTGATCGGATTGAGTTTTTCGCCCTTGGGTGCGATCGCAGAGGTGGCGAACAGAAAGCCACCGGTGAGCGCCGATCCCAGGATGGCCATGACGAGCGTGGTGCCCAGAATGGGGGTGATCACCAACAGTGCGCTGGCGGTCTGCTCGGCAAAGGCCGTGGCCATGAGCAGGGGCTGGTCCATCGATTTGCGATCGAATCGAAATCCGGCGGTGAATTGGGTCGACAGGCGGCTGACCATCCACGGGCCAGACAGGGCAAGCACGACCAGGGCGGAAATGACCACCGCCGCCGCGGGCAACTCAATGGAGCGGGCGACCTGGCCCTCGTCGCGAGCCTTTTTCAGGCGCCGCGCGGTAGGTTCTTCGGTACGGTCCTGCCCGGTGTTTTCAGCCACGGGGCACCCCCAGCAGATCGCGCACGACGTCGAAGCCCGACAGCCACAGCCATTCCATGCGGCCCACCATCGAGCCGAGGAAGATGAACAGCACTAGGAAGCCGCCCGCGATGGCGGCCGGGAAACCCAGCGAGAACACATTCAGGCTGGGAGCGGCTCGGGAGACGATCCCCACGCCGATGTTCACGAACAGCATCGCGATCATGATCGGCAGCGCGACCAGCACCCCGCCGAGAAAGATCATGGTCGACCAGCGTAGCACCAGGTTGAGCGAGGTCGGGGTGAGGATAGAGGTGCCCACGGGCAGCGTGCGAAAGCTCTCCAGGATCAGCGACAGCAAGATGGCATGACCTCCGCTGCTAACCAGCACCAGCGAGGCAAGCAGGAAGAGAAACTGTGAGACCACCGGCACCGAGCCCATGTTGGGGTCCATCATGCTGGCCATCGCCAAGCCCATGGAGGATGCGGCGCTTTGGCCGGCGACCACCACCGCGGCGACCACCACCTGCAATATCAGTCCGGCCAGGCTACCTATCATCACCTGGTTGACGAGCTCCTTGAGTCCTGCGGCGGAGGTCGGGTCGACCACCGGCCACTCGTACAAGGGGTAGACCAACCAGGTCAGCACCAGTGCCAGCAGAACACGCAGCCGCACATTGAAGGCCGACTGGGCAAAAAGGGGCGCGGTCAGCATCAGGGCCGAGATGCGCAGCATCGGCCAGAGGAAGGTGTAGAACTTCGCAATGATGTCTGCGGTGAGCAGCGTCATGGCCTGGTTCCTCTTGCTGTCCGTGGGGGGCTGCCTGCTCGACCGGTCAGGTGAACAGGGCGGGAATGCGCTGGAAGATGCCGCGGGTGAAGTCCACCAGCGCGCCCAACATCCAGTTGCCGAAAAGTAGCAGCGACAAGCCCATCAGAATCAGCTTGGGAATAAAGCTCAGGGTCATCTCGTTGATCGAGGTGGCCGCCTGGATGATGCCGATCAAAAGGCCAACGATCAGTGCCACGGCCAGTAGCGGCGCGCTGATCAAAACGGTTGCCCACAGGGCCTGCCGACCCAGATCTACCACCATTGCTGCGTCCATGGTCTTAGTCCTCTGAATGCGTTTGAGATTGCGCCTGCACTAGGGCATTGCGAAGCTGGAGGCCAGCGATCCCATGATCAGGCTCCAGCCGTCGACCAGAACGAACAGCATCAGCTTGAAGGGCATGGAGATCATCATGGGCGAAAGCATCATCATCCCCATCGACATCAGCACACTCGACACGATCAGGTCGATGACCACGAAGGGGATGTAGATCAGGAATCCGATGGTGAAGGCGCTCTTGAGCTCGGAGGTCAGGAAGGCCGGCACGAGGGTGGTGAAGGGCACTTCGCCGGCGCTGGCCACCGGCCGGTTGCGGGCGATTTCCATGAACATGGCGATGTCATCTTCACGCGTCTGCTTGAGCATGAAAGCGCGCAGGGGCGCCTCACCGGCGGCCAGGGCCTGGTCCAGCGAGATTTTCTGGTCGAGGTAAGGGGCGATTGCGTTGGCGTGAACCTGTTCGAATACCGGTGACATGACGAACAGGGTCAGGAACAGCGCCAGTCCGGTCAGCACCACATTGGGCGGGGTCTGTCCGGTGCCCAGGGCTTGGCGCAGGATGGACAGCACGATGATGATCCGGACAAAGGCGGTCATCATGAGCAGCGCCGACGGCAGCAGCGTCAGCGACGTCATCAAGGCCAGCAGCTGCAGCGACAGGCTGTACTGGGTCTGGCCACCGGCGCCTTGGGTAACGGTCACGCCAGGCAGGCCCGGGGCGGGCACGGTCGCCGCCCAGGAGAGGGCCGGCAGCAGGAACAGAGCCAGCAGGGCCAACTCAGGCAGATGCCGGCGCAGGGCCGACAGGGGCGAAGAGTTCGACATCAGTCGCGGCCTTTTTCGAAGGCCGCGCGAGCCTGTGCCATGCTGGCTTGGAAGTGGGCATGCGCGTCTGCGCCTTGCCCCTGGGGTTGGGACCAGGAAGCCAGAGTCTGTATTTGTGTTGCGGTGATGCCTACAAGCACCTCGCGGTGGTCGACCCGGATGAGGGCCACTTTGTGGCGGGCGCCCAGGGCCATGGACTCAACCACTTGCAAGCGCTTTTCCTGCCGGCCAATGCCCCGTGCGCCCTGCAGACGTTTGAGCGCCCAGAGCAGACCCACCAGCAACACGATCACCAGCGCGAAGCTGGTGCCGTATTGCAGCAGGTCGGCGCCAGAGGGCGCGAGGCTGCCCGTGGTGGCGGCTGAGGCCGGTGCGGAGGCAGCCATCGCGACGCTCACAGGGATTCCAGGCGCTCGCTGGCGGGCACCACCCGGGTCAGGCGGATACCGTATCGCTCGTTGACCAGCACCACCTCGCCCTGGGCGACCACCGTGTTGTTCACCAGCAGGTTGAGCGGCTCACCGGCAATGCGGTCGAGTTCGACCACGCTGCCCTGTGAGAGGCGCATCAGGTCGCGAATCTTGATCGAGGCACGTCCGACCTCCACTGACAGGGTGACCGGGATGTTCTGGAGCACGTCCGGGTGGATCTGCTTGCCGGCCTCGGGCGCATCGGCCACCGGGGTGTCGTTCTCGGTGTTGCTCATGGCGGGTCTTCCTTGGGTGAAATAGTCGTCGGGGTCAGTCGTGCGCAGCCGGGCCGATGGCTTTGACCACCATGACAGCCGCATTGGCGCCGAGGCTTCCGACTTCGACATCGAACACTGGCTTGTCGCTGGTGGTCATGCGCGCGTAGTCGGGCTTGCGAAAGGGCAGTACATCGCCCACTTGAAGGCTTTGCAGCTGCTGCATGGTGATGTCAACCTTGCCCAGCGAGACCTGGAGCTCGATGGCTGCATCTTTGACCGCGGAGGTCAGGTCGTCGCGCCAGATCTTGTCCGATTCCTCGTTGCCGTCGGCGCTCTGCAGGCGGTTGCGAAGCAGGTCTCGGATTGGCTTGAGCGACATGTAGGGGATGACCATGTCGATGAAGCCCGGCGCGGAGCTCGTTGACTCGGCCTCAAAGCGGCTCAGGACGACCAGGTCGTTCTCGTCGGCGATCTGGGCGAACTGGGGGTTGATCTCTGAGCTGACATGCTCGAAATCCATCGAGGTCAGGGGTCCCCAAGCCTCCTTAAAGGAACGAAACAGGATCTGCAGGATTAGCTTGATGATCCGGGTTTCGGTCGGCGTGAACAGGCGCCCCGGGGGCAGCTGGCCGACGCCACGGCCGAAGCCGCCAAAGAAGCTGTCCAGGGAACTGAAGATCACCGTCGGCTCGATCACCGCCATCGAGTAGCCGCGCAGCGGGTTGATCCGCAGGATGTTGACCGACAGCGGCGCGCGCAGGTCATTGACATAGTCACCAAACCGCATGATCTGCGCCCGTGTCGGGTTGATGCGGGGGCTGACACGCAGCACCTCCAGCATGCCGAGGCGAAACTGGCGGATGAACCTCTCGTTGACCATGTCGATCGAGGCCAGGTTCACCCCCAGGCTGCTGTCCTCTGCGGCCAGGTCGTGCTTTTGCACTTGCATGTGGGTGTTGTAGCCCTCTCCGTCGCCCAGCGGCTGGTCCCCGATGGATCGGGACAGGGCTGCCAGTTCGTCGGGGGAGAGCAGGGGCTCGGAGGTGGCCATGGGGTGCTGCCAGTGCAGGCGTTCGCTCGTCGTCCGGACTTACTGGACGATGAAATTGGTGAAGACGATTTCTTCGATGCCGCCGAAATCCTCTAGCTTCTGGAGGGTGCCGTTCATCTCGTCGCGGATCTTCTCGGCCAGTCGCTTGCGGAAGTCGGCGGCATCGATGTCCTCTGCTCGAATCTGTCGCATCACATCCATAGCCACCGAGCGCAATGCAAACTCGTGCTTCTTGATGTTGGCGATCACCCTGTCGTCGTAGCGGGTCATGATCGCCACCTTGACCTGCATGACCTTTTTGGAGCCGGTCAGATTGGCCAGGAGGTCCTTCTCCAGTTCGACGTAGCGAACCTCGAACTTGGCCATTGACGGTGTCGCCATCGGTACAGGTGCAACTGCTGGCGCGCTGGCCTTGGTCGCCGGTGCGGTCGCGCCATGGCCGTCCTTGGAGCCGCCGCCATGGCTGTCTCCGCCTGCAGCGGCGACTTTTTCATCGACCGCCTGCTTATCCTTCTTTTCAAAGAAGCCGGAGGCGAACAGGGTGCCCACAATGGCCCCTGCCATCAGGATGATGGACACCAAGATGGCCAATATGGCCATGATCAACGGCTTCTTGCTTTTCGGCGCTTCGCCTTCGACTGCTGCTTCTTCTGCCACTTCATGCTCCTTGGGGGTCAGCCCCGATCAGACCAGCACGTCCCAGTTTGCACTGCTCGCCCGGCGTACGCTTGTCGCCGCAGGGGAGGCCAAGGCTTCGGTGCCGGAGAGGGGCTTGCTGCCCGCCTCCTCGCGCCTGCCGCCTGGCAGGGATTGCTGGGGTGTCGGATTCCCGCCAGCGCTCTGGCTGGAACCCTGTCCCACGTGCAATGCCGCAATGTCCATGCCAGCGCCGGAGAGTACCTCGCGCAGCCGCGGCAGACCATCAGCCAGAAGTTCTCTTGTCATCGGATTGAATGCGCGAAAGGCAGCATCCAGCTCCCCTGCACGCATACGAAGATCGACCTCCACCTCACCCAAGGTGGACGGCTTGAGCAGCAGCTTCATCGACCAGGTACCGCTGGCGATCTGACCGAGTACCCGTTGACCGACCGCTTCACCGAGGCGCTGCGCCAGGGCGTGCAGGGCTTCGGCCCGATGCTGAGCCGAACTGGCTTGCTGCGTTTCGCCAGCGCCGTCGGCCAGGGCAAGCGCGCCGGCCCCGCCTGACGAGGCACCTGACGCCAATGACACGGGGTTGCCTGAGCCGTTGCCTATGACCAAGTCCGGGGCCTGTTCACCTCCGCCGGGTCCTTCCTCCAGAAGGGCCAGGACAAAGGGATCCACCTCTAGGGACAGAATTTCCACGGGCGTGAAGGCGCCCTTGAGTGCGGTTTCGAGTTTGCCGGTGTCGGCGCCCGTTTTGCCCTCGACCTTTGCGAACAGGCCCGCGCTGGCCAGTGCTTGGGCAGCCACAAAGCTGCCGGCCGCGTCCGGCACGTTCAACTGTGCCGAGGGGGCGGTCGGGGCCGATCCGAAATCGGCCGCAAGACCTGAGGCCCATTGCCCCATCCAGGCGGCGGCCGGTGCCAGACCCAGGGTCTGGCCCGGGTTGATGCTCTGGTTGCCGGGGCTCACGCCCCCATGCCCTTGGCCGGTCAGGTGGTTGCTTGGAACGGGAATCATCAGGCTGGGTGGCAAGAGGGCGCTGGCCTGCAGGGCGGTGTCGAGCGTCCCCCCGGCCTCGTCCTCGGACGCCTCGCCCGGCTTGCCTTCGTCTTCAGCTTCCCCCCCCTCCGAGAACAGCCAGGCCACCACCTCCGGGGCGATTCCCTGCGCGGTGGCGAAGGCCGCCAGGCTCTCTCCGTCGGGCTGTCCGGCGCCCGCCGTGACAAGTTCCAGCGTCGGGCTCAGGGCCACGCTGGTCAGTGAGGCCGCAGCGGTGGCAATGTTTTGCCCCTGAGGTAGTTGTCCCAGGGCCTGCGCCAACTGCAATGAAAAGGCGTCGCCATCGGCGGTGGCTCCCGCAGCACCAGTGACGCCTGTTGCGCCTGTGGCGGAAGCGGCCGCGTCGGGCTGCAAGGCTTGGGAGGAGGCGGCGTCGAGCGAAGTGGAGGACAAGAGCATGGCGTCTAGCGTGTCGTTCGAAAGTTTTCGTTTTGCGGGTGATCTCCGCGGCTCATGGGGTTCTTTGCAAGAACCGTGACCGGAGAGTTCTTGCCGCTTCTCCTCAATCCCTCGCGCGCGAGCGAGAGTCCCGGACCGCTACCGCCGGCCCCCGTCCGGGGCTGGTCCCAAGCATCGGGTGTCGGATTGTGGTGGCACACCCCTTGCAATCAAGCCCCCGAAACACCCGAAAAACTGCTGAATACCATCATGAGCATCGCCACACTGTCGACGATCCGACAGGGCCTGTCCCAATACGACAGCTCTGGCCTGGCCATTCCTGGCCTGGTCCTGCTCATCATGGCGATGCTGATCCTGCCGCTGCCTCCGCTGCTGCTGGATGTACTTTTTACCTTCAACCTGTTGATAGGCCTGGTGGTGATCATGATCGCCATCAACACCAAGAAGCCGCTGGACTTCTCGGTGTTCCCCTCGGTCTTGCTGTTTGCCACCATGATGCGGCTGGCCCTGAACGTGGCCTCCACCCGTGTGGTGCTGGTCCATGGCCACGAGGGCCATGAGGCGGCCGGCAAGGTGATCGCCGCCTTCGGCGAGTTCGTGATCTCAGGCAACTACGTCGTGGGCGTGATCATTTTCGTGATCCTCACCATTGTGAACTTCGTGGTGGTGACCAAAGGCGCCAGCCGGGTCTCCGAGGTCAACGCCCGTTTCACCCTGGACGCGATGCCTGGCAAGCAGATGGCCATCGACGCCGACCTCAACGCCGGCGTGATCGACCAGGACACCGCCCGGCGCCGCCGGGAGGAGCTGTCTCAGGAGTCGGACTTCTTCGGCTCGATGGACGGTGCCTCCAAGTTTGTCAGTGGTGACGCCATTGCCGGAGTGCTGATTCTCCTGATCAACCTGATCGGTGGCTTTGCCATCGGCCTGGGCCAGCATGGCATGCCCCTGGGCGAGGTGACCCGGCTGTATGTGCTGCTGACCATCGGTGACGGCCTGGTGGCCCAGATTCCGGCCCTGTTCCTGTCACTGGCCACCGCCATCATCGTCACCCGTGTGACCACGGCCGAGTCGATGACCGAGCAGGCGGTGTCGCAGTTTTCCAATCCCTCGGCCTTGTTCATCGCCGCCGGCATCCTGGGCGTTCTCGGCCTCGTGCCCGGTATGCCGCACGCCGTGTTTCTGTTCCTGGGCGCTGCCGCTGCCGGCGTCGGCCTCTGGCTGGTGGACCGTGCCAACCGGGCCAAGTTGGCCAGTGAACAACCCGCTGGCCCTTCGACAGAAGCCCCCAAGGAACTGGACTGGGATGATGTCGAGTCGGTGGACCTGATCGGGCTCGAGATCGGCTACGGCCTCATTCCCCTGGTCAACCCCGAGAACGGCGGGCAGCTCATGACCCGGGTCAAGGGCGTACGCAAGAAGCTCTCCTCGGAGCTGGGCTTTCTGGTTTCGCCCGTGCGTATCCGCGATGTCCTGAGCCTGGAGCCAGACGCCTACAACATCGTCCTGAACGGCGTGGTCCGTGCACGTGGCACCGTCAAGGCGGGTCGTGAATTGGCCATCAACCCTGGCTCGGTATACGGCAAGCTCGATGGCGTCGCCACCCGCGAGCCCGCCTTCGGCCTCGAGGCGGTGTGGATTGACCCGACCCAGCGCGACATCGCTCGCACCCTGGGTTACACCGTGGTCGATGCCGCCACGGCCATCGCCACCCATATGAATAAGGTCTTGCGTGACAACGCCTCGGACCTGCTCTCGCACGACGAGACCCAGAAGCTCCTGGACAAGCTGGCCACCCGCCATCCCAAGCTGGTGGAAGAACTGGTGCCTGGCAAGCTGCCCCTGGGTGTCATCACCCGCGTGCTCCAGAGTCTGCTGACCGAATCCGTGCCGATCCGGGACATGCGCAGCATCGCCGAGGCGCTGCTGGAATCGGCCGCCCGTACCCAGGACCCGGACACCCTGACCACCCTGGTCCGTCCCAAACTGGGCCGTCTGATCGTGCAGAACCTGCTGGAGAGCGCTGAGACCCTGCAGGTCATGACGCTGGCCCCGCAAATGGAGCAACTTCTCCATACCCTGCTGCAGCAAAGCGGCCCCGGCGGCCAGCCTGTGCTGGAGCCTGGCATGGCCGATAGCCTGTTTGGCGCACTGCGTGACAGCGCCCGCCAGGTCGAGGACAGCGGCGTGGCCGCCGTGCTGGTTGTGTCGCCCGCCATCCGTCCCTGGCTGTCCCAGTCGACCCGCCACCGCATTCCCGACCTCACCGTCCTTTCCTACAGCGAAATCCCGGACGACCAAGCCGTCAAGGTGGTGTTCACCGTCGACGCCGAATCCAAATCGTCGCGCGCGGTGTCCTGATCCGTACCGTTTACCGACCGAGCACGAGCCCCTTTCACTACGAGCCGATTCCTGAAAGCGCAACGCCATGGAACTCAAACGCATCCTCGCCAAAGACAGTCGTACCGCCATGGACATCGCCAACAAGCGATATGGCAAGGACGTCCTCGTGGTCTCCAGCCAGAGCGTGGGCGGACAGGTCGAGCTGGTGGTCGCACTCGAAGCGGCTCCTGCGCCCGCACCGGTGGCTGCCGACGACGGGTCTAGCGCCTTCACCCAGGCCTTCCGCCAGGCCCTCGGCCCTATGCCTGATGCGCCCGCCACGGCCGGCCCCAGCCCGGATGCACCCGTCATGACCGCCGCCCAGGCTTTCGGCCGCTCCAGCCAGCGGGCTGGCACCAGCTCGCCCCTTCTCGCAAGCCACACACCGCAATCCCAGGCCCTGGCCGCCGCGCGTTCGGCTGCCGAGGCGCTGCGCCCTCCCAAGGGCGGCGCCGCCACCAGCGTTCGCCCGGGCCAGCCTGCGGGTCCCATGTCTGCGCCTGTGTCCGCACCAACCGCCAGCTTCACACCCGCAGCCCCGGTCACCCCGGACACACGCGCGTCGGCCGATGACGTTGCGGGTCGCCAGGTGGTCGATCTGGTTCGCCGAGAAATCGCTGCGCTGCGCAAGGAATTCGCCCTCAGCCGCCAAGTTCAGGCCTGGCAGGATGGCCGTCACTGGCCGCCGGCCCTTGCGCCGGTCATGCAGGCGTTGCAGGAGCAGGGCGTGCCCGCTGGCCTGCGCGCTTTGATGGTCGACGCCGCCGCCGAAGTCGCTGAGGCGGCCGACCCGCAGGAGGCGCTCGAGGCGATGCGCGGCCTGCTCGCCAGCGCCTTGTCCGCGCCGGCAGCAGTACGTCTCGAGCGCGGTGTGCACGCCATCGTCGGCCCCAGCGGTGCCGGCAAAACCCACATGATCACCCGGCTGGCCCGCGCCGCTGCCCTGCGCGCCGGCAGCCAGCAGGTCGCCATCGTCGCCTTCAATGACCAGCGCTTTGGCGCCTGGAGCCACAGCCGGGTCCTGGCCTCGCAGGCCGGCGTGGCCTGCCTGCGCGCCGGCGACGTCGCCACCTTGCGCCTGCTCCTCGACGAGCTCGCAGGACACGCGCTGGTCTTCATCGACACCGCTGGTGTGGACTGCCTTGCCCAGGCCCGGCTGCTGCGAGACCTGCAATTGGGCATCCACCTGCATCTTCTGATGCCTGCCGACGCTTCTATTGGCGCGATGCGCAGCCTCGTGGAGGGCACCGCCGAGGGCGCGCCCACCTGGCGCAGCCTGATGGTCGGCAAGGTCGACGAGAGTACCTCGCCTTGGGCCTTGCTACAGACGCTCAGTGAGGGCCGACCACCCGTGTCCTACATGAGCGACACTGGCGACGTGCAGTCCTCGCCGCGTGCCTTTAATGCCAGTCGACTGATTGGCGCCGCCTTCGACCGTCTGGCCGAGGAGGTGGCGCAGCTCGCGCGAGGGCGCCACGGGGCGCCAGGTCTCGATTCCAACCGCGTTGCGCAAGCCGCTGCAACACTTCACGCCGAGTTCGGTGCCCAGGGGGTTCTGTGAGCAAAACCAGTCAACGAACGCCTCCCCGGGTCATCGGCATTGCCTCTGGCAAGGGCGGTGTGGGCAAAACCACCGTCGCCGTGAACCTGGCCGCTGCGCTGGGCCAGCGCGGTCATCGGGTGCTGCTCCTCGACGCTGACCTGGGCATGGCCAATGCCCAGGTGGCGTTGGGCGTGCGCTCGCCCTGGAACATCAGCCACCTGCTTTCGGGAGAGAAGACCCTGGCCGAGCTGCTCGTGCCGGCTGCGCCCGGCGTGCAATTGGTGCCAGGCGCCTCGGGCTTGCGCGACATGGCAGCTCTGGACATGGGCCAGGTTGCCAGCATCATTCATGCCTTTGACCCGCTCGACGAGCCGGTCGATTACCTGGTCGTTGACGTTGCCGCTGGCATCTCACCGTCGGTGCTCACCTTCATGGCTGCCTGCCAGCACCGGCTGGTGGTTCTGCAGGATCAGCCAGCCTCGATCGCGGATGCCTATGGCCTGATCAAGGTCATGGCCCAGGACCAGGAGCTTGGCGAAATCTACCTCGTAGCCAATGCGGTCCAGAGCGACGCCCATGGCCAGCAACTGGCCAGTTTCGTCAACGACGTGACCATCCGCTTTTTGGCTACGAACGTCAAATACATGGGCTGCGTCGGCGCCGACGAACTGGTGCAGCAGGCCCAGCGCAAGTACCGGCCGGTTGTCGACTTCGCCCCCGGCTCGCGTGCCTCGGCCGATTTCCGTAAGCTCGCGCAGGCGCTGGAAAAGCTCCCGGCGCCGGAGCCCGGCAGTGCCGGGTTGCAGTTCTTTATGGAACGCCTGCTGCACGCGCAGCAGGCCACCGGGTGAGGGCGCGGCGATGGAGGCAGTGATGGACCTTTACGAAGACACGCGTGGGCGCCAGGAGTCCCTGGTGCTGTCGCACATGGCCATGGTCAAGCGGGTGGCGATACACCTCAAGGGCCGCATCCCGCCCCTGATGGATGTCGACGAGCTGGTGCAAGTGGGCATGCTGGGGCTGATCGAGGCCGCCCGCGGCTACGACCCGCGCCGCGGCATCCCCTTTGAGCACTTCGCCCTCAGCCGGGTGCGCGGCTCCATGCTTGACGAGGTGCGCCGGATCTCCGATCTGACCCGGTCCGCCATGGCCTTCAACAAGAGCGAGAACGCGGCCGCCCACAAACTGGTGTCAGAACTCGGTCGCATGCCCACCCGGGGTGAGGTGGCCGCCTCCATGGGCAAGGGCATCAAGGAATACCACAAGGAGCAGGGCCAGGCCTGGCGGACCGAGACCTACTCGATCGAGGAAGTCGCCGAGGAGGTGATGAACATTGCTGGCAGTCGGGCGGACCAGCCCGAGGTGCAGGTCGAGCGCGCACAACTGCTCGACGCCCTGGCCGAGGCCATCCAAGGGCTGGCCGAGCGCGAGCAATTGATTATTTCCCTTTACTATGTGGAGGATCTCAACCTCAAAGAGATCGGTGAGATACTTGGTGTGAGCGAATCTCGGGTCAGCCAGTTGCTCAGCGCCATTGCCAAGAAATTGCGTGCGCTGCTCGAGCCGGCCTTGTCCCCGAGAAAACTTGCCTAAGCCCGGCATTCTGGGTTGTTGGAGTTACCTTGGCATTGTTCGATATTTTCAAGAAGCAGCCGGCAGAAGAGGACGAGCGCGCCCGCGCCAAGGCCGCCTATGAAAAGGTCGCCAACCTCGAGTCCGACGGATACGAGGCGCGCAGCATGCGCCTGGGGATGAGCATGTTGTGCCGTGCCCATCTGGACAAGACCTTTGTCGCCGGTGCCCAGCAGACTGAGGCCCACGAACTCGCGGTGATGGTGGCCATCCAGCAAGCCAAAGAGGTACCAGAGCCTCCGCAAGCCCCACTTTTTCAGAAGATCAAGTCCACCAACGGCGAGGCGCTGGTGTACCTGCCCCCCGAGTACGCCGACGAGGCCTTCGCCATCGGCATGCTCTACCAAAAGACCGAGCTCACCGCCCAGCAAGCGATCGACGCAGCCCAGCGTCTGGCCGACCGCATTTGCTACGACGCGCTCAAGCTCAACGCCCCATTTGTTGCCCTCCAGTTCCTCCGCGAAGAGCTCGCTGAGGAGGCAGATGCTGACGCTGAGGAGGCGGGGGAGGGGGGCGCGCCCTCTGAGGACGCAGACCGTCCGCGGGCCTAAGGGCGCTGCTCTTTCAGCTTGCCCTCCAACGGGCAGATCCGATTTCCTTCGAACGGAACCGCCATGACCACCTTCGTGCTCTTGGGTCTGATGACGCTGGTCATCCTTGTCCTTGCCGCCTTGGTGATTTATCTCGCCGACCGGTTCAACATCCTAGAGCGCGAGACCCGCGATCTCATCCGCAAGCTGCAGGACGCGCAGGCCCGGCCGACCGGTCCCTACGCGGGGCTCACTGGCAAGGCGCTTTGGGACGCGGTCACCGGCCTAGAGACAGGCAAGCTCGACGAGCTGACCCTGGATGGCGTCCGCAAGCGCTACCGACTGCTGCTTTCCGACCATATCCAATGGGTCTTCAATCAGGGCGTTAGCGACGTGGCCAAGGGCTACGACGGCGTTCCCAACAACGCCCGCACCCTGCGCACTCCCCAGGCCCAGGTCGAGTCCTGGCTTCCGCCGGAGGCGGTCGCTGAAATCTACCGCTGCGGCCAGGGCTACGCAGTGGGCGACCCCGCGGCCTTGCCCGGGCTTGCTCAGCGCCTTGACGAGGTCTGCAATCAATTGCATGTGCAATGCTCCCTTGAGCCCGGGCAGCCTGCCTCGCAGCTGCTGATGCCACCCCGACCGACAGCCCAGGGGGCTGGTGGCGCGCCGCCCAACGCCGATGCCCTGCAGATCACCGCCGGCGCTGTTAACAGCCCGGTGGCGGCCGCAAAGCCGGTTGCTTCGTCGGGGGAGTGAGTACTTTTGGATCGGTCGGCCTCCGCAACCTCAGGAACGATCATCTGTCGCCGACCCCCGGCTTGGCTGATTCCCCAAGTCTGGTGGGACAGCTGGTGGTGATGCCCTAGTCCTGGCCCTCAAGTCTGGCCGCTTGGCGCCGATTCCCCTCGTGTGCGATCAATGCACCCCATGGAGAATTCAAATATGCGCCTGCACAAATTCGCTTTTGATGGTTACGGTGCCGTCCAAGTCGCCACCGGCGTGGCCACGGCCGACAGCACCCGGCTGATCCTGATGCTGTTCGACGGTCTCATGGAGAGCCTGGCTGCGGCGCGCGGCCATATAGAGCACGGCAATACCGCGGAGAAGGGTAACTCGCTGATGCGTGCCGGCCGCATTGTCATCGGGCTGCAGGGGGCGCTGGACTTCAACCAAGGCGGAGATTTGGCTCGTAACTTGGACGATTTGTATGGTTACGTGACCCGTCGCATCATTCATGTCAATGCCGCCAACGACCTTCAGGCGCTGGAGGAGGTCCGTGGTCTCATGGTCGAAATCCGAGATGCCTGGGCGAGCCTGCCGGGGTTGATGCCGGCCAAGTCGGCTGAGCCGACCTACAACTGAGTCGACGTGGAGGAACGCACCATGATCCACAGCCCTTTCCGAGCTGTCCGGTTGGCATGCTGGCTTATTGCCAGCTTGCTTGCTGGATGCGCCTCCGTCAAGCTGCCGCCGGTCACCGAGCCCGTACCGACTCCGACGGCTGCCGCAACCCCGGCAGCGAAGCCCCCGGTCGACCCTGCAGCGTCCAGCATGATCGCGCCGATGGTTGAAAAGCGCGACACCATCACCGCCACCGGCTATGCGGTGATCAGTGTGCAGAACCACCGCTTGCCGGCGCAGCAGCGCCTGATGGCGATCCGCGCCTCCAAGCTCGACGCTTACCGGTCACTCACCGAGCAGGTGTTCGGCCAGCATTTGGACGCGTCCACCACGGTCGCCGACATGGTGGTGATGAACGACAGCTTCCGCACCCGGGTTGAAGGCGTGGTCTACGGTGCTGTTTTGGTGAGCATCACTCCGGTCGGCGAGGACTCCTACGAAACCACCCTGTCCTTGGACCGGCAGGTGGTGGCTGATCTTCGTACCCTCTACCTCGGCCAGTTGGCCGCAAAACGCAAATGAGCCCCCGCCAGCTGGCCCCCGGCTGGCTGGTCGTGGTCAGCTGCCTGAGTGCCTGGCCCGCCGCGGCCCAGACGCCCGCCTCAGGTGCAGCTTCGGCGCCTCGAGCGGCCGCGTCAGCAGCCCCGGCAGCGGCCGCTTCCCGCACCGCCCGGCCGCCGGCTCGCAAGCCGGCGGCAAAGGCGCCTGCTAAGCCGGTGGCCGCTGCGGCCCCTGCTCCGTCGGCGGTGGCCAGCACGCCCACGACCGCCGCCCCGGCCTCTGGCGCTGCAGCCGCCGAGATGGCTGTGCATGAGCGCGAGCTCGATGCCATCCGCAGAGCACTTGTCGAGACTGCGGTATCGGCACCGGTCCGGGTCCAGTCCATCGGCTGGATAGACAGCCAGGGCCGGCTGCATGAAGAGAGCCAGTTCACCTCCGACGCCCGGGTGCGGGGAGTGCGGGTCCAGGCCTACCTGGAAGACCCTGTCTCACCAAGCCCGCCAGCGCCCACCGTGAAGGTGGACCTCGAGGCGCTGCCGACGGGGGTCGGGCGACGCGTCGAATCCGATCCCGCGCAGTGCCTCGCCCGCAACGGCCGGTGGCGCCAAAATCTGCATCTGGAGGTGCTCACGGTCCCGGGACTCGGAGGACCGCTGACAGCACAGGCCGAACGCACTGCGCAAGCCCTTGTGCCACTGCTGACGGCAGCTGGCCAAGAGTCGCGCCGCTGGGTGCTGCGCCCACGCCCCTACCAGGCGGCAAGCGCCTACGAGCGCGCGCTGATCGGGCGTGAGGCTGACACTGTTGATTGGGTGGCACGCGTTTCCCTGATGGCCCGTGCCAGCGGCCAGCTGGAGGCTGAACTGCAGCTGCTACCCCAAGGGCATCTGGCGCCACCCAAGCGGCTGCGGCTGGCCCTGCCTGGGCCGCAGGCTTCAGCCGTGATTTGGGCTGAACGCATGGCCGAGTGGGTGGCCACGCTGGATCGCGAAACTGCGTGTGACCCTATGTGGTTCGCTGTCCAGGGTCAGGGCACCAACCTGCGTCTGCGGGAGGGGGGTTCACACGGCCTGCAGGCCGGTGATCGGTTGCTGCTCGTTCGTCGGCAGCACCTGGGTGGCCGACTGCTCGAGCCCGGTGCGGTGCGCGCCACTGCCCTGTTGCAGGTGGAAGCTGGAGGCAGCACCGCCCTGCGCTGGCTGGCCGGTCTGCCCCCCGCAGCCGGCGGTGCCGCTGTCGACGACTGGGTCGCCCTGCCGCTTTGAAAGATTCCCGACCGGAGTGCCTCTCATGACTGTGTCCGTCCGCACTGATCACCCGACAGTTTTCGCACTGGGAGGCAGCCTGCTCCTCCTGACAGCC
This sequence comes from Ramlibacter sp., assembly GCA_030831585.1. Taxonomy (GTDB): domain Bacteria; phylum Pseudomonadota; class Gammaproteobacteria; order Burkholderiales; family Burkholderiaceae_C; genus Ramlibacter. The sequence goes on along the minus strand of JAURKV010000171.1, from coordinate 558 downwards.
ATCGGTGTGTGCCTTCCTCTGCCAGCGCGCGCCGCTGGCCCAGCTCCCGCTGCACCGAGCGCCGCCGCGCCTGCTCCCACCCCAGCGGGCCCTGGCTCAGCTACCCGCGCGTCGGTGGTTTCAGACGTTCCCTCTCCTGCGGCTCGGATCGCCCTCGAGCAACTGTTGGGTGCGCCCACGGAGGCCGAACCAGGTGAGCCTGCTGCCGATGCGCGTACAACCACCGCCGTGCGCGCCGGCGAGACCCTGGATGTGATCATCCGCCGGACTCTGGGCAACACGCCCTTCAAGGAAAACCTGCTTCGCGCCGCATTTGTGGAGGCCAACCCGCGCCTCTATCCGAACGGCAATATCCAGCGACTGCCGACTGGTACGAAAGTCCAGGTCCCCTCCGCTGCCGACCTGCGCCGGCACCTGCTTCGGTCACTCGGCCCCGAGCGGGCTGCGGCTCTGGCGGGTCGCACCAAGCCTGCGGTCACCAGTGCGCCGGATCCGGCGCCTGTCGTGGCCGCAGCGCCTCCGTCCAGCGCCGCAGCCACCCCTCCGCCCCCGCCCCCG
>JAURKV010000170.1 GCA_030831585.1 Ramlibacter sp. | reverse complement strand
GTGGTGCCGCCGAGGTACTGCCGTTTTTCGCAGACCATGACCTGCAGGCCCGCGCGTGCCGCGAACAGGGCAGCCGACATGCCGCCGCCGCCGCTGCCAAATACCAGCACGTCGCACTCTTCGTCCCAGGCTTGCTGCGTCTGTTGAACCAAGTGACTTGTCCCTTCAGGGGTAACTGCGTGGGCTTGACCGCCTCGGCTTGCCTGTGCCGTGGCGGATCTACTGAGTCGGGCTGAGGGTACGGATTCGCAAGCGGTGCGTCTAATGGGAATTTCGAATGCAGCGCATCAAGGCCTCGAATGAACCCTGATCCCCGCACAGACAGGATTTTTGACTACTTTCTTTTCAATCCATCCATGATGCATCATGCACACTGACAGGTGACGGGCCTCGGAAGCACCCTGCGCGCCGCCTCTACAGCCCTTGCCGCCTTTCTAGGAGCCGCCATGAGCACCCAGCCCCCCATCCCCGTGGGCGTCCGCCTGCCGATGTGCCACGAGACACTGCCACCGGCCGACATGCTGCGGGTGTGCGCCGCGGCCGCCGAGATGGGCTACCGGTCGATCTGGGTGGGCGACCACCTGCTGCTGCCCGCGGCGAGCAAATCGGTCTACCCGCATACCCACGATGGCCAACGCCCTTTTGACGCCACCACGCCCTGGGTCGATCCGCTGCTTCTGCTCACCTGGCTGTCGGCACAGATGCCTAGCACGCACTTTGGCACTAGCGTCCTGATCCTCACCCTGCGCCACCCGGTTCTGATCGCCAAGCAGATCGCCAGCATGTCCTGGCTGACCCGGCGACCGATCTCAATCGGGGTGGGCACTGGTTGGCTGCGCGACGAGTACGACGTGGTGGGGCTGCCCTTCGAAAAGCGGGCCACGCGCGCCAAGTTGGCGCTGGCGGAGATCCGGGAGCTGATCACGCGCGGCGGCAAGACCTACACCGTACGAGGCGACGACGACCAGCCGGTGGATAAACACTTCGAGATGAAGCCCATCGCCCCGGCGCCAGTCGAATTTCTGTGGGGGGGCTTCAGCCCCCTGGCCCTGCGCCTGGTGGCGTCGTCTTGCGACGGCTGGCTGCCGGCCAAGCAGGACATCGAGCAACTGCGGCAACTGCTGCCCCAGCTACGGGCAGCGTGTGACGACGCCCAGCGTGACTTCAAGGAGCTTCGGCTCGTGGCCAAGGTGGGGCCAGGTCCCGACCCGGAGACCGGCCGCGTGGACCGCGACAACCTGCGCGGCTACGCGGAGTTGGGCTTTCACGAGGTGATCATGGAGTTGCCACTCGACCCCGGCAGCTCGAAGGCCGCAATCGACACGCTGGAGCGGGTGGCCAAGCGCAGCTGGCTCTAAAGCCTGCAGCCGAAACAAGCAACATCAAGGAGGCAAGCAGATGCAAAGCTACGGCGTCACCGAATGGGGCAAGCCCCTGCAACAGATCGTCCGGGAAACGCCCGCCCCGGGTCCGAACGAGGTGCTGATACGCATGTCGTATTGCGGCGTGTGTCACTCCGATCTCCATGTGCGGCAAGGCTATTTCGACATGGGCGGGGGGGTGAAAAATTCGCTGGCTGACCGGATCCCGCTGCCGGTGGTCCTGGGCCACGAACCTATCGGCGTGGTCGCGGCAGTCGGCTCTGAGGTCAGCGGTGTGCCGGTCGGCGCCACCTACCTGGTGAACCCCTGGATCGGCTGCGGAAAGTGTCCGGTGTGCCTGCAGGGTCAGGACAATCTGTGCGAGCGAATGACGTCGATCGGTATCGTCAGGCCGGGTGGCTTTTCCACCCATTTGATGGTGCCCGATAAGCGCTACCTGGTGGACGTCGCCGGTCTCGACCCGGCACGCGCTGCGGTACTTGCCTGCTCGGGGGTCACTGCGTATTCGGCGGTCACTAAGCTGGGGCCGCCGTTGCCCGGCCACTGGATAGCCGTGATCGGCTGCGGCGGGCTGGGCCTGATCGGAATCGCCATCCTGCGGGCACTGGGCTACACCGAAGTGATTGCTTGCGACATCGACGACAGCAAGCTGGAGGCCGCCCGAGCGGCTGGCGCCCAGAAGGTGCTCAACCTGCAGCGCGGCGGAGGCAAGGAGCTCGTGGCGATGGCCCGGGGCGGGCTCTCCGGCATGATCGACTTCGTCGGCGCGCCGTCCACCTCGGCACTGGCTGTGCCCGGGCTGCGCAAAGGCGGACGCTTTGTGACGGTGGGCCTGATCGGCGGAACCGGCACCTTCCCTCTGGTGGCACTGGCCCTGCGCGAAATTGCGCTTTTGGGATCGGCCATGGGAAACACAGCCCAGATACGTGAACTGGTCGAACTGGTGCGCTCGGGCCGACTGACCCTGCCGGCGGTTCAGGTCCGCCCACTATCTCAGGCCGAGGAAAGCCTGCAAGCCCTGGAGGCGGGTCAGGTCACCGGGCGCATCGTGCTTGATACGCAGACGCCTGCAGGGTGAGGTCTGGGCTGGCGGCGAGGGGACGAAGGGCCGAGAAGCGCTAAAAAGCGCCCCGTCCCGCCACGACCGCGCCTTCGGCAACAAGCCAGCGAGGCCACGCCGCGTGCGCCGGGCCGCGCTCACAAACCGATGTAGCGCTGCACCTCTTGCCGCTGCTGCATGAAGGCCTGCGCATCGCCAGACCAGACCAGACGGCCCTTTTCCAGAACGAGGTGCTGGTCGGCAAAGGTTTGAAGCGCGTCGAGGTTTTTGTCGACGATAAGGATGGACAGGCCCTGCTGCTTGAGTGCGCTCAGGGCCTTCCAGATTTGCTGGCGAATCAGGGGCGCGAGTCCCTCGGTGGCCTCGTCGAGGATGAGGAGCTGGGGGTTGGTCATCAGCGCGCGGCCGATGGCCAGCATCTGCTGCTCGCCGCCTGAGAGGGTGGCGCTACCCTGCAGCCTGCGCTCTAGCAGGCGGGGAAAGAGGGCATACACAGTCTCGAGCGTCCAGTGGCTGCCAAAGTCGGATCGGGAGGCCACCAGCAGGTTTTCTTCGACGCTGAGGCGCGGAAAGACCTGCCGCCCCTCGGGCACCAGGCCTAGTCCGCAGCGGGCCACCACATAAGCGGGGGCGTGCTCGAGGTGCCGCCCGCCGAGAAGAATTTCCCCCTCGCGTGCGCGCAACAAGCCCATCAAACAGCGAATGGTGGTCGTCTTGCCCATGCCATTGCGACCCAGCAAGGTGGTGACCTGGTGCGCGCGGATGGTGAAGGACAAGTCAAACAGCACCTGGCTGGCGCTGTCGTAGCCGGCCGAGAGGTGGCGTACCTCCAGAAAGGCGGAGCCTTCTCCAGCGGCCTGGACGGCGGAGGTAATCTGGCTCACAGGTCACCTCCCAGATAAGCCTGTTGCACCGCCGGGTTGTTGCGGATCGCGTCGGGCGTGTCACTGGCCAGCACATGACCAGCGGTGAGCACCGAGATGCGATCGGCCAGCGCAAACACCGCGTGCATGTCGTGTTCCACCAGAAGAATGGTGTAGCGGTGTTTGAGGCCTTGCAGAAGTTCGACCATCTTGCGGGTTTCGTCTTCGCCCATGCCCGCCATGGGCTCATCGAGCAGCAGCACCTGGGGCTCGAGGGCCAGGGCAATGGCGATTTCCAGCTGCCGCTTCTCTCCATGCGACAGGGTCTCTACCCGCTCGCCCGCGCGGTGGGACAACCCCACCTGCGCCAGGGCAGCTTGCGCTGGTTCGGTGAGCGCCCGGTCGGCGGCCGCCGACCGCAGAAATTGGAATGAGGTTCGAAGCCGCCCCTGGACGGCCAGACACACGTTGTCCAGGGCGGTGAAACCAGTGACCAGCTCGGTAATTTGGAAGGAGCGCGCCAGCCCCTTGAGGCTGCGCCGAGCGACGCTGAGGGCGGTGATGTCCTCCCCGTCCAGCACGATCTGCCCGGCATCGGCCACCAGGTCTCCCGTGATCAGGTTGATCAGCGTGGACTTGCCCGCGCCATTGGGGCCGATGATGGCGTGCGTCTCCCGGGGACTGAAAGCCAGCGACACCTGGTCAGTGGCCGCCAGCGCGCCAAAGCGTTTGACCAGCCCACAGATTTCGAGGCGACCCTCAGCGCTCATGGCCGCTCCCCGCCAGGCGCAGGAACAGGCCCTTGCGCACAAACAGAACCGTGAGCACCAAAATCGCGCCCAGAATCAACATCCAGTGCTCGGTCAGGCCCGCCAGCCAGGCCTCCAGCAACACCAGGGCGGCCGCACCGACGATGGCCCCCATATGGCTGCCCAGCCCGCCGAGAATCACCATCATGATCAGCTCACCCGAGCGCATCCAATGGAGCATGTCGGGCGAGGCAATACGCATCTGGTTTGCCCACAGGGCGCCGCCGAGTCCGGCCAAAACGCCAGCGATGACAAACGCGATCAGTTGCACCCGCCGTACCGGAATACCGAGCGCCTGGGCCCGACGCTCATTGATCTTGCCCGCTTGCAAGGCGCGACCGAAGGGCGACTGAGTGATGCGCGCCAGCAGCACCCACGCCAGCAGCAGCACCACGAAGGCCACGTAGTACAGGGCCATGGGCTTGGCGAGGGACATGCCCGCCAGCGTGTTGCGCCCGGTCATCGACAAGCCGTCGTCGCCACCGTAGTACTTGAGCGCGACCACGATGAAAAAGAGCATCTGCGAAAAAGCCAGCGTGAGCATGATGAAGTAAACGCCGCGCGTGCGCAGGCACAGCGCCCCCAGTGCCAGGGCCAGCAAGCCGCTGATCACCATGGCGATCGGCCATACCACCAGGGCCTCATTGCTGCCTGCCCACCCAAAGAGCGGAACCTTCTGCGTGACATGGAAGGCGATCAGTGCGACCGCGTAACCGCCGACGCCGAAGTAGGCCGCATGCCCCAGGCTGACCATGCCGCCGTAGCCCATGATCAGGTTGAGACTCATGGCCACCAGGCCAAGAATCAGGATGCGGGTCCAGATGTTGATCCAGTAGCCTTGGCCTATGGCTTCGGCCAACAAGGGGAACAAAGCCAGGAAGATCCAGATTCCGGCGGTGAGAAGGCGCTGGCGTGTCATCGGTCCATCCGCGGGGGCCTAGGCCCGTGCTCCCTGGGCCGGAAACAGGCCCGTCGGGCGGATCACCAGAACGAGGGCCATCGCCAAGTAGACCATGATCGACGACAGCCCGGCTGCCAGGCTGTCTCCGGTGGGCCCGCCAATCCAGGCCTTGATGGCCGGGCCAGCGACCGCGCGGCTCAGGGTATCGATCACGCCAACGATCATCGCGCCGGCAAACGCACCCTTGAGCGAGCCAATACCGCCGATCACCACGACCACGAAGGTCAGAATCAGAACGTCCTCGCCCATGCCGATCTGCACGCTGCGCACCGGGCCGATCAAGGCTCCAGCCAAGCCACTGAGCAGCGCGCCCACCCCAAAGACGATGGTGTACAGGCGGGCAATGTCCACGCCCAGCGCACCCACCATCTCGCGGTGGGTGGCGCCTGCGCGAATTTGCATCCCCAGGCGCGAGCGGGCGATCAGCTGCCACAGCAGCAGGGCCACTACGATACCGGCGGCCATGACAAACAGGCGGTACTGCGGGTAGGGCACGCCAGGGAAGATCTCGACCTGGCCGGAAGCCCATTGCGGCACCGACATGAAAAGAGGCGAGCGGCCAAACATCAGCGCCACCGCCTCATTGGCAAACAAGATCACACCAAAGGTGGCCAGCACCTGGTCTAGGTGCTCGCGGTCGTACAGCCTTCGGATGATGAGAAATTCAATGGCCAGGCCCACCAGGCCTGCCATCAGCGCGCCGCCCAAGGCAGCCGCCAAGAATGAGCCCGTCTTGGCGGCGATCACCGCCGCCGAGTAGGCCCCGACCATGTACATCGAGCCATGGGCAAGGTTCAAGATGCCCATGATCCCGAAGATCAGGGTGAGGCCCGCAGCCAGGAGGTAAAGCGTTAAACCCAGCTGCAGGCCGTTGACGCCCTGCTCAATCAGCAGTTCAGCCGACACAACTTACATCTTGCATTCTTGGGCGTAGGGGTCGCCCTCGTTGGTCAGGACCTTGGCGCCGGTCTTGAGCGTGAGCTTGCCATCGGCGCCCTTGACCGCGGAGATCTGGTACCAGTCATGGACCGGGTGCTGGTTGGGGCCGAAGCGGAAGTTGCCACGCGTGAGCTTGGCTTCCGCCTTGGCCATTGCGGCGCGGAAGCGCTCGGTGTCCTCGACCTTGCCACCCGTGGCGCGCATGGCCTCGGCGATCAGCTTGGCGGCGTCGTAGCCCTGGGCTGCATACGGCGTGGGTTCGCGCTTATAGACGCGGCGGAAGCCTTCGACAAAGGCCTTGCTCGCTGGGTTTTCGAAGTCCGCGTTCCAGTGCGAGCTAGCAATCACGCCCACCGCATCGTCGCCAACCGCGGAAAGAATGCGGGCCTCCAGACCAGGCATCGGCACGACCAACGGAATGGTCGATTTGAGACCCGCCTGCGAGTACTGCTTGATGAAGGCAATGCCCGAGCCGCCCGGGTGGAACTGATAGACCGCGTCGGGCCGCAGCTGGCGGATGCGAGCCATCTCGGCGGCGAAGTCGGTGGAGTTGAGGTTGGTGTAGATCTCCTCGACCACTGCGCCCTTGTACTTGGTCTTGAAGCCGTTGAGCGCATCTTTGCCGGCCTGGTAGTTGGGGGCCAGCAGCACCATGCGCTTGTATCCCAGGTTCTGCGCCAGCGCGCCAGAGGCGGCGTGCAGCGAATCGTTTTGCCAGCTGGCCACGAAGTAGTTCTTGTGGCAGCCCTTGCCGGCGAAGTTGGAAGGCGCCGCGTTGGGGCTCACGAAGATGGCGTTGGCCGCCAGCAGGTCGGGCACCACTGCGGCCGCCACGTTGGAGAAGATCAGGCCGGAAAAGAGCTTGATCTTGTCGCTTTGCAAGAACTTCTCGGCAATTTGCTTGCCAGCAGCGGGCTGCAGCTTGTCGTCCTCGACCACCACTTGAACGGCGACGCCGCCGAGACGGCCCCGCTCCTCTTCGACGGCCAACAAGAAGCCGTCACGCGCGTCTTCACCCAGGTATCCAGCGGGGGTAGAGAGGGTGGTGATGAAGCCAATCTTCACCTGGGCTGCCGCGGGTAGTGCGACCAGCATGCCAGCGCTGAAAACGGTGGCCATTGCCACCGGGCCAATCTGGCGGAGGCGGCGGAGGGCTGCGCCGCATCGACGGGTGAATCCCGTTGATTCCGCGGCGCCTGAAACGAGCAAGTCCATGGTGAATCCTTTCACAACGTTGGTAACTTCGACTATAGGTGAATCCGCATTCGGCGGTATTGTGGTAACCCCCTGATTTCCCTCCATTCCGGCCCCCGCCCGGTCAATCCGGCACCACCGCGGTGGCCTCAATCTCGACCAGAGCCCGGTCTTCGACCAGGTCCGCCACCTGGACCAATGCCATCGCCGGGTAGTGCCGGCCTATAACCTCCTGGTAGGCGACTCCGAGTTCCCGGCCCCGAAGCAGGTATTCACGCTTATCCTTGACATACCAGGTCATGCGGACGATGTGCTGCGGGCCAGCATCAGCGCAAGCCAGCGTTGCGACGATGTTTTGCAGGGTCTGGCGGCATTGCCCGATGAAATCGTCGGTCTCGAACTGGCCCTGACCATTCCAACCGACCATGCCCGCCAAGTAAATCTGCCGACCTCGGGCCTCGATGCCGTTGGAGTAACCCTTGGGCGACATCCAGCCCGCGGGCTGCAGAACTTTCCACATATCCGTCCCCTTCAACTCATTTGACGCAGCTTGAACCGCTGCAATTTACCGGTCTCTGTGCGCGGCAAGCTTGGAACAAAGTGAATGCGGCGGGGGTACTTGTAAGGCGCAACGGTGCGCTTGACGAAGTCCTGCAGCGCTGTGGTCTGGTCCGGTCCGGCGGCCTCGCCCGGCTTGAGCACCACATAGGCGACAACCACCTGACCGCGCTCCTCGTCGGGAAGCCCGATCACACCGCACTCGGCCACGGCCGGGTGCTGCAGCAGCGCGCTCTCGACCTCAGGCCCGGCAATGTTATAGCCAGCGGAGACGATCATGTCGTCATTGCGTGCCAAATAGCGGAAGTAACCGTCGGCGTCCATGACGAAGGTATCACCCGGAAGATTCCAGCCGTCCTTCACGTAGTCCTGCTGGCGGGGGTCGTCGAGATAGCGGCAACCCGTCGGGCCCCGGACTGCCAGTCGTCCAGGTGTCCCTGGCGGAACGGGCTGCATGGTCTCGTCCACGATCTGGGCGACATAGCCAGGAATCACAGTGCCGATGTAGCCAGGCCGGACCTTAGAGCCGGCACTAGCGATATAGATGTGGATTACCTCGGTGCCACCGATACCGTCGGTGATTTCGGTGCCAGTGCGATCCCGCCAAAGTTGGCGCGTGGCGTCTGGCAGCGCCTCACCGGCAGAGACGGGGTGACGCAGGCTGCTCAGGTCGAACCCGTCTGCGTGCACTGCCATCTGCCGGTAGAACGTTGGCGCGGTGTAGCACTGGGTGGCGCCAAACTGCGTAATGGTCTGAAGCAAAGTCTCCGGAGTGTGGCGCTCTAGGAGAACGGTCGAGGCTCCGTGCCGAAGCGGGAAGGTGAGCAGGCCTCCTAGCCCAAAGGTGAAGGCGATGGGCGGCGTTCCGCAGACGACATCCTGAGGGCCCATCTCGAGCACATGGCGCGGGAAAAGGTCTGACATCACCAGAATGTCCCGATGGAAGTGCATCGTCCCCTTGGGCTTGCCAGTGGTACCGCTGGTGAAGGCAATCAGGCAGACGTCGTCACGGCTGGTCGGGTGTGGCGAGAACGAGCCAGTGTGGACCTGCATGCAATGCCAAAGCGGGTCAACCTGGTCACTGCCGAAATACATCACACGGCTCAGACTGGGGCTATGGTGAGGGTGCGCCGGGTCGAGGCAGTGAGCCATTTCCTCCGCCAGGCTGTCGGCGCACAAGGCCGCCGACACCTGCGCCTTGTCGATGATCTGCTTGAGCTCAGCGGACCGCAGCAGGGGCATAGTGGGTACCAGCACCAGGCCCGCTTTCGCACCAGCCAGCCAGCAGGCAGCCATCATGGGGCTGTTACCCCCGCGAAGCAGCAGCCGGTTGCCGCTGACCAGGCCCATGTCCCTCGTGAGCACATGACAAATCCGGTCGACACGGTCCAGGAGGTCGGCATACGTCCAAGAAAAGTCTCCCGCCTGATTGCGCCCGTGCAGCGCCTTGCGATCTCCGTGTCCATTCTTCACATGCACATCGACCAGTTCGCAGGTCGCATTGAGCTGCTCGGAATACTGCAGCTCCGGACGGTCGAAAAGAAATACCGGCCACTGCGCGGCGGGGGGCAGATGATCCCGCGCAAAGGTATCCAGATACGACGATGGAGCCAGATGCTGCGACATGCGGGCCTCCTGTACTCAGGTCTTGAGCATCTCTCGGGCGATGATCAGGCGCTGCACCTCGGTAGCGCCTTCGTAAATACGCAAGGCGCGGATCTCGCGGTAAAGCGACTCGACCACAGATCCCTTGCGAACGCCCATGCCGCCATGCATCTGCACCGCGGCATCGATGATGCGTTGTGCGCTCTCGGTCGCGGTCAGCTTGGCCATGGCAGCTTCGCGGGTGATACGCCGCCCTTGATCGCGTAACCATGCGGCACGGTAGGTAAGCAGGCGCGCTGCGTCCAGCTGCGTTGCCATATCCGCTAGCGTCGACTGCGTGACTTGTAAGTCTGCCAACGTCTGCCCGAACATCTTTCGCTGCCGAGACCACGCCAGGGCTTCGTCGAGCGCACGCTGCGCGAAGCCCAGAGCGGCTGCGGCCACCGAGGTCCGAAACACATCCAGTGTGGACATGGCAATCTTGAAGCCGGCCCCCTCATCCCCCAGTCGCTGCGACACCGGGACCCTGACCCGATTGAAACGCAGGCGAGCCAGGGGGTGGGGAGCAACGACATCAATACGCTCGGCAATTTCGAGGCCGGGCAATGCGGCGTCAACAATGAACGCGCTGATGTTCCGGGTGCCGCGGGAGGGTGCGGACAGTTCCGCAGCCGATTCCGCCGCAGGGTTGGGCGTACGGGCAAAGACCACGTAGAAGTCAGCAATACCACCATTGGAGATCCAGGTCTTTTCTCCCTCGATCAGGTAGTGGTCGCCCTCCCGCCAGGCTTGGCATTGCATACCCGCCACATCGGAGCCGGCATCGACCTCGCTGAGCGCGAAGGCTGCAACTGCCGTCCCCTGGGCAACTCGGGGCAACACCGCGGTCTTTTGGCCTTCGCTGCCAAACAGGCTGATCGCACCGGAGCCCAGACCCTGCATGGCGAAGGCAAAGTCCGCTAGGCCGTGATGCCAGGCCAGACCCTCCCTGATCAGGCAAATGCTCCGGGTCTCGATGCTGTCCTGCACCGCCCCATAAGCGGTGCCACCAACCGCATGACGCAACCACCCGGCACGCCCCAGGCTACGTACCAATTCGACGCAAGTCGCGTCGACCTGGGCCTCGTCATGAGTAATCTGACCGAGGTGCTGCGATCCCCATTCGTGCAGGTCGTCCCGCAACACCCGATGCCGTGGCTCAAAAAATGGCAGGTCCACAGCTTCGCGCAGGTCAGTAGCTGGCGGAGTTGAAAACATCAGTCACCCTTGAACACGGGTTGCTGCTTGGCGACAAAGGCATGGTACGCACGGTGAAAGTCGTTGGTCATCATGCAAATTGCCTGGGCCTGGGCCTCGGCCTCGATGGCCTCGTCAACGCTCATGACCCACTCCTGCTGAAGCATTTTTTTGGTCATGCTATTGGCAAAGGTCGGGCCATCAGCCATTGCCTGGGCGCTTCGCTGTGCGTCTGTCAGCAGAGCGTCGGGCACGCACAAACGGTTGAAAAATCCCCAGCGCTCGCCCTCCTCGCCGCCTAGCCCGCGCCCGGTGTACAGGAGCTCGCTCGCCCGGCCCTGCCCGATCACACGGGGCAGCAGCGCGCAGGCGCCCATGTCGCAACCGGCCAGCCCAACCTTGTTGAAGAGGAAGTAGGTCTTACTACGTGCGGTCCCGAAACGCATGTCAGAGGCTAGGGCGAGCATCGCACCGGCACCGGCGCAGATGCCGTCGATCGCGGCGATGATGGGCTGAGGGCAGGCCCGCATGGCCTTGACCACGTCCCCGGTCATCCGGGTGAAGGCGAGTAGCCCTGGCATATCCAGTTGGGTGAGCGGACCAATGATCTCGTGTACGTCACCCCCTGAGCAAAAGTTGCCGCCCTCACCGCATATCACGATGGCATGAACATCGTCGGCGCTGCCCATTGCGCGAAATAGGTCGCGCAATTCGGCGTACGAGTCAAAAGTCAGCGGGTTTTTACGTTCCGGACGATTAAGCGACACGGTGGCCACGCCGTCCTGGCATTGGTAGCGTATGTGCTGACCCTGATAGTTCGACAGCGGCTGCCGGTGGCGCGGTAGCTGGTGAGGGGTCCCGGGTAGATATCGTTTGGTCATTTAGCCTACTGATAGAGATCGGTCTGTTGACGATGAACCGCTGTCTTCAAGTTCCCCAGAAGCCGATGTAGTTGCTCCTGATCCTCATCACTGAGGCGGGACAGCAGGTCCACTACCCACTGCTCGTGGATCTTGGCCATCTTGCGAAAGCTCTTGCGCCCCGCGGGGGTGAGCTTCACCTTGAACGAGCGTTGGTCGCCTGGATCTTTGCTGCGCTGGACGAGAGCCTCTTGCTCGAGCTGATTGACGATGGCGGTGACATTACCGCCGCTGAACATCATGCGCCGCGTGAGCTCTCCCATCGTCAGACCGCTACGGTACCGATCAAGTTGGGCCAACAGGTCAAATCGCGACAAGGTGACATCAAATTCCTGCCGCAGCTGCTGCCGAATCGTGCCCTCGATCAACAAAGAGCAGGAAAGCAGCCTCAGCCAAAGCCGTAAGGAGGCGTGATGCGCCTCGTGGGCGGGCATCTCGCGGTCAGGGCGGGCTGCGAGTGCATCGGCCAGAAGCGGACGCAGGGTCATCCCGCCAACTCCCCACCGTCGATAGCTAGCGCCTGACCGTTGATCCCACGGCTTCCGGGTTGGCATAGCCACACTACGGTGGCCGCTACTTCCTCAGGCGCCACCAAGCGGTGCTGCGGATTACGCCTAACGACCAGCGCGCGGGCCTGCTCAGGGCTCTTGCCAGTGTTTCGGGCGAGCGATTCGACTGCCTGAGCGGCGAGATCAGTGTCCGTATATCCGGGACATACCGCGTTCACCGTGATCGCGTCCCTCGCCAACTCTAGGGCCAACGCCCGGGTGAGACCGACAACGCCGTGCTTGGCTGCCACATAGGCGCTCACCTGCGGGTAGCCTTGCAGGCCGGCGGTGCTCGCCACGTTGATGATGCGCGAAGGGTCCGCCTCAGTGGCGCTGGCGCGAAGTGAAGGCAGCGCGGCGTAGATAGCGTTAAAGGAGCCGGTGAGGTTGACCGCCAGCATCTGCGCCCAAAGCGCGGGGCTGGTCTGATCGATCGGGCCGCCCAGGGCTTGCCCAGCGTTGTTCACCAAGACATGTACTGGACCCAGGGCAGCAGAGGCGGACGCAATCGCCCGCTGCATCGCCTTGTGGTCGGTGACATCTGCAAGCTCGATGTGATGCCGCGTCCCCAACGGCAGCCGAGCGGATGTTGCCTGCAGCGCTGTCTGATCACGACCCAGCAGGGTGACATGCATTCCGGCCTGAGCTAAAGCCTGAACAATGGCTGCACCAATGCCGCGGCTCGCGCCAGTGACCAGCGCGTGGTGGGCAGCGAGGGGAGGCGCGCTCATTTGGGGGCCGAGGGAACCATGGCGACAGCCCTTTCGAAATTTGCCTCAAGCTGCGCCTTACCCGAAACATACTGCCGCGGCCAGTTGATGGGCCGGTATCCAATCCGGGCGGCCTCGGTGAGGGTCCAGGCGGGGTTGGCCAGATGGGGGCGGGCCACCGCGCACAGGTCAGCGCGCCCGGCGGCAATGATGCTGTTCACGTGGTCCGCTTCGCTAATGGCCCCCACAGCGATGGTCGCAATGCCTGCTTCCTGCCGAATGCGGTCAGCGAAAGGGGTCTGGTACATACGGCCATAGGTCGGCTTCTGGTCCGGGCTGACCTGACCCGAGGAGCAATCGATCATGTCTGCCCCAGCTGCCTTGAAGGCTCTGGCAATTTCAACTGCGTCGGCAGGCGTGATGCCTCCAGCCACCCAGTCATGGGCCGATATGCGGACGCTGATCGGCAGGAGCGCAGGCCAGGCGGCTCGGACTGCCCGAAAAACTTCTAACGGAAAGCGTAAGCGCTTGTCCAAGCTGCCGCCGTAGTCGTCGTGACGCTGATTGGTCAGCGGGGAGATGAAGGCCGACAACAGGTAGCCGTGAGCGCAGTGCAATTCGAGCCAATCGAAGCCCGCTCGGGCTGCTCGGTCGGTGCTGGCGACGAATTGCTCGATCACCCGGTCCATGTCGGCGCGGTCCATCGGCCGAGGTATGGGGCCGTCAGAGAGATAGGGCTTCGCAGAGGCGGACAAAAGAGGCCAATTGCCCTTTGGCAGCGGCTGGTCCATCCCGGCGTGATCCCAAGGGGCATTGGTACTGGCCTTGGGCCCGGCGTGTCCGATTTGCAAGCCAATCTTGGCGTCGGTCTGCCGGTGTACCCAATCGACAATACGGGTAAAGGCATGCTCCTGAGCGTCGTTCCACAGGCCTGGACATCCTGGGGTGATTCGCCCCTCCGCGCAGGGGGCGGTCATTTCGACCATGACCAGGCCGGCACCCCCCAGGGCACGCGCGCCCAGGTGGACCAGGTGGAAGTCCCCAGGCACCCCGTCAACCGCCGAATACTGCGCCATCGGAGAGACAACGACGCGGTTCTTCAAGGAGACGGATCGCACCCGGTAGGGCGTGAACATCGGGGGAACCTTTTGGGTGACAGCTGCCTCGGCCTGGCGCGCGAACCACTGCTCGTACCCCTCCAGCCAGCCTCGATCTCGCAGCCGCAGGTTCTCATGGCTAATGCGCTGGCTGCGCGTGAGCATGGAATACATGAACTGCTCGGGCTCGAGCTGGTCGCAATAGCGTTGACCACACACCTCAAACCATTCCATGGCGTTCCAGGCGGCGTTCTGGATCTTGAGTGTCTCGACCCGGCGCTCCTCTTGGTAAGCCGCAAGAACCTCCGGAATGTGAAGCGCCTCATGACCCAGCCGATCGAATTGGCGTGTGAGCTCAATTGCGTCCTCAAGAGCGAGCTTTGTGCCAGAGCCAATAGCGAAATGCGCCGTGTGGACGGAATCACCCATCAACACCACATGGCTACCATTGGCGTTCTTCAACCACCACTGCTTACACACCACCCGCTGGAAATTGAGCCATGCCGACCCCCGCAGATGCCGCGCGTTGGTCATGAGAGGCGCCCCTTGCAGGGTCTTGCCGAAAAGCGATTCGCAAAATGCGATCGACTCTGACTGGTCGGCCCGGTCCAGGCCGTGGGCCAACCAAACGGACTCTGGGCATTCGACGATGAAGGTGGTGGTCTGCGGATCGAATTTATAAATGTGCGCCTGAAACCAGCCGTGCTCGGTCTTCTCGAACGCGAAGGTGAAAGCGTCGAACAGCCGATTGGTCCCCAACCAGATATAGCGGTTGGGACGGTTCACGATGTCGGGTTGAAAAACGCGCTCGTGGCGGGCGCGAATACGCGAATTGATACCGTCGCTGGCAATGATCAGGTCTGCGTCGGGGAACTCGTCTTCCGACTCAACTTCAGCTTCGAATCGAAGCTTGACGCCAAGCGCCTCGCAACGAGCCTGGAGGATGTTCAAAAGCCGCTTGCGACCAATGCCGACGAAGCCATGGCCACCCGACCGGATCACCCGGCCCTTGAACTGAAGCTCGATGTCGTCCCAGTGGTTGAATGCCTGCTCAATTTCGTCTGCGGTCACCGGGTCCCAAAGCCGCATGTTATCCATGGTGGCATCGGAAAAAACGACTCCCCAGCCAAAGGTGTCATAGGGCAGATTACGCTCGACCACGGTGATGTCGTGCGCCGAGTTACGGGCCTTCATCAGCAGTCCGAAATACAGCCCAGCGGGGCCGCCACCGATGCAAACGATTTTGATACCTACCTCCGAGATTGGCCAATTAATTTCAAATTTGAAATAAATATGACCGAAAAAAAGGGGGGCGTCAATCAGTGACGCCCCCCCGGCCCGGTCGGATTAGGTGGTGGACCTGATCACTCACCAGCCCTGATCACTCTAGGCTGACCATGCCGCTATTCGTTAAGGTCAAGTGAAGCGGATTCAAGTTGGCAGTCGAGATCCACTCACTGCGCTCCCACGCGTTTTTTTACCAGTGGTATTGTTGACACGAATGGACAAGCGACACTTTCTTGGCACCTCAATCGGCGCCGGCCTGGGTATGGGGCTGTGCGCAATCGGCATTCCCGCTCGCGCACAAGACAAATGGGGTGAATCCCAGGGCTTCCCCACCGGCTGGGGGCCGCCTGGCGCACAGCAGAAATGGGAGGGCTATCCCGAGTACCACGTGGGCAATTTCTCCGGTGGCCTGGAGACCATGTTCGCGCACCAAAGGATCCGCGCAGGCGCTGTGGCGTCCACTTTGCGCAGTGCGGCCCGATCGGTACGCGCAGGGCCGTTCAGGAGCGCATCCGACTATGCCGCCCGGTTCAACCGGCCAGGCCTGCTGATCGCCCGCGGCGATGAGATCTGGCACGAGGAGTACCGGTTCAGACGCAGCGCCGACATGCGTTTTTTTGGCTGGTCAATGACCAAGAGCGTGGTGGGCCTGCTGACTGGCATCGCACTGGAGCAAAAGAAGATCGCCTCCCTCGACGACCGGCTAGACCAGTACCTGCCAGGCCTGCAGGGCCATGTTTTTGCCGACATCACGCTGCGCAACATCCTCAATATGGCCAGCGGGATTAACATTTGCGAGTCTTTCTGCAGCCCCAACAACGGCTTCGAGCGCTACGGCTTCTCCCAAATCGGTTACTCCCCCCGGCGCGGCCAGGGCACGGACCAGATCAGGGGCGTGATGGACTTCCGCTGGGGTCGCAGCGACACCCAGGGTCAAAAGTTCAATTACACCGACCTCAACCCGGTGCTCGTGGGCTGGGTGCTGGAGACGGTGTACCAGCAGCCCCTGCATCTGATTGCCCAGGAGCAGCTCTGGCAACCGCTGGGCGCGCAGGCGGACGCCACTTGGTTGACCGACGCCAAAGGCTTTGCCTTTGCCGGCGCAGGTTTTTCCGCCACCTTGCGTGACTGGGCGCGACTGGCATTGTTGGTGGCCTATGACGGGCGCTGGAATGGCCAGCAATTGGTACCGGCCGACTGGATCGCAGAAACCGCCCGCCATGGCGAGAAGGACCAAGCCTCCCGATTCAACGTCGCCCGGCCAGGCCGCGCCTACCGAAACTTCTTTTGGCACCACAGCGCCGACGGCCGCATGCTGCGCATGGCGGGCGCCCATTCCCAGAACGCCCTGATCGACCGCAAGACAGGCACGGTGCTGGTGCAGGCGGGGCTGGGAGCGGAGGACGGCGGAGACGAAGAGATGGCAGCCCTGTTCCGGGCGGCATGCGCGCTCTGACCCCCGGGGATAATGTTGGCCTGACAGAGCGCCTACCGCCCCGCCCCATGCCCGACACCCCTCCCCTGCCCGCCGTCCTGATCAGCGAAGTCGGCCCGCGTGACGGGCTCCAAAGTGTCGCTATCACCATGCCGACCCAGCACAAGCTGGCCTGGATACGAGCACTGCATGCCGCCGGCCTGCGCGAGATCGAGGTAGGCTCCTTCGTGCCGGCCACCCTCCTGCCGCAAATGGCCGATGTGGCCGAGGTCGTGCGCGACGCGATCAGCCTTCCGGGGCTGACCGTCATGGCCCTGGTGCCCAATCTGCGCGGCGCCGAGTCGGCTCTCGTCGCGGGGGCGCACAAGCTCACACTGCCGGTCTCGGCAAGCCTGGCGCATTCACTGGCCAATGTTCGCAGGACTCCGCAGGAGATGGTGGCCCAGGTGCGCCAGATCGTCGCGCTGCGCGACGCGACCGCGCCGGGGGTGCAAGTGGAGGCAGGGGTCTCCACCGCTTTCGGCTGCACCCTCCAGGGCCTGGTGCCGGAGGACGAAGTGATCCGTCTTGCCCTGGCCCTGGCCGAGGCCGGGGTAGACGAGGTGGGCCTGTCCGACACCACCGGCATGGCCAACCCGGCTCAGGTCAAACGCCTGTTTACCCGTCTGCGCGCCGAACTGGGCGATCAGGCGGGCGCTGCGCACATGCACAACACCCGTGGCCTAGGGCTGGCCAACTGCTTGGCCGCCTGGGAGGCGGGGGTGCGCACCTTTGACGCCTCTCAAGGCGGCCTGGGCGGCTGCCCTTACGCGCCTGGCGCCTCAGGCAATGTGGTTACCGAGGACCTGGTCTTCATGTTCGAAGCCATGGGTGTGTCAACAGGTGTCGACCTCACCCGCTTGATGGCCGCACGCGAGCAACTGCGAGCCGGCCTGCCCGGCGAACCAATCCACGGCATGACGCCGGAGGCGGGCCTGCCTCTGGGCTTCCAATACGCCAAACCGAGAGCCACTGCGTGACTGAATCCGATAAAACCGATGCCCCTACCGACCTGCCCCTCGCAGGCATTCGGGTAGTGGAGTTCACCCATATGGTCATGGGCCCCACCTGCGGGATGATCCTGGCCGACCTCGGCGCCGAGGTCATCAAGGTCGAGCCGCTGGCTGGTGACAACACCCGCCGCCTGCTTGGCTCGGGCGCCGGCTTTTATGGCGTTTTCAACCGCAACAAAAAGAGCCTAGCGGTCGATGTGAAGACCGCGCAGGGTCGCGAGATCGTGCTGCGCCTGGTGGCAGGTGCCGACGTGTTCGGCGAGAACTTCAAGAGTGGCACGCTCGACAAGCTTGGCTTTGGCTACCCGGCGCTGTCCAAACTCAATCCGCGCCTCATCTACGTGAGCCACAAGGGCTTTTTGCCCGGCCCCTACGAGCACCGCACCGCGCTCGACGAGGTGGTGCAGATGATGGGGGGCCTGGCCTACATGACCGGGCCCGAAGGCCGACCCCTGCGCGCGGGCAGCAGTGTC
>JAURKV010000169.1 GCA_030831585.1 Ramlibacter sp. | reverse complement strand
ACCGCCTCGGCTTCGTCCTCGCGCGCGCAGGTGGCGCCGTTGGCCTTGGCCTGTTCGGACACCATCAGATACGGGTTCACGTGGGCATCGACGCGGCCCGGCAGATCCACGCTGGTGGAATCGATCTCGAACCAGCCCTCAGGCGTTTCACGCCGGACGAAGGCGGTGCCGCGCACGTCGGTGATTTGCGAGACGGGCTCGCGCGCCGCCAGCCGGTGCGCGATCTCGATGATGGCCCGCTCGGCGTTGCCGTACAGCAGCAGGTCGCACTTGGCGTCCACCAGGATGGAGCGGCGCACCTTGTCCGACCAATAGTCGTAATGGGCAATCCGGCGCAGACTGCCCTCGATGCCGCCCATGATGATCGGGACGTCGTTCCAAGCTTCGCGGCAGCGTTGTGAATACACCAGGGCGGCGCGGTCGGGCCGCTTGCCGCCGATGTCGCCGGGCGTATAGGCGTCGTCGCTGCGGATCTTCCGGTCGGCGGTGTACCGGTTGATCATCGAGTCCATATTGCCCGCCGTCACCCCGAAAAAGAGGTTTGGCTTGCCCAGCACCTTGAAGGGGTCGGCGCTCAGCCAATCCGGCTGGGCGATGATGCCGACCCGAAAGCCTTGTGCCTCCAGGGTGCGGCCGACGACCGCCATGCCAAAGCTGGGATGGTCCACATAGGCGTCGCCGGTGACCAGGATGATGTCGCAACTGTCCCAACCGAGCTTGTCCATTTCTGCCCGGCTCATGGGCAGGAAGGGCGCCGTGCCAAAGCGCGAAGCCCAGTACTTTCGGTAACTGGTGATCTGCTTGGCTTGCCGCGGGAAGAAGGAGACGTCGACGGGGGCGTTCATGAAGCCCGCGATTCTACGGGGCGGCTCCTGGCCCCTTGCCCAGCAGGGACAGAGGTCGAGGCAGGGGTCGCGCCCGGCTGTTCAGGCCTCAGCGCGCATCGGGCTCAAACTCGGTGCCGGCGGGCCATTCGGCGTGCAAACCGCCCAGGCGGTCAATGACCCAGAGCCCCTGCGGCAGGTCCTTGACCCCCAGACGAAACTCAGCCGAGATTCGGCGCAGGCTGTCGCGCTCTTCGGCGGACAACTGCCCGACATCGAGACCGACGGCCCACTCTGGTGTGGGGCCAGGCAGGTGACCGAAATCGGCCAGCATCTGGGACAGGCGCTCAGGTAGCTTGGCGAGCCCCAGCGGTTCCACCGCCAAACCGACGGACAGGCCATTGCGAAGCGCCAGGGCCACCTCTCCAGGACCGACCTGGGCCACCAGACCGCGGGCGGGCGGGGCGTCACAGGAGAAGGCGGCCAGGCCTTGGCCATGGGTGACACGCAGGAGATCTCGGGAGATTTCACCGCCGCCAGCGGTGAGGCGACCGGGCCTGACCAAGGCCGTATGGGTCCCGCTGGAGGGGTCAAGCCAGTTCAGGCGAGAAGCCGTCCGGGCATCGTGATGGCCTGAGACTCCCGGGAGCTGGGCGGCCCGGTAGGCCTCGCCTTGGTCCAGCAAATCACCAGCTTGGCGGTGATGACTGCCGCCCCATTCACCAGGGGGCCTGGCCATCCAGGCCAGCGGCTGGGGTGCGTTGATACGGGTCATGGCCTTCTCCAAAATGGGGGCATGACGGATTCTTGAAGGCCAATGTCCCGGGTTCTTGCCGGTTTCTTGACGCACTGACGGTAAGGGCGTTTGAGCGGGTGTGCTAGAACCCAATCCAGTCAAATTGCGAGCCCGCCCCCGACCCTGGCACCTGCGTCCGACATCCAGCACCCGACTGCCGAATCACCGCCGCCAGACAGCCTGCCCGAATCCTTGCTCGACGCTCCGCCCGCCCTCCCACCCGGATCACCCCGCTACACGGTCGCGGTACGCACCCTGTGCGACCTGACCGCGCGCCGAGGCGACCTTGACCTGCGCTTCACCCCTTCGCCCACCGCTGCAGAGGGGATCGATGGTCATCAACGCATTGCCGCCCGACGCGGCCCCGCCTACGAGACCGAGATTAGCTTGCGTGGGCACTTTGGCGAGCTGGCCGTCCGGGGCCGCGCCGATGGCTTTGACCCTGCGCTGGGTCGTCTGGAAGAGATCAAGACGCATCGAGGCGATCTGGCCGCCCAACCCGAGCACCACCGCCACCTGCACAGGGCGCAATTGGAATGCTATGGCGCCCTCTTCTGCGCCGAGCGGGGCTTGCGACGGCTGCGCCTGGCACTGGTCTACCTCGATATTGCCAGCGGCGCCGAAACGATCATCGAGGAGGAACGCGACGCCGCTGAACTGCAGGCAGCCTTCGAAGCACGTTGCCAGGCCTTCAGCACTTGGGCGCGCGCCGAGGCTGCGCACCGGGAGGCGCGGGATACCGCCCTGGCTCCCCTGCCCTTCCCGCACGCCGAGTTTCGCGCCGGGCAGCGGGCGCTGGCAGCCGCGGTGTGGCGGGCTGCGGGCGCAGGTCAGGTGCTGCTGGCCCAGGCGCCCACCGGTATCGGCAAGACGGTGGCAACGATCTATCCTCTGCTACGCGCCATGCCAGCGCAGCAGCTGGAGCAACTTTTTTTCCTCACCGCCCGCACCACCGGCCGGCAATTGGCGCTCGATGCGCTTGCCCGCCTGCGGGAGGGCGGCGCCCAGCCGCTGCGTGTGCTGGAACTCACCGCCCGAGAGAAGGCCTGCGAGCACCCGGACAAGGCCTGCCATGGCCAGTCCTGTCCGCTGGCGCAGGGGTTTTACGACCGACTCGCCGCCGCGCGCGAGGCGGCACTGGCAGCCGGCGGGATGGATGCGCCGGCGCTGCGCACGCTCGCCGCCAGTCACCGCATCTGCCCCTACTGGCTGGCGCAAGACCTGATGCGCTGGGCCGATGTGGTGGTGGGCGACTACAACCATTTCTTCGACCTGGGCGCCGGACTGCACACCCTGGCCCTGGAGTCTGAAGGGCGCTGCGCCGTGCTGGTCGACGAGGCCCACAACTTGCCAGAGCGGGCACGCCAGATGTACAGCGCCAGCCTGGACGAGTCCCGCTGGCGCGGCCTGCGTCGTATCGCCCGGGGCCCGCTGCGCAGGCCGCTACAAGCGATGCTGGGCGCTTGGCGGGAGTTGCTGGACGGATCTGGCGAAGCGGACACACCAGGCGCTGCCGTTGCAGGGGATCAGGCCAGCCCGGGCGACAGCGGCACTCCGGGTACCAGGGGTGCGCCGCGAACATGGGGCGCTGCGGACAGCGGCTACCGCGCCCTGCCGCAAGCACCGGACGAGCTGGTACGGGCGCTCGCGCATTGCAGCAGCGCGCTGGCGGAGGCGCTCGAGGGCGCCGAGGGCAGTGCCTCCCCTGAAGAGTCGGCCCTCCTGCAGGAGGCCTGGTTCGAGGCCCTGGGCTTTTTGCGGCTAAGTGAACGATTCGGCCCTCACTCCTGCTACGACCTCGTCGTCGAGGGGGCAGGCCGCGCCCGGCGATCGGTGCTCACCTTGCGCAATCTGCTGCCAGCGCCGCATCTGAAGCCGCGCTGGCAGTCGGTACACAGCGCTGTGCTTTTTTCGGCAACGCTGGGGCCCGTTCGGTTCATCCGGAACCTCCTGGGTGTGCCCGAAGAGGCCGTCTGGATCGACATTCCCTCGCCCTTCGAAGCCGACCAACTACAAGTTCACCTCGTGCCACAGGTCTCGACACGCTGGGCTGACCGGGCACGCTCGGTCGCACCAATCGCCCGCCTGATCGCTGACCAATGGCACAGGCACCCCGGCAACTACCTGGCCTTTTTCAGCAGCTACGACTACCTCACTCAGGTGGCCGAGCAACTGTCGTGCGATGCACCGGAAATCACGCAATGGGTGCAGTCGCGTCGCATGGACGAGGCCGAACGACGAACATTTGTCGACCGCTTCACACCTGGCGGCCAGGGCGTGGGCTTTGCCGTCCTGGGCGGTGCGTTTGGCGAGGGCATCGACCTGCCGGGCGAGCGCCTGGTGGGTGCCTTCATCGCGACCCTAGGGCTGCCGCAGGTCAACACGGCCAACGAGCGCCTGCGCACCTGTCTGCAGGAGGCCTTCGGCCAAGGCTTTGAGGACACCTACCTGATTCCGGGCCTACGCAAGGTGGTGCAGGCCGCTGGTCGCGTCATCCGCCGGCCTGAAGACAGGGGCGTGGTCTACCTGATCGACGACCGCTTCTGTAGGCCCGAGGTACGAGACCTGCTACCCCGTTGGTGGCAGCCGCAGATCTGGCGGCCGTCGACCAACCGGGGGGCGGCAAGGTAATTTTTGGTAGAGGAAAATCCAGCGAATGGCTGATCCCCTTGTTTTCTTCTTCCTTCTCGGCCTGTTCGCCCGAATGGTCCGCAGCGATCTGAAGCTGCCCGAGGGCCTGTACGACATTCTTGCCTTCTACCTGCTGCTGGCGATTGGCCTCAAGGGCGGGGTGGAGCTGAGTCGCCAACCCCTGGCAGAACTGCTTCCGCAGGTGCTCGCCTGCATCGGGCTGGGCCTGCTGATACCGCTTGTGCTCGTGCCCATCCTGCGGGCACTGGGTTTTAGCCGCGCCGACAGCGCGTCGCTGGCCGGGCACTACGGGTCGGTTTCGGTGGTGACCTTTGCGGTGGCCTTGTCGCAGCTGCAGAAGCAGGCCATCCCGGTCGAGCCCCAAGCGCCGCTCTGGGTGGCGCTGTTGGAGGCGCCAGGCCTGGTCACCGCCATCTTCCTGGCACGTTGGCCGCGGCGCGCCGGCGAGACCACGCCGTGGAAGCAGCTGGGCCATGACGTCTTTCTGGGGAAGTCGGTGCTGTTGCTCGTGGGGGGGCTTGCGATCGGTGCCGGCCTGGGGGAAGCCGGGCTGGCCAGCATGGAGGCGGTGTTCCTCGACCCCTTCCGTGGCGTGCTCGCTTTATTCCTGCTGGAGCTCGGACTCGTGGTGGGCGATCGGCTCCCGGCGGTTCGCCAGCAGGGCTGGCGACTGGTGGGTTTCGCGCTCTTGGCGCCCCTCGGGCTGGCAGTACTGGGCGCAGGCACGGGTGTCTGGCTGGGACTCGGCGCTGGCGGCATTGCATTGATGGCCACTTTGGCGGCCAGTGCCAGCTACATCGCCGCCCCGACGGCGATGCGCATCGCGGTGCAGGAGGCCGACGCCGCGCTGTCCATCACCGCGGCCCTGGCCATCACCTTCCCCTTCAACCTGCTGATCGGCATTCCGATCTACACCCAGATGGGGTTGGCGCTGGCCCGGGCAACGGGCGGCTAAAACAGCCGCTCAGCGCTTGGCGCCGTTGCCCGCCACGCCCGAGGCGGGCGGAGCGTCCTGACCCACGGCGGTATCGGCAGCAGACCCATCGGTCGCCTTGGCGGCGGCCACGGCCAACATGCGCAACTGGTGCCGCTTCTTGCCGGCAGCACGCGCCTCCTCGCTCGTGAACCGGTGTGCCCTTCCATGCTCATGAGCGGCCTTGCCGCCCATGCTGGCGATTTCGCGCTTCTTCTCCGGGCTGAGCACCGCAAAACCGCGCTTGGCGCGGGTGGGTGGCGGAATGAGGGCCTCGGCTTCGGCCGGGGTGAGCTTGGGCGAAGTGCCGGTCTCGTTGGATTGGAGGCCGTTGACGGCGCTGGCATTGTCCATGGTGCGTGCTCCCTGAATGTCATAGGACGTGGATGAGGGTGCGCATTCTGAAGAGCCATCCTGTCCTTTGGGAGACGACGCCGGAAAAACCGGCGCGGTCCTACACGCTCAAACGACCGGCCAACAGGTCTCTCAAACCCGTTTCATCGATGATCAAGATGCCAAGCTCCCTGGCCTTGTCGAGCTTGCTGCCCGCCTCTGCACCAGCCACCACAACGCTGGTCTTCTTGCTCACCGAACCTGCCACCTTGGCCCCTGCGGCCTCGAGCATTTCCTTGGCCTCGTCGCGCCCCAAAGTCGGCAAGGTTCCCGTCAGTACCACTGTCTTGCCAGCAAGGATTTGAGGGGCCGATTGGGCCGGCTCGCCCTCCGGCCAATGGACGCCGCAGGCACGCAGCGCGTCAATCACCTCCCGGTTGTGCGGCTGAGCAAAGAAGCGATGGAGGCTCTCGGCGACCACCGGCCCCACATCGGGCACCTGCAGCAGCTGATCGACATTGGCCTCCACAATGCCCTCCAACTTGCCGAAGTGGCGCGCCAGGTCACGGGCAGTGGCCTCGCCCACATGGCGAATGCCCAGGCCAAAAAGAAAGCGGGGCAAGGTGGTCTCTTTGGACTGTGCCAGTCCCTCCAGCAGGTTGCGAGCAGACTTCTCTCCCATCCGGTCAAGCCCAGACAGGCGGTCGAGGTCGAGGCGGTACAGGTCGGGCAGCGTGCGGACCCAGCCCTCGTCCACCAACTGCTCAACCAGCTTTTCGCCAAGGCCCTCGATGTCCAATGCACGGCGCTGTGCGAAATGCAGCAGGGCCTGTTTGCGCTGAGCGGCGCAGAACAGACCGCCCGAACAGCGCCAGTCGGCCTCCTCGGCTTCGCGGACCGCCTCGCTGTCGCAGACCGGGCACCGCCGCGGCATGACGAAAGAGACCGCGTCCGCGCGGCGGCTGCCGGGAACCACCGCCACCACCTCGGGGATCACATCGCCGGCACGGCGGACAATGACCTGGTCGCCCACCCGAACGTCCTTGCGCAGCACCTCGTCTTCGTTGTGCAAGGTGGCGTTGCTCACCGTCACGCCGCCAACGAAAACCGGAGCTAGCCGGGCCACTGGGGTGAGCTTGCCGGTACGACCAACAAAGACGTCGATCGACTCCACGGTGGTCATCTGCTCCTGGGCCGGAAACTTGTGCGCGACCGCCCAGCGCGGCTCACGGGTGACAAAACCCAGCTGCCGCTGTAGTGCCAGGCTGTCGACCTTGTAGACCACGCCATCAATGTCAAAGGGCAGGTTGTCGCGGGTGCGGCCAATTTCCTGGTGATAGGCCACCAGGTCCTCGGCGCCGTTACACAAGCGGATGCGATCCGAGACCGGCAGACCCCAATCGCCAAAGGCCTGGAGCACCTCGCGGTGCGAGGCGAAGGCCGGGCCGCCCTCCTCGGGCGGAGTGATCTCGCCCCAGCCGTAGGCGAAGAACGACAGCGGCCGCTGGCGGGCAATGGCGGGATCGAGCTGGCGGACCGCGCCCGCCGCCGCATTTCTCGGGTTGACGAAGGTCTTTTCGTTTTTCTGGCCCTGGGCGATCTTCTCGCGCTGCAGTTCGTTGAGGCGGTCAAAGTCATCGCGCCGCATATAGACCTCGCCCCGGACCTCCACCACTGCCGGCACATCCCCGATCAGACGCAGGGGGACCTGACCCACGGTACGCAGGTTTTGGGTGACGTCCTCACCTACCTCGCCGTCGCCACGCGTAGCGGCCTGCACCAAAAGACCGCGCTCGTAGCGCAGGTTGATCGCCAGGCCGTCGAACTTCAGTTCAGCCACGTAGCGCACGGGCGGGTCGGTGTCGGCCAGACCCAGCTCGCGCCGGACCCGGGCGTCAAAGCTGCGTGCGCCGCTGGCCTCGATGTCGGTCTCGGTGCGGATCGAGAGCATGGGGACCCGGTGCCGCACCTTGGCAAAACCGTCTAGGACATGGCCGCCCACCCTTTGGGTGGGCGAATCGGGTGTGAGCAGCTCAGGGTGCGCGCTCTCTAGGGCCTGCAGTTCCTGAAAGAGCTTGTCGTACTCAGCGTCCGGGATTTCCGGCGCGTCGAGCACGTAGTAGCAGTGCGCGTGGTGATGCAGCCGCTCGCGCAGCGCATCAGCCCTTTGCTGCGCGTCGGCGGGCACGGGCATATCGATCCTGAGTTTGCTAACTGAAGAGTCGGCGGGCCTGGGGCGAGCCGGCGGAGAGGTCACGCGCGTCGAGGGTGTCGTACAGCGCCTCGAGGTCGGCCGCGATGGAGTCCAGCGTGTCAGGCCGGATGGCCTGACCATGGTCGTCGGAGATCACCCCGTCCATGGCCTGGGCAAGGAAGTCAGCTGCCTCGCGCATGCGCGCGAAAGGGCGCTCGCTGCGCGGTACCTGGGGTACGTCCACGCTCAGCGTGAGCGAATGCAGAGCAGCCTGGGCAGGGTCCTCAGCCAATGCGGCGTGGGTGTCGAAGGTGAGGCTCAGGACCGGCTGGGTCGATGGGGTCAGGATGGGCAACACCATCCGGCCCGGAATCACACCCGGAACGAACCCCAGCCGTGCGGCGTGCTGGTGCACAAAGCCCGGGCTCCAGGCGGTGCCTCGGGCCCGCAGCGTGAGGCTGAGCTGGGCATCGTGGCCACCGGCGAACTGGTCCAGCTCGCGGGCGCGTGCGACCTCGTCGCGCATCTCCGGAAAATCAATATCGCCATCCACCGAGTCGGCGAAAGCCTGGGCCTTAACCACGAACTCGGAGAACTCGATCTCGTTCAAGGCACCGTTGCGGTTGGCCAGTTGCACGCCAGCCTGGAAGGCAGTGTAACGCTGCCCGGCCCGGGGCGGCTCCCAGTCCCCGCTGACCTCGTTGCGACCCTCGACTGCAAAGGGCTTGCTGCCGACACGGCGCGTCGGTGGCAACGCCGCCAAGGCAGCCTCCCCCGCCACCGATGGGCCATCGAGTTCGATCGGGGCGATGACATCAATCAGGGCGTCGAGCCCGGGCTTGCGCTCCGGCGCCGGCAGGGGCCCCAAGGGGGCTTCATCCTCGTCAGCCAGGGACGGCGCAACTTCAGCGGACAGGTCCGGGTCAACCCTGTCGGCCAAAGGCGCTTCCTCAACCTTCGGCTCGCTGTCCTCGCCGGGGTGGGCCTGCCGAGGCATGCTGCGGCGGGTCGTCCAGACATTCCAGGCCACCACCGTGGCCAGGACGGCGCCGCCCAGGAGCGCCAGTTCGAGGGTCAGCGGGTTCATGCTTCGGCCAGGGACACTGCGGATTCCATGTCGACCGCAACGATGCGCGACACGCCCTGTTCTTGCATGGTCACACCGATGAGTTGCTCGGCCATCTCCATCGCAATTTTGTTGTGGCTGATGAAGAGGAACTGGGTGCCCCGGCTCATGCTGGTCACCAGCTTGGTGTAGCGCTCGGTGTTGGCGTCGTCCAGCGGTGCGTCGACCTCGTCTAGCAGGCAGAAGGGCGCTGGGTTGAGCTGGAAGATGGCAAACACCAAGGCGATCGCGGTGAGCGCCTTCTCGCCGCCAGAGAGCAAGTGAATGGTCTGATTCTTCTTGCCCGGCGGCTGGGCCATGACCTGCACGCCGGAGTCGAGGATTTCGTCACCCGTCATCACCAACCGGGCGTTGCCACCGCCGAAGAGCTCGGGGAACATGCGGCCGAAGTTCTCGTTGACAACCTTGAAGGTGCCACCCAGCAGTTCGCGGGTCTCACCGTCGATCTTGCGAATGGCGTCCTCGAGGGTGGTGATGGCCTCGATCAAGTCGGCCGACTGGGCGTCGAGGAACTGCTTGCGCTCGCGAGACGAGGTGAGCTCGTCCAGGGCGGCCAGGTTGACGGCACCCAGCGCAGCGATCTCGCGATGTAACCGGTCAATCTCGCCCTGCAGGCCGGACAGACGCACGCTGCCAGCCTCGATGCTGCGGGCCACCGCCTCCAAATCGGCCTGGGCGTCGGCCAGCAGCTGGGTGTACTGCTCCAGGCCCAGCCGGGCCGCCTGCTCCTTGAGTTGCAGGTCAGTGATGCGTTGCCGCAACGGGTCCAGCTCGCGCTCGAGCTGCAGCCGGCGCTCGTCGCTGGCGCGCAGCTTGTTCGTCAGGTCGTCGTATTCGCTGCGCTTGGCGCCCAGGGCCTGCTCACGCTCGCTCTTGAGCTCCAACGCGGCCTGCAAGCCGGCCTTGGCAGCGGCGTCGGTCAACCGCGTCAGCTCATCACGGGCACGCTGCTCCTCTTCGGCGATGGATGCCGTCTGCTGGGTGGCTGTCTCGATGGTGCGCTGGAGCTCACCGCGTCGGGACTCCAGGGCCCGCTGGGCAAACTGGGCCTCCTGAGCCTGGCGCTCCAGGCTGCGTTGCTGCTCACGGGCCTCGGCGAGCTTGCGCTCCGTCTCGATGACACGCTCATCCAACAAGGCATGGCGCTCCTGGGTATCGGCCAGTTGCAGGTCCAGCTCCTCGAAGCGGGCCTCGGCGGTCACGCGGCGCTCTTGCAGCGCTTCGAGCTGCGCATCGACCTCGGACAAATCAGCGCTGATCTGCTCGTCACGGGCGCGGGTCTGCTCGGCCAACTGGGTCAGACGCAAGGTCTCGACCTGCACCTCGTGCGCACGCGACTGGGTCTCGCTGGCTTCCCTGCGCACAGAAACTAGGCGCTGGGAGGCGTCGGAATAGGCCGCCTCGGCCCGGACCATGGCGCTGCGCGCCTCTTCCAGCAGCAGGACCTGGGCCCGCAGCTGCTTTTCAAGATTCTCGATCTCCTGGGCGCGCGCCAGCAGGCCGGCCTGTTCGGAGTCTTGCGCGTAAAAACTCACGCTGTGATGGCTGACCGCATGGCCGGCAGCGGTGTAAATCACTTCGCCCGCCTGGAGCCCCTCGCGTTGGGCCAGGGCCTCGTCGAGGCTGGTCGCCGTGTAGCAGCCGTGGAGCCAACTGCCCAGCAAGGCCTTCTGGCCCGCGTCGTGAAGCCGCAGCAGGTTGGCCAGGCGCGGCAGCCCAGCCTGCCCCTCGGGTAAGGCGGCGGCTGGCGGGGTGTGAAAGCTGAGCTTTGCCGGCGGCGCATCGCCGGCAAAGGAGCGCACCATGTCCAGCCGCGACACTTCCAGCGAGGCCAGGCGCTCACGTAACGCCGCTTCCAGCGCGTTCTCCCAGCCTTGCTCGATATGGATCTTGCTCCACAGACCCTGGAGGTGGTCCAGGCCATGGCGCTGCAACCAGGGGCGCAGCTTGCCGTCGGTCTGCACCTTCTCTTGCAAGGCCTTGAGGGCGTCCAGGCGGGCCGACAGGTCGGCTTGCCGCGAGGTCTGCTCGTTCAGAGACTGCTGTTTGCCGCGACGGCTTTCATCCAGCGCCGGTACCTGCTCTTGCAGCTCGTGCAGGCGAGCCTCGGCCGCCTGGGCGGCCTCTTGGGCAGCAGCAAGCTGCTGTTGGAGGAGGGTCAGGCGCTGCTCGTCGGGGGCGGCCAGGGCGCTGCGGTCTGCCACCAGGCGCTCGCGCCGCAGGGAAATCTGGTTGGATTGCTCCTCGATGTTGCGCTGGTCTGCGGCTAGCACCTGGATCTGCTGCTGCACCTGGGCCACACTGGCGCGCTGCTCGGCGGAACGGGCCTGGGCCTGACGCAGGGCCTCTTCGAGATCAGGTAACTGCTGCGATTGGTCCTCCACCTGGGCCGCCAGCAGCATCGCCTGCTCCTCGGCGGCGAGGCCCTGCTCGGCCAGGGTCTCCACCTCGCCGGCAGCGTCATCCCGACGGGTGGCCCACTGCTCGGTCTGCTCCTTGAGCTGCTGCAGGCGCTGCTCGACGCGCTGCCGGCCCTCGACCACAAAACGGATCTCGGCCTCTAGTCGCCCCACCTCGGCACTGGCCTCGTAGAGCGCGCCCTGAGCCTGGTTGACCTGATCACCGGCAGCGTAGTGGGCCTGCCGAATGGTCTCGAGGTCGCTCTCGACCCGGCGCAGGTCGGCGATACGGGACTCGAGCTCGTTGACTGCCTTGTCGGCCTCCTGCTTGATGCGGCCCTGGTCGACCTCAGCTTCGGCGCGCCGCAGAAACCACAGCTGCTGCTGCTTGAGTGTGGCGTCGCCCTGGAGCTGCTGGTAACGCGCGGCCACCTCGGCCTGCTTCTCAAGCTTGTCGAGGTTGGCGTTGAGCTCACGCAGGATGTCTTCCACCCGGGTGAGGTTCTCGCGCGTATCGGAAAGGCGGTTCTCGGTCTCGCGGCGGCGCTCTTTGTACTTGGAGACGCCGGCGGCCTCCTCCAGGAACAGACGCAGTTCCTCGGGCTTGGAGTCGATGATGCGCGAGATGGTGCCCTGGCCAATGATGGCGTATGCCCGTGGGCCCAGGCCGGTGCCCAGAAACACGTCTTGCACATCACGCCGGCGCACTGGCTGGTTGTTGATGTAGTAGCTGCTGTTGCCGTCGCGGGTCAGGACCCGCTTGACCGCGATCTCGGCAAACTGCGCCCATTGGCCGCCAGCGCGGTGGTCAGCGTTGTCAAACACCAGCTCGACCGAGGACCGGGAGGCCGGCTTGCGGGTGTTGGTGCCATTAAAAATCACGTCCTGCATGGACTCGCCGCGCAGCTCGGAGGCGCGCGACTCGCCCAGCACCCAGCGCACCGCGTCCATGATGTTGGACTTGCCGCAACCGTTGGGGCCGACCACACCGACCAATTGGCCGGGCAGCATGAAATTGGTGGGTTCGGCAAAAGACTTGAAGCCGGAAAGCTTGATCGATGTGAGTCGCACGGGAGGCCTGTGAAAACGGGCCGGAATGCCGGCCGCAGGAATGACTCGGAGTCGGCGGGAATGATACCGTGCGCACCCTCCCGAGCCGCCCACGGACGGGTATCGCCGGGCGAATGATTAATACGGAGGAACTACGCCGGGTAAACGGTCGAGGGCCGAGGGTGCAGGCCCTGGCAGACGGGTCGCCGAGCCCCGACCCGTGCCGTCGATAATCCGGGGATGAATCCGCTTCTGCACAAGCTGCAGCCCTACCCTTTTGAGCGCCTGCGGCACCTGTTCGCCGGTGTCACACCCCCCCGCGATCTGCGGCCCATCAGCCTGGGGATCGGGGAGCCCAAGCACCCGACGCCTGCCTTCATCGAGAAGGCACTGATGGAGAGCCTGTCGGGCCTCGCGGTGTACCCGGCCACCGCAGGCGAGCCCGCCCTCAAGCAGGCCTGCACCGGCTGGCTGGCGCGCCGTTACGGCTTGGCACTGGACCCGGCCACGCAAGTGCTTCCGGTCAACGGCTCGCGGGAGGCTTTATTCGCCTTTGCCCAAACGGTGGTCGACCCCGCCCATGACGCGGTGGTGGTCTGCCCCAATCCGTTCTACCAAATCTACGAAGGCGCCGCCCTGCTCGCGGGTGCGACGCCTTTTTATGCGCCTAGTGATCCGGCGCGCAATTTCGCCATCGACTGGGACCAGGTGCCCGAGGACGTCTGGGCCCGCACCCGCTTGCTGTTCGTCTGCTCGCCCGGCAACCCCACCGGCGCGGTCATGCCGCTGGAGGAGTGGAAGCGTCTGTTCGATCTGTCGGACCGCTACGGCTTTGTCATCGCCTCCGACGAGTGCTACAGCGAGATCTACTTCCGGGACGAGCCACCCTTGGGCGGCCTGCAGGCTGCAGCCCAGTTGGGACGAACCGACTTCCGCCGGCTGGTGGCCTTTACCAGCTTGTCCAAACGCAGCAATGTCCCAGGGCTGCGCTCAGGCTTTGTGGCCGGCGACGCGGCCATCCTCAAGCAGTTCCTGCTCTATCGCACCTACCACGGCGGCGCCATGAGCCCGGTGGTGCAAGCAGCCAGCGTGGCGGCCTGGAACGACGAGGCCCATGTGGTCGACAACCGCGCCATGTACCGCCAGAAGTTCGCCGAGGTGACCCCGGTACTGGCCGAGGTGATGGACGTCGCTCTGCCCGACGCCAGCTTTTACCTGTGGGCAGGCGTGCAAGGCAGCGACGAGGACTTCGCCCGCGACTTGCTGGCTCAATACAATGTGACGGTTTTGCCTGGTAGCTACCTCGCGCGCGAGGTCGCCGGCCGCAACCCCGGCGCCGGGCGGGTCCGCATGGCCCTGGTGGCCGACACCGCCGAATGCCTAGAGGCTGCCCAGCGAATTGCGCGCTTCGTGCGCGAAAGGCGGTCGACGCGTTGAGACAGCGCCAACGCCGGCATGACCCCGGCCTGGCCCTCTAGACACCCGCCCTTCCTGCGCCGCCACCCCTTTGAGGACTTGAGTTTCACGACTTCAGTTTCCCGACTTCAGTTTTCCGACGCCGTTTCTCCAATTCAAACCCTAACCCAAGCACCATGAACCAGCAACTGCAGCAAATCATCGACACCGCGTGGGACAACCGCGCCAACATTTCCCCCAAGTCCGCACCGAAGGAAGTCGCTGACGCGGTGGAGCATGTGCTGGCCTCTCTGGACAAAGGCCAGCTGCGCGTGGCCACCCGTGAGGGCGTGGGCCAGTGGACCGTGCACCAGTGGATCAAGAAGGCGGTGCTGCTGTCCTTCCGCCTGAAAGACAACGCCCTCATTGAAGCGGGCGACCTGGGCTTTTACGACAAGGTGCCCACCAAGTTCGCCGGTATGAGCGCCGATGAAATGGCCGCCACCGGCGTGCGGGTCGTGCCACCGGCTGTGGCGCGTCGCGGCAGCTTCATTGCCAAGGGCGCCATCCTGATGCCCTCCTACGTGAACATCGGCGCTTATGTCGATGAAGGCACCATGGTCGACACTTGGGCCACCGTCGGCTCCTGTGCGCAGGTCGGTAAAAACGTGCACCTGTCCGGCGGCGTGGGCCTCGGCGGCGTGCTCGAGCCCCTGCAAGCCAACCCGACCATCATTGAAGATAACTGCTTCATCGGCGCCCGCTCCGAAGTCGTCGAGGGCGTGATCGTCGAGGAAAACTCGGTCATCTCCATGGGCGTCTACATCGGCCAAAGCACCCCCATCTACGACCGCGCCACAGGCGAAGTCACCTACGGCCGAATCCCGGCCGGCTCGGTGGTGATCTCCGGCAGCCTGCCCAAAGACGGCGGCAAGTACAGCCTGTACGCGGCCATCATCGTCAAGCGCGTCGATGCCCAGACCCGGGCCAAGACCAGCCTGAACGATCTGCTGCGCGACTGAGACTGGCACCCCTGGGCCAACACAGATTCGTACCGCATGACGCCCACCGTCTACCTCACTGAGCAGCTGATCGCCCGCCGATCGGTCACGCCCGACGACGCCGGTTGCCAGCAAGTGCTGCAGGCCCGCTTGGCGCCGCTGGGCTTCGCCTGCGAGACGATGGCCTATGGCCCGGCGGATTTCAGCGTCACCAACCTGTGGGCCAAGCGCGCGGGCAGCGGGCCACGCACCCTGGTCTTTGCCGGCCACACCGACGTGGTGCCCACCGGCCCGCTGGCGCAATGGGCCAGCAACCCCTTCACCCCCGAGCACCGGGACGGCAAGCTGTACGGACGCGGCGCCGCCGACATGAAGACCTCCATCGCCGCCTTCACGGTGGCCACCGAGGAGTTCCTGGCAGCGCACCCGAGCCCGAAAATCTCGATTGCACTCCTCATCACCAGCGACGAGGAAGGCCCCAGCGTCGACGGCACGGTGAAGGTTTGCGAGGCACTCCAGGCACGCGGCGAGCGGCTCGACTGGTGCATCGTCGGCGAACCCACCTCGGTGGACCGTCTAGGCGACATGATCAAGAACGGGCGCCGAGGTAGCTTGTCGGGCAAGTTGAAGGTCAAAGGCATTCAGGGCCACATCGCCTACCCGCAGCTGGCACGCAACCCGATTCACGACGCCATGCCGGCGCTGGCCGAACTGGCCGCCATCGAATGGGACCGCGGGAACGATTTCTTTCCCCCCACCAGCTTCCAGGTGTCGAATATCCATGGCGGCACCGGCGCGACCAACATCATTCCGGGCGAGGTCGTCATCGACTTCAACTTCCGCTTTTCCACCGAGTGCACCGACGCCGGCCTGCGCCAGCGGGTCGAAACAATCCTGGCGAACTACGGGCTCGACTATGAGCTGGCATGGGCCCTGAGCGGCCAGCCCTTCATCACGCCGCCGGGCGAGTTGGTCGCAGCCATTCAGGGTGCGATTGAGGCGGAGACCGGTGTGAAGACCGAGCTGTCCACCACCGGCGGCACCAGCGACGGCCGCTTCATCTCGCGCATTTGCCCGCAGGTGATCGAGTTCGGCCCGGTCAACGCCACCATCCACAAGATCGACGAGCATGTGACGGTGGCCGACATCGAGCCACTGAAAAACATCTACCGGCGCACGCTCGAAGGGCTCGAGGCCCTGGCCTGAGCCTGTCCGCGCGTCGCACGGTACCGTCCATGAACATCCTGCAACTGATAGAGGCCGCTGCGCGCCAGCTCGAAGCCGCCGGCGTCGCCTTCGGCCACGGCACCGCCAACGCCTTTGACGAAGCGGCGTGGCTGGTGCTGTGGCGGCTGGGGCTGCCGCTGGACGATCTCGATGGCGTGGCGACGCGTGAGGTCACCACGCCAGACCAGACCGCGGTCTACGCCTTGCTGGGCGAGCGCATCGCCACACGCAAGCCGGCTGCTTACCTCACGCAGGAAGCGTGGCTGCAGGGCGTGCCGTTCTATGTGGATGAACGCGCCATCGTCCCGCGCAGTTTCATCGCCGAGCTGATCGCCGACGCGTCCATCGACCCCTGGCTGGGGGAAGAGACGCGGCAGGTGTTGGACCTGTGCACCGGCAACGGTAGCCTGGCGATTTTGGCGGCCATGGCCTGGCCCGAGGTGCAGGTGGATGGCGCCGACATCAGCGCAGACGCCCTGGCGGTGGCCCGTATCAATGTGGACAAGCACGGGCTGGCCTCGCGGGTCCGGCTGATGGAGTCCGATGGCCTCGGCGCAGTGCCTGGCCGCTACGACCTGATCTTGTGCAACCCGCCCTATGTCAACGCGGGCAGCATGGCGGCCTTGCCGGCCGAATACCGGGTCGAGCCGGCGCTGGCCCTGGCCGGCGGTGCCGACGGCATGGATTTCATCCGCCGTCTGCTGCCGGAGTTGCCGGCCCACATGAACGACGATGCGGTGCTGGTGCTGGAAATCGGCAACGAGCGCGCATTCTTCGAAGCCGCCTTCCCGCAGCTGGAGGTGGTCTGGCTGGAGACCTCGGCTGGCGAAGACCAAGTGCTGCTCCTGACCCGAGAAGCACTGGCCGAGACCTTCACCTAGAATGGTAGCTACCAACGGTAGTTATCAAGGACGCCTCATGCAGACCGCCCGCCTCTTCGCCTCTGGCCGCAGCCAGGCCGTACGCCTGCCCAAGGAATTCCGCTTTGAAGGTGCCGAGGTGGCGATCAAGCGCTTTGGTAACGGCGTCCTGCTGCTGCCGGTCGACGACCCCTGGTCCCTGATGGAGCAGGCCCTCACCGAGTTCGAGCCCGGTCTGGACCTGCGGCGTGAACAACCCCCGGAGCAGGTGCGCGAGGACTGGGCCGCGCCAGCGGGAGATGGTGGGTGAAGTACCTGCTCGATACCGACATCTGCATCTACCTCATCAAGGTCAACCCGCCCCAGGTGCTGCAACGATTTCGGCAGTACGCGGTCGGGGACATCGGCGTGTCGGCGCTGACCGCCTCCGAGCTCGCCTTTGGCGTGGCCAAAAGTGGCTCTGAACGGAACCGCGCGGCCTTGCAAAAGTTCCTCGCGCCCCTGGAAATCGTGGCTTATGACGAAGCCTGCGCCTGGCACTACGCCAGCCTGCGCGCCCACCTGGCCAGACAGGGCACACCGATCGGCGCCATCGACCAGCTCATTGCCGCGCAAGCCCTTGCGCTGGACGTTCCCCTGGTGACCAACAACGTGCGCGAATTCGTACGGGTCCCGGGCCTTCGAGTAGAAAACTGGGCCGAAAACGCGCCTGCATGATCACCCTTCGCGACGTCATCCTTCGCCGCGGCACCAAGGTGCTGCTGGACAAGGTCTCCCTCACCCTCAACCCCGGCGAAAAAGCGGGACTGGTCGGTCGCAATGGCGCCGGCAAGTCCACCCTGTTTGCGCTCTTCGACGGCAGCCTGCACGAGGATGGCGGCGAGTTCAGCCGACCTGCGCATTGGCAAATGGCCCAGGTGGCCCAGAACATGCCCGAGACCGACGAGCCGGCCACCGACTTCGTGCTGGCAGGTGACACCCGACTCATGGCGGTGCAAGCGCGCCTGAATCAGGCGGAGGCCCGCCTGCACGAGTTCCCCGACGATGCCGATGCCGGCATGGCGGTGGGCCAGGCCCATGCCGACCTGCATGACGCCGGCGTCCATGACGCGGTGCCCCGCGCGCAGGCGCTGATCCTCGGCCTGGGCTTCACCACCGAGCAACTCCACCGGCCCGTGAACAGCTTCTCCGGCGGCTGGCGCATGCGCCTGCAGCTGGCGCGGGCCCTGATGTGCCCGTCGGACCTGCTGCTGCTGGACGAGCCGACCAACCACCTGGACCTGGACGCCCTGGTTTGGCTCGAAGCCTGGCTGCAACGCTATGCGGGCACACTGATCGTGATCAGCCACGACCGCGAATTTCTGGACGCGGTGACCACCGTCACCGTGCACATCGACGCCCAGCGCCTCACCCGCTACGGCGGGAACTACAGCGCCTTCGAGCTTCTGCGGGCACAGCAGTTGGAACTGCAGCAATCGGCCTTTGCCAAGCAGCAGGACAAGATTGCCCACCTGCAAAAGTTCATCGACCGCTTCAAGGCCAAGGCCAGCAAGGCCAAGCAGGCACAGAGCCGGGTCAAGGCGCTGGAGCGCCTTGAAAAAGTGGCGCCTGTGCTGGCCGATGCCGACTTCAGCTTCGAGTTCAAGGAGCCGGACAACCTGCCCAACCCGATGCTGGCCATTTCGGACGCCGCCTTCGGCTACCGGGCCGAAGACGGCACGGCGACCACCATCGTGCAAAAGGTGGACCGCTCGGTGCTGGCCGGCCAGCGCATTGGCATCCTGGGTGCCAACGGCCAAGGCAAGTCGACCCTGGTCAAAACGATTGCCCACACCCTGCCCCTGCTGGCGGGCACGCTGACCGAGGGCAAGGGCCTGAACATCGGCTACTTTGCGCAGCAGGAACTGGACGTTCTCAGCCCGCCCGACCACCCCCTGATGCACATGATTCGCCTGGCACGTGACGTGGGCCCGCAGGCGCGCGAGCAGGAGCTGCGCAACTTTCTGGGCAGCTTCAACTTCAGCGGCGACATGGTCACCCAGCCCGTGGGCACCATGAGCGGCGGCGAGAAGGCCCGTCTGGTGCTGGCCATGATCGTCTGGCAACGCCCCAACCTGCTGCTACTGGACGAACCGACCAACCACCTGGACCTGGCCACCCGAGAAGCGCTGTCGATCGCGCTCAACGAGTTCGAGGGCACAGTGATGCTGGTGAGCCACGACCGGGCCCTGCTGCGCGCGGTTTGCGACGAATTCTGGCTGGTCGGCCGCGGCGGCATCAAACCCTTCGACGGCGACCTGGACGATTACCAGAGGTACCTGCTGGAAGAATCGCGCCGACTGCGCGAGGTGGCGCGGCAGCAGGCTGCCACAGCCACGGCCAAAACAACGACTACAGCGGCCACTACAGCGGCAACCCCAGCGGCATCCAGCCTGGCATCGCCACTGGCCACCGCCGAGCCTGCGCCGGCGCCCCAGGCGACCTCCGCGCCGCTGGCGTCCCCGGCACCGCAAGCCTCCCCCGGCGGGTCTCGCCAACAAAGCGCACAGGCCCGCCAGGCCTTGGCTGCCACCTTGCGACCGCTCAAAAAGGCGCAGGTTGAAGCCGAGCGCCGCATGGCTGAATTGGAGGCGGAAAAGGCCGCCTTGGAAGCCCAGCTGTCGCGCGGCCTCTCACCGACAGAAATCGCCGAGGCCGGAAGGCGCCTGAAAGGGGTCGGCGAGGAGTTGGCCGGGCTCGAAGAACGCTGGCTGGAGCTCACCGGCGAGATCGAGGCCGCGCAAGCTGCCTGACCTCGCGTGAAGTTGCCGGGGCACTCCTGAGGCACCCAGGCAGCCAGGGTCGATCCGTTTGTTCCAAGTCAAGTGAGGAGCGATGCGCCATGGCTAGATTGGGGCCATGCAGCTCCAATTTCTCGGTGGTAGCCGCACGGTCACTGGCACCAAATACTTGGCGACCCACGGCCGCCAGCGCCTGCTGGT
>JAURKV010000168.1 GCA_030831585.1 Ramlibacter sp. | reverse complement strand
TCTCGGCGCCGGTGGTACCTAGGACCTTCACCCCGGTGAGTTCCTCTAGGGTTCCCACCAGGCTCTCACAGAGTAGGGGGTTGTCTTCGACGATATAGGCGTGGAGCACGTCAGGGGTCTGGGCGTTGGTCATGGCTTTTCCTTGTCCGGTCAGGCGAGTGGGCGAGCGAGGGGTTGCAAGTCGTAAGCACTTTATCGAGACGTACGGTCTTCCATTTCGGACACCATCGCCGGCTGCTGTAGGACGTGACCGATCGGGCCTCTTCCATCCCTGGGACTGCCTACTATCCGGCGGTGGCCGCATCCATGGAGGTCTATAAAACTCTTGCCGCGACCGCCACCTCCACTGCGGGCGCAGTCGCAGGCGTGGCCGGTTTGCTCGAAGCGGCCACCGGCGCCGGCGTGTGGCGTTTGGACCTTTCCGTGGCCCAGGGTTCACCCCGCCTGCAGGCCACGCCCAGGCTGTCCCTGATCCTTGGTTGTGAGGATCCGTCGGGGCCGGCTGACTTCGGCTTTGTGCTGCCGCCCTGGCGCCAGGAATTAGAGGCGCTGCTGCGACGCTGCGCCTTGCAGGGTTTGCCCTTTGATCACGAGGTTCAGGTGCAGGCAGCGGGCCGGCGGCTGTGGGCGCGGGTGCTGGGTCAGGCGGTGATGGACACCGCGCAGCGCGCGCATCAGATCGAGGGCGTGATGCTGATCGCCGAGCCGCAGGGCGCAGCAGACGACGCGCTGCTCACGCTGGATGCGGACGGGCGCATCAATTTCGCCAACCCGGCGGCTGAACGCGTGTTGGGGCTGGCTGTGGCCGTGCTGCAAGGGCGCCCGTTCTGGGACTTGTTCCTCCGCACCGGGCGGCTGCGCCTCGAGGCCCGCGTACGCGCTGCCCTGGCGCGGCGCGAACCCCTGTCGTTCGAGGAGGCTGACACCTCGCAGCACCTGTGGCTGGCGTTTCGTGGCGAGCCCTTCGGCGCTGGTATGGCCGTCCACCTTCACGATGCCACTGGAGTGCAGCAGGCGCAGGAGCATTTGCGCCTGCTCGAGGGCAGCATCGCCCGCCTCAATGACCTGGTGATCATCACCGAGGCTGCGCCCTACGACGAACCGGGCCCGCGCATCGTATTTGTTAACGAGGCGTTTGAACGCCGCACTGGCTATGCCCGCGACGAGGTACTGGGGCGCTCGCCGCGCCTGCTGCAGGGGCCGCAAACGCAGCGCGATCGGCTCGACCAGATTCGCGGCGCACTGCAGCAGTGGGAGCCAGTTCGGGTCGATCTGGTGAACTACCGAAAGGACGGCCGGCCCTATTGGGTGGATCTGGATATTTCACCGGTCTGGGACCAGGCGCGTCGCCTCACCCACTGGGTGGCGGTCGGCCGCGACATCACCGAACGCAAGGCCGCCGAGCAGAAGATCCGCTACCTGGCGTTCTACGACACGCTCACTGGTCTTCCCAACCGGCAACTGCTCCTCGAGCGGTTGCAGGGCATGATCGCGCCGGCGCCAGCGGCGGACGGCGGCGCGCTGATGTTCATCGACCTGGACAATTTCAAGGTGCTCAACGACACCCTGGGCCACGAGCACGGCGATCTCCTCCTCCAGCAAGTAGGCGGTCGGCTGCGTGGCTGCGTGTCCGATGCCGACACCGTCGCGCGCTTGGGGGGGGACGAGTTCGTCGTTCTGCTGCAACCCCGGCCGGGCGAGGCCGGTCACCCTGCCACCATGACGGCTGCCGCGCAGGGAGTGGCTGAGCGGGTGCTGGCCGCCCTCGGCGAGCCCTACGCCTTACCGGGGACGCTTCACCACAGCACCTGCAGTATCGGCGTGACTGTTTTCGGCCAGGATGCCGAGTCGGTGAGCGACCTGCTCAAGCAAGCGGACCTGGCCATGTACCAGGCCAAGCGTCTGGGCCGCAACACGGTCTGCGCCTTCGATCCCGAGTTGCAGGCCCAAGCCAGCGCCAGCGCCGCGCTGGCGGCTGACCTTCGGCAGGCCTGGAGGGAGCACCAGTTCGAGCTGGACTACCAGCCTCAGGTTGACGCCACCGGCTGTGTGACCGGCGTTGAGGCCCTGGTGCGCTGGGCGCATCCTGTGCGTGGCCGGCTTGCACCCGATTTATTCATTGGCGCCGCCGAGGAGACGGCGCTGATTGTGCCGATCGGCCGCTGGGTGCTCGACACCGCCTGCGCGCAACTGGCGCAGTGGGCCGGTGAGCCGGAGCGCAGCCACCTGGGCATTGCAGTCAATGTCAGCGCGCGCCAGTTCCGCCACCCGGACTTTGCCGAGGGCGTCACCGAGGCCATCGCACGCGCAGGAATCGCGCCGCATTTGCTCACGCTGGAGCTCACCGAGAGCCTCATGGTCGATGGCTTCGAGGACATGGTGAGCAAAATGACCCGGCTCAAGGCCCTGGGGGTGGGGTTGGCGCTGGACGACTTCGGCATGGGCTACTCCTCGCTGGCCTATCTGAAGCGCCTGCCGCTAGACCAGCTCAAGATCGACCGTGAGTTCGTGAAGGACCTTCTGGTGGACGAGACCGACGCCGCCATCGCCCTCGCCATCATTGTGCTTGCGCAGAGCCTGCACCTGGCGGTGGTGGCCGAGGGCGTGGAGACCGAGGCGCAGAGGGACTTCCTTGTTCGCGAAGGCTGCACGGGCTTCCAGGGCTTTCTCTACTGCGGGCCGCTGCCGGTGGCCGCCCTCGAGCGGTACCTGGGCGGTGCGTCTCAGCGCGGTGCGACTTGAAGCGGCGCGCGGGTCTCGGCGCGCGGTAGCCTCAGCTCGATCCGGGTGGGGTTGCAATGCCGAAGCAGGGGCAGGCCCGCCGCCAGTACCCGCACGTCACTCCAACCCAGGGGGCGGTAGTCTGCGTCCTCGCCCGGCGCCAGCACACGCCAGTTTTTGCGGCCTTCGGCGTGCGCGTCAGCATCGTCATCGGGGCGGATGGTCGCAGGGGTCAAAGGGGTCGCCAGGCTGTCGCGAGCTTCAAGCGTGAGTTGCAGCAGAACCCCGTCCGTTTCGGGCTGCACCTGGACATGCAGCGCGCTCCCCGGTGGCCCCTGGTCACTCAGGTTTAGCAGCGCCGACAGCAGCAGGAAACGGAGTGGGTCGCGCGAGACGGGCAGCCCGGCATCGGGCAGGTCGGCCAGCAGTCGTATGCCGCGAAACCCCAGGCAGCTGCGCACCAGGCCGAGGCATTCTTCCAGCCCCTGGCGCAGGTCGACCGTGTCGTCTTCCGGCGGCGCCAGCCAACTGGCCACCTGCAAGGCGCCGGCGACGGCTTCTCGCGCCAAGCGGTGCATGCGTGCGAGCGTCTGGGGCAGGTCGTCGGGCTGAGCGCCACGTCCCAGCCGCGCACTCAGCACCTCCGCCATCATCGCCACCGCTTGCAGGTGAACCACGAGGTCGTGGCGCAGCGCAGGCCCGAGCCGCCGCAGCAGGGCGTAGCGAGCGGCCTCCACCTCGGTGGTCAGGCCCGCGGCGCAGGCATCAGCCTCCGCAGACGGGGCGGCAGGGACAGCGCACGTGGCCAGGGACATCGGCCCATTGTGGGAAGGCTGTCCGCAGCCGTCTTGTCAGGCGCTGGCCGCCTGCCGTGTAGGAAGGCAGGGCCGCTATGCTTGCGGCTCCATGAGCAAGGCATTCACCCGCGAAAGTGATGGCGATGGCGATGGCGAAGACGATGACGGCGGCCTGCCGCCACTGCCCGCCGGCACCCGCAACTACATCACGCCCCAGGGCTATGCGCGCCTGCGCGCCGAACTGTTGCAACTGATCGACGAGGAGCGACCGCAGGTGGTCGAGGCGGTGCATTGGGCAGCCCGCAATGGCGACCGCTCCGAAAACGGTGACTATCTCTACGGCAAGAAGCGCCTGCGTGAGATCGACCGGCGCATTCGCTTCCTCACCCGGCGGCTGGAGATCGCCGAGGTGACGGACCCCAGCGTGCACCATGGCCGCGACCCAATTTTTTTCGGGGCTACCGTGCGCTACGCCGACGAGGCCGGCGCTGAGCGCGAGGTCACCATCTTGGGCATCGACGAGGCCGACAGCGCCCGCAACCAAGTGAGTTGGATTTCCCCGATCGCACGGGCCCTGCTCAAGGCGCGCGAGGGCGACGTGGTCAAGCTGCAGACGCCGGCTGGCACCCAGGAGATCGAGGTGCTGTCGG
Organism: Ramlibacter sp.; assembly: GCA_030831585.1. Lineage (GTDB taxonomy): Bacteria > Pseudomonadota > Gammaproteobacteria > Burkholderiales > Burkholderiaceae_C > Ramlibacter. The sequence continues at coordinate 20,820 of JAURKV010000168.1, read as the reverse complement.
TGCGCTACCCGGCACCGGGCGAGGCCGCCGGGCCCTGAGCGCTGCTGCGCGGGCGCATTCGCTCGACTTGCAGCACCGAGGGCGTGCGTTTGAGAATCCGAATGGCGGCGTCCAGATGGGAGCGGTCTCGCACGGCGATGATCAGTCGCAGGTCGGCCGCATCCTGGACGCGCTCCTCGCCCATGTCCACATGGGTGATGTCGACCTCAGCGCTGGCCAAGGCCTGGGCGACGCGGGCCAGCACGCCTTTGCCGTTAGCCACGGTGACCAGCAGGTGGGTTTCGAAGGCGCGTACCGGCTCGTCGGACCATTCAACGCCGATGAAGCGTTCGCTGTCTTTGTTGAGGAGTTTGCGCGCCGCCCCGCAGTCGGCGGCGTGCACCACCAGGCCCTCACCGCGTCCCAGGTAGCCAACGATGGATTCACCCGGCACTGGCCGGCAGCAGGTGGCAAATTGCACCGAGGCGTTCTCGCTGCCGTCGAGAACGACCGCCGCATGAGCGGGTTGGACCGACGCGGTGAAGCGTTCGCGGGTGATCAACAGCGCGTCGGGCTTTTCGCCGGACTCGGCCAGCAAGTTGGCCAAGCGCTTGGCCACGATGGAGGCAATGCGCTTGCCCAGGCCCAGGTCCGTGAGCAGTTCTTCGGCGTTGCGGTTGCCGGTGAACCGGAGGAGCTTTTCCCAGACCGAGTGGTAAGTGGCGTCCGTGCCAGGCAGTCGTTCAATGCCCTCGGCCCGTAGCGCCTGAGTGAGCAGCTGCGCGCCCAGTGCCTGGGATTCCGCCACCGCGCGGGTCTTGAGGTAGTGGCGGATCTTGGAGCGCGCCCGGCCGGTACGAACGAACCCCAGCCAGGCAGGGTCGGGCGTGGCCTCGCGCGAGGTTTCGACCGCAATCACGTCGCCGTTTTTCAGCTCGGTGCGCAGAGGGACTTGGTTGCCATTGATGCGCGCGGCCACCGCATGGTCGCCCACGCTCGAGTGGATGGCATAGGCAAAGTCGACCGTGGTCGCGCCCCGGGGCAGGGCCAGTATCTGGCTCTTGGGGGTGAAGACATAGACCGCATCGGGGAACAGGTCGATCTTGACGTGGTCCCAGAACTCGGCGGCGTCGCGCGTCTCGTGCTGGATGTCCAGCAGCGACTGCAGCCACTGGGCACCCAGGCGCTCGCCCGCCTCGGAGGCCTTGCTGGCCTCGGGGCCGGCCTTGTAAAGCCAGTGAGCGGCCACGCCAGATTCGGCCACCAGGTGCATCTCCTGGGTCCGAATCTGGAACTCGATGTTCACGCCCGCGGGCCCGACCAGCGTGGTGTGCAGCGACTGGTAGCCGTTGACTTTGGGAATGGCAATGTGGTCCTTGAACCGGCCAGGCACCGGCTTGTACATCTGGTGCAGCACGCCCAGGGCGGTGTAGCAGTCGCTTACGCTGGGCACGACGATGCGAAAGCCGTAGATGTCGGTGACTTGGGCGAAGCTCAGGTGCTTCTCGTCCATCTTGCGGTAGATGGAGTAAAGGGTCTTTTCGCGTCCGCCAAGCCGCACCGGGATGCGCGCCGCGTCGAAGGCCGCTTCCACTTCGCGTTGCACCTTCTGAATGAGGTCACGCCGCCGGTTGCGAGCCTTGGCCACCGCCTTGGCCAGCACCGCATGGCGCCAGGGCCGCAGGTAGCGAAAGGACAGTTCCTGCAGCTCCCGGTAGGTCTGATTCAGACCCAGGCGGTGGGCGATGGGGGCGTAGATTTCCAGCGTCTCCGCCGAAATGCGGCTCCACTTGGCACGCGGCATGTCCTCGAGCGTGCGCATGTTGTGCGAGCGGTCGGCCAACTTGATCAGGATGACCCGTACGTCGCGCGCCATGGCCAGCAGCATCTTGCGGAAGGACTCGGCCTGGTTTTCCTCGCGGGTATTGAAATGCAGCTTGTCGAGCTTGGTCAGGCCGTCAACCAGTTCGGCCACTGGCGCGCCAAAGCGCTCGATCAACTGAGGCTTGGTGACGCCGCAGTCCTCGATCGCGTCATGCAGCAGGGCCGCCATCAGCGCCTGGGCGTCGAGCTTCCACTCGGCGCACTGAGCGGCAACCGCGATCGGGTGGGTGATATAGGGCTCGCCGCTGGCGCGCATTTGACCCAGGTGGGCTTCATCGCCGAAGCGATAGGCCTGGCGTACCTGTTCGACTTCGGCCGCGTCGAGGTAGTCCAGGCGTGCGGTGAGCGCAGCGAAGCTGGCCGCGGCCGCATTGGCCTGGGCCGGGCCAGGCAGGGACCGTGCAGCCCTGCGGCGTGGGGAGGAGGCGTCGAGCATCGCGCTCATGGCTCAAATGTAGCGCGATGCCGGCGAGTGACCGCCAGGCCATCGCAAAGCCGTCCCAGCTGTCTGGTTGCCCGCAGGCCTGCCGCCAAACGCACCAACGAAAAAGCACCGCCGGGGCGGTGCTTTTGTGGTGAGGGCGGCAGGCCGCCGATTGCCGTACCTCAGCCCGGAACCTTCTTGAGCATTTCGAGGCCGATCTTGCCTTCGGCGATTTCGCGCAGGGCGGTGACGCCCGGCTTGTTCTTGCTCTCGATCTTGGCGGTGTGACCCTGGCTTAGCATGCGGGCGCGGTAGGTCGCGGCCAGCACCAACTGGAAGCGGTTGGGGATTTTTTCGAGGCAATCTTCGACGGTGATGCGAGCCATGGAGCTACTCCGGAAAGTGATCAGGTGATGTGGAGGGCCGCAAAGGTCGCGGCCCGGGCTCGTCGCTGTGCCGTGAACTTCAGGCGCTGCGCGTGAACTATTGCTTTGAGATCGAACAATGCGGTCTCAAATAGCTCGTTGATTATAACGAAGTCAAACTCCCTGGCCTGGGCCATTTCCTCTGCGGCGTTCTTGAGGCGCAGTTCGATCACCTCGGGCGTGTCCTCGCCCCGGCGCTCTAGGCGTGAGCGCAACTCTTCCCAGCTGGGCGGCAAGATGAAGATCAGGACCGCGTTGGTGAAGTTTTTCTTGATCTGCAGGGCCCCCTGCCAGTCGATCTCGAGGATGACGTCTCCGCCACCGGCAATCCGTTCCTCGATCGCCTTCTTGGAGGTGCCGTAGCGGTTGCCATGCACATGGGCCCACTCGACGAAGGCGCTGCCAAGCACCATGGTGTCGAACTCATGTGCGGAGACAAAGAAGTACTCGCGCCCGTGTTTTTCTTGGCCGCGCGGCGGCCGGGTGGTGTGGGAAACCGAGGGCGAGAGCTTGGCGTCGAGCTCCATCAGGGCTTTGACCAGGCTGGATTTTCCTGCGCCGGAGGGCGCTGCGACGACGAACAGGTTGCCGGGGTAATCCATCTCGGGAGTTTACACGGCGACCCTGCGCAGGGCGCCCAGGAACAGGTCAGCCCTCTGCGCCAGGTCGTTCTGGGACAGAGCTGGTGCTAGATCGGCTGCTGCGTTGCCCCTCTCGCCTCACTCGATGTTCTGCACCTGCTCGCGCATCTGCTCGATCAGCGCCTTCATGTCCACGCTGATGCGCGTGAGCTCCAGGGCCTGTGACTTGGAGCCCAGCGTGTTGGCCTCGCGGTGCAGCTCCTGGATCAGGAAGTCCAGGCGTTTGCCTGCCTCGCCACCCTTCGAGAGCAGCCGCTCGATTTCGTCGAGGTGCGCCGCCAGGCGGGTGAGCTCCTCGGCCACGTCGATGCGGATCGCAAAGGCGGTGGCCTCGGCCAATGCGCGGTCTTGCGCGGTTTGCGCAGTGGGTGAATTGGCCGATGGAGCGCCCAGGCCCAGGGCCTCGTTCCAGCGCTCCAGGAAGCGGGTCCGCTGTTGCTCCACCAACTGTGGCACCAGAGGCTTGGCCTGTTCCGCCAGGGCGCGCAGCTGCTTCAGATGACCCTTTAGCATCGTCACCAGGCGCTCGCCCTCCCGGGCGCGCGCCTGCATGAGGCCCTCCAGGGCCTCGGTCGCCAGGGCAATCACCTGGGCGGTGTCGATCGCGCCGCCGCCGGACTCGCCGCCGGCCAGTCGCATCACGTCGGCCACTCCCAGAGGCCGGGCCTGGGGCAACCAGGCCAGCACCTGCTCCTGCACACTGCCCAGGCGCTGCAGCAGCGCCGGGGAGGGCGTGGCCAGGCCGGCGCCGGCCGCGGTTTCGACCCCACCTCGCACTTCCACCTTGCCGCGCTTGAGGCGCGACTGCAGCAGCTCGCGCAGGGCGGGCTCGTGCTGGCGCAGTTCTTCGGAAAGACGGAAGGACAGGTCGAGAAAGCGGCTGTTCACGCTGCGGATTTCCACGCCCAGGCGGGACGCGGCGTGGTCAGGCGAGGCGGTGCCGGCGGCCTGGGCGGTGGCGTAGCCGGTCATGCTGAAGATGGGCATCGGGAACTTTGGTATGAATGAACCAGGAAATTATGGCCCAGGGTGACGGGTAGGCGCCCCGGACCCTGGGTGCGCCACTGCAGCCCGCGTGCGGGGTGACCTCGTGGCCGGGTGATGGCTGCCGCAGGCCCTAACATCGGGGGCATGACTGCATTCCAACGAACTGGCGGCCGTGCCGCCGACCAACTGCGCCCGGTGCGCATCACCCGCGGCTTCACCCTGCATGCCGAGGGTTCCGTCCTGATCGAGTTCGGCCAGACCCGCGTGCTGTGCACCGCCTCGGTGGAAGAGCGCGTGCCGCCGCACAAGCGTGGCTCTGGCGAGGGTTGGGTGACCGGCGAATACGGCATGCTGCCGCGTGCCACCCATACACGTGGTGACCGCGAGGCCGCCCGCGGCAAGCAAAGCGGCCGCACGCAGGAAATCCAGCGCCTGATCGGCCGATCGCTGCGCGCGGTGTTTGACCTCAAAGCACTGGGCGAGCGCACTCTCACTCTGGACTGCGATGTGCTGCAGGCCGACGGCGGCACCCGCACCGCCGCCATCACGGGCGCCTTTGTCGCTGCGCAGGATGCGGTCAGCCGGCTGCTGGCAGCGGGCAAAATCGTCGCTTCGCCCATCGTCGGCCCAGTGGCCGCCATTTCGGTGGGCATCGTGCAAGGCACGCCCCTGCTGGACCTGGAGTACGTCGAGGACTCGGCCTGCGACACCGACATGAATGTGGTGATGACCGGCGCAGGCCACTTCGTCGAGGTGCAGGGCACCGCCGAGGGCGCAGCCTTCACCCGCGCCGAGATGGACCGCCTGCTGCAACTGGCCGAGAAAGGCATTGGCGAGCTGGTGCGGCTTCAGGCTGAGGCCCTGCAGCAACCCCTGCCGCCCACCCCCGCAGGCATGGGGGCCTGAGTGGCCGCTTCCTCGCCTTCGGACCGCAGCGATTCGGTGGCCGCCGGCGCCCTGCTCGGGGGCGGACGCCTGGTGCTCGCGTCGAACAACCGCGGCAAGCTCGTCGAGCTGCAGGCGCTGTTCGCTCCGATGGGCTTGGAGCTTGTGCGCCAGGCTGATCTCGGCATCGGCGAGGCCGAGGAGCCTTTTCGTACCTTTGTCGAGAACGCGCTGGCCAAGGCCCGTCATGCAGCGCGAGAGAGCGGTCTGCCGGCCTTGGCCGACGACGCCGGCTTGTGCGTGGACGCCTTTGGCGGCCTGCCGGGGGTGGACACCGCTTTTTATGCCACGCAGTTCGGCTTTCCCAAGGGCGACGACCACAACGTCACCGCCTTGCTGCAGCAGATGGCGGGCATCAGCAATCGCCGCGCCGCGCTGGTCAGCACCCTCGTGGCCCTGCGCAGTGCCGACGACCCCGAGCCGTTGATTGCGGTGGGCCGGGCGGTGGGCGAGATCACCCGCGCGCCGGTGGGCGAGCAGGGCTTCGGCTTCGACCCGGTGATGTACCTGCCTCAGTTTGACTGCACCTTCGCCCAGCTCGATCCGGCGGTGAAGAACGCGCACAGCCACCGGGGCCAGGCGGCGCGGCAGATGGTGCAGCTGATGCGGGAGCGTTGGCTCTGAGCCCGCGGCGCTCCTCTCGGCTCCGGCCCATCCCTCAGCGCACGACGAAGCGATCTCCCGCATGAAGGACCTGGCCCACTACATGCGCCCCGGCACCCTGCAGCTGGGGGCGCCGCCACCCTTGTCGCTCTATGTGCACCTGCCCTGGTGCATCCGCAAGTGCCCGTATTGCGACTTCAACTCGCACGAGATGAAGCCCGGCGAGCTGCCCGAGCAGCGCTACTTAGACGCCCTGGTCGCCGACCTGGAGCAGTCCCTGCCCCTGGTCTGGGGCCGCAGCGTGCACAGCGTCTTCATCGGCGGCGGCACGCCCAGCCTGTTTTCGCCGGCGGGCATTGACCGGCTGCTGGCCGACATTCGCGCCCGCCTGCGCCTGGCGCCCGACTGCGAGATCACCCTCGAGGCCAACCCCGGCACCTTCGAGAAGGACCGCTTCCGGGCCTTCCGCGCCGCCGGTGTGACCCGGCTCTCGGTGGGTGTGCAAAGCTTCAATGACACCCACCTGCAAGCGGTGGGGCGGGTGCATGACCGGGCGCAAGCGATTGCTGCCTGCGAGGAAGCCGCTGATGCCTTCGAGACCTTCAACCTCGACCTGATGTACGCGCTGCCCGGGCAGACCTTGGCGCAGCTCGACGCCGACCTGGACCAGGCCCTGGCGCTGGCGCCGCCGCACCTGTCGGTCTACCACCTCACCCTAGAACCCAATACCTACTTCGCCAAGTACCCGCCGGTGGTCCCCAGTGACGACGAGGCCTTCGCAATGCTCGATCGCATTACCGAGCGCACCAGCGCCGCCGGCATGGCGCGCTATGAAGTCTCTGCTTATGCCCGCGACGGCCATCGCTGCTGGCACAACAACAACTACTGGGAGTTCGGCGACTACTTGGGCATCGGCGCCGGCGCGCACGGCAAGCTGTCTTTTGCGCACCGGGTGCTGCGTCAAGTGCGTTACCGCGAGCCGACGCGCTACATGGCGCAAGCCCTGGCTGGTGACGCGGTGGCGCAGGAGGAAGAAGTGGCCCGCGCCGAGCTGCCCTTCGAGTACATGCTCAACGCCCTGCGCCTGCGGGATGGCTTCGCCCTGCAAGACTTCAGCAGCCGAACCGGCCTGCCGCTGTCGGCTCTCGAGCCAGGCTTGGCCCAAGCCGAAGCCAAGGGGCTGATCGAGCGCGACGCTGGCCGGGTACGGCCTAGCGCGCGTGGCTTTGACTTTCTCAGCGATTTACAGTCCCTGTTCCTGTCGGCGTGATGCGGGCTGAACCGCCATCACCTTCCCATCGGACCTCACCATGAACCTCGCCACATCTGCCAGCGCCTCGACGCCCCTGCTGTCCCTCGAAGGCGGCGTGGCCACGATCACGCTCAATCGTCCGGCTCACCGCAACCGGTTGCAAGACGAAGATCTGCACGCGCTGCTGGCGCATTTCGGGCGTATCGAAGCCGACACCAGCCTGCGGGTGGTGGTGCTGCGCGCCAACACCGAGGGCCAGCCCAAACCGGTGTTTTGCGCTGGCTACGACCTGGGCGGTTTCGATGAACCGGGCAAGGACGCCAGCCTCTTCGAGCGCATGACCGACGCCTACGCCGCGCTCTCTCCCGTGACGGTGTGCGCGCTCAATGGCAGTGTGTACGGCGGCGCCACCGACCTGTTCATCTCCAGCGACCTGCGCCTGGCGCTGGAAGGCGTCGAGATGCGCATGCCCGCCACCGCCCTGGGCCTGCATTACTACGCCAACGGCCTGCAGCGCTATGTCACCCGTCTGGGCCTGGCCTTCACCGAGCGGGCCTTTCTGACCGGGAGACCCTTCACCGCGCAGCGCCTGTGGGATACCGGCTGCTTAGAAGACCTACTGCCAGCCGCCGAGTTCGAGGCCGGCTTGTCCGAGCTGGTGCGCGACGTGGCCGCCCTAGCGCCGCTGGCGGCGCGCGCCGTCAAGCAGTCCCTTCGCGAGCTGGCCACAGGGAACACGGCGGCCTCCGGCTTGGAGCGGATTCGCGAGCGCGAGCGCATGACGCTGGCCAGTGAAGATTTCGCTGAGGGGCGCAAGGCCTTCGCCGAGCGCCGCGCGCCGAAGTTCAGCGGGCGTTGAGCGCCCTCCAGCCTATGTTGGCCGGAAGCGAGTGACGGCGCCCTCGGGTGTTTCGACCCAATCCCTGAACCGGGCCAGCGGCCGCATCCACAGCAGATCGGCCTTGGGCTTGCCGTCGGCACCCAGCGGCCGGTACAGCACGCCAGTTTCCAGCGTCGCCTCGATCAGGCAGTAGCCGGCCACCTCGTACAGGCCACCCTTGTAGTGACGCAGGCGGGTGCCCAGGGGCCAGGGGGTTTCGATCGGGGGGAGTGTTTCCATGGTGCGTGTCTTCAGGCCAATCCCCAGCAGGTTCAGGGGCTGTTCTTCTGACCATTGTTGCCGAAAAGACTGCTAGGCATAGCATGGAGATTGCAGGATGCATTCATTGGCTTCAAGGAGAAACCCCATGCGCCAGGCTCTGTCCGCCTTTTTCTTCAGCGTGCTGACCGCCGGGGCGATGCTTCTGGCTGCGCCCGCGCCGGTCCAGGCACAACAGCCAGCCGACGATCGCGAGCGGCTGCTGGCTGCGCAGTCGGCCACGCTGGGCGTAGCGGTGCGCGCTGTTCCTGGAGCGGGCTCAGCCAACTCCCTGGGCCGCCGGCGCGAGGGTAGCGGCGTGCTGGTGTCCCTTCCGGGCGCTCCCGATGGCTTGGTGCTCACCATCGGCTACTTGGTGCTCGAGGCCGAGTCGGTCGAACTCATCACCCGCGACCAGCGTCGCCTTCCTGGGCAGGTGGTGGCCTACGACTTCGTGAACGGCCTGGGCCTGGTCAAGCCCCTGGTGCCGCTGGCTGGCATTCGCCCGGTTCCGGTGGCGACGGCGGCGTCGCTATCGGCGGGTGACCTGATGCTGTTCGTCGCCGGTGGTTCGCCCCAGCAAGCTGGCGTGGTGCGGCTGATGGACCGGCGTGCCTTCACCGGCTATTGGGAGTACCACCTCGAGAGTGCCCTCTACACCTCCCCGCCCCTGGGCAACCACTCGGGCGCCGGGCTGTTCAATACCCGGGGCGAATTGGTGGGCGTAGGCAACTTGCTCATGGCCGATGTGATGCCTGAGGGGGACCCCCGGCAACTGGCCGGCAACTTGTTCGTGCCGGTGGACACCCTACAGCCGGTTCTGGCGGAACTCGTACGCACTGGCGCCCACCCGCAGGCCAAGCGTCCTTGGTTGGGTGTCAACGCCATGCAACTGGGCTCGCGGGTGCGCATCACCCGTGTCACCGCCGGCAGCCCCGCGGACGCCGCCGGGCTGCGGCCAGGGCACTGGGTGGCAGCGGTGGACGGCCAGCCGGTGCTGTCGCTGGAGTCGTTCTATAAGCAGGTCTGGGCCCATGGCCTGGGGACCGGAGATATTCGGCTCACCGTGCGGGAGGGCGAGCGTGAGCGGGAGCTGCAACTCCCGGCCCGCGACCGCAGCGAGTCGGTGGCACGGCCGCAGGGGATCTGATCCCCGCGGTGGCGACACCAACGCACGCCCTAAGATGCGAAGGTGCCGCACTTCACTGAAGCCACCACTCACTATTGGCAGCAGCTGCTGTCGCCCGAGGCTGCTCCCAAGGCTGGTCCCGATAGCCAAGCCGGACCCTGGCGCCTGGGCTATCCGGCGAGCCTGCCCGATGGCCGCATCCTGATGTTGCCAATCCGGCCGCTGGCGGCCGAGCCCCGCCATGCGGTGGCCTCACTGCTGGTGAACCAGGCCTCGATGGAGGTGGTGCGCGTCCTCTCCCGCATGCTGGGTGAGGCGCTGGCGCCGCTGGCCCCCGACCTGGTCGTCGCCCTGCCGACCCTGGGCCTGTCGCTGGCGCCAGGCGTGGCCGAGCGTCTGGGCCACAGCCGCTATGTGCCCCTGGGTTACTCGCGCAAGTTTTGGTACGAGGAGCCGCTGTCGACGGCGGTGCACTCCATCACCTCGCCCACCCCAGGCAAGCGGGTCTACCTGGATCCGCACTTGTTGCCCTTGCTGCATGGCAAGCGAGTAGCGCTGGTGGACGACACCCTCTCGACCGGCACCACCATGGCCGCGACCTGGGACCTCATGGAGGGCTTGGGTGTGCAGGTCGTGGGCTGCGGCGTCGCCATGCTGCAAGGCGAGCGCTGGCGAGAAAAACTGGGGCTGCAGCGCTCACAAATGGCTGTCGGCGTTTTGCGCAGTCCCTTGCTGCAGGCGGTGCCCGAGGGCTGGACGCTGCGGGACTGAGCGCTGCGGCACTCACCGCCCCTGGCGCGGGGTCGGTTCAGGGCCGGTGCAGCGCGCGTGCCTCGTCGAAGGCCACGCCGAAATCCTGCCGCCACTGCCGGCGCTGGCCCTCGTCCATCCAGGCGCCGTCCAGGCCGTTCATCATGAAGCCGCGCAGGTCGTCGATCGAAAAGCCGAAGTCGCGCACCATCATCTGCCAGGTGCCGGTGGGCGTGACCTTGTGTAGGGTCGGGTCGTCGGTGTTGGGGTGGATGCGCAGGCCCAGCCCGGGCATGCGGCGAATCGGGTGGTCCAGCGCCCAGCGCTCCTTCGGGAGCGTGCGCAGGTAAAACGAGTTGGTGGGCACCACGGTAAAGACAATGCCGCGTTCGGCGCAGCGCTGGGCAAACTCGGGTGCGTCGGTGACGGTATAGCCGTGGTCAATGCGGTCCACCTGCAGCAGGTCCACCGCGGTTTTCACGTTCGTCCAGGGCATGCCGAACTCGCCCGCATGGGCGGTGGTCTTGAGGCCGGCCCGGCGCGCCAGTGCGTACGCGGGCGCAAACCATTCGGGCGGGTGGTCGACTTCGTTGTAGTCGATGCCGATGCCCAACACCTCCTCCCGCCGGTGGGCCACCACCCATTCGGCCATTTCGAGCGCTGCCTGCGGCGGCGCCTGCCGGTCGATGGCGGCGATGAGCCAGCCCTGGATGCCGAAGTCAGTGCGGGCATCGTGGATGGCGCGCACGATCGCCTCCAGCGCCCGCGGATAGGCAATGCCCGACTCTTGCGCGGTGCCGGTAGGGTTCCAGAAGAACTCAGCGTGCCGCACCTGGTGCGCCGCCGCGTCCTGCAGGTACTCGTAGACCAAGCGGTGCAGGTCGTCGGGCTGGGTGATCAGGAAGGCGTCGAGCGAACGCAGGGCCTTGAGCACCCCCACCGGCTTTTCCCCGCGGTCATAGAAGGCGCGCGCCTCATCCTCGCTCAGGGGCGGTTGCCCGCCCGCTTTTGCGGCAGCGCGTCGCGTCCACTCCAGGAAGGTGGCCTCGCGCACCGCGCCGAGCAAGTGGCAGTGGATTTCGACCTTGGGGATGGCGCGCAAAAAGCGCAGCAGCGGAGTGTCGTCTTCGGGGGAGGCCGGGCTCGCCGGGACATCGTTGGTGCGCATGGCTGCATGCTACATTGCCGCGAATCCTCGGGGCCAAGCCTGCTGGCTTCGACTCTCAGCGCCCTTTACCCAGCGCCCTTTACCCAGCCCCCTTTCCTCTGGCATCGCACCGACCATGCTTCTCGTCTTTGGCTCCGTCAATCTGGACATCGCCTTCCGCGCCGACCGGCTGCCTGCAGCCGGAGAGACGGTCATGGGATCGGGCTACCTGGTCTCGCCCGGTGGCAAGGGCGCCAACCAGGCCCATGCGGCCCGCCTGTTCGGCGCGCCGGTGACACTGGCGGCGGCGGTGGGGCGCGATGCCTTTGCCGAGCCTGCACTGGCTCGCTTGGCTGCGGCCGGGTGCGAACTGGGCACCGTGCAACGCCTGGATGCGCCCACCGGCTGCGCCGGCATCGTGGTCGACGCTCGTGGCGAAAACCAGATCGTGGTGGCGCCTGGTGCCAACCTTGCGCTGTGCAGCCATCATGTGGACGACGCCACGCTGGCAAGGGCCCACACCGTGCTGCTGCAAATGGAAACCGATCCGGCGCAAAACACCGCCCTGCTTGCGCGTGCCCGCGCCGCTGGCTGCCAGACGATATTGAACAACGCCCCGGCCCGTCGCCTCGCGCCTGAGGTGTTGGCGCTGTTGGACCTGCTGGTGGTCAACGAGACCGAATTGGCTGCCACCCTCGAAGGTGCGGGCATCCAAGCCAACGATGCCCGCACACAAGTAGAGAAGGTGGAGATGCTCGCTGGGCGTTTCGAAATGGCGGTGGTGCTGACCTTGGGCGCAAAGGGCGTGCTGGCCTGCGCCGAGGGCCGCGTACATGAGGTCGCCAGCTTTCCGGTCGACGCGGTCGACACCACCGGCGCCGGTGACACTTTCACCGGCGTGCTGGCTGCTGCCCGCATGGAGGGTCAGGACTGGCCGCAGGCGCTGCGTACCGCCGCAGCCGCCGCAGCACTGGCTTGCACGAAAGCGGGTGCGCAGGTGGCGCAGCCGACCCGGACCGAGGTGAACGCACTGCTTGCAAGCTCGGCCTGAGCTGGGGCGTCGTTCGGTGTTTGGTTTGGGCTTGGTTCGGGCTTCACGCGTGCAAGTCGCGTGTTGAGCGCGTATTGAGCGCATGTTGACCGCGTATTGAGCGCCGCAAGGCCTTGGGCTGATGCTGCTACGGACCTACCAGCATGCTCCGATGCCGACCGACCGTGGCTCAGCGTGCCGCCCGCGCCAGGGCGCCAAAGACCACGTCGCGCAGCTTTTCTTCTTTGGCCAGGCTGGCGATACGCGCATTCGCAATGGCCTTGCGCGGTACCCGCCACTCGACCACCGTCATTCCCCGGGTGAGCGTGCCATCGAGCTCCATTGCCAGATGGCCTTCGCGCCATTGCATGCCCTCGGGGCAGACCAATGCGGCGGCGGCGGTCGGGTCATACAAGGCCATTGGCCGGCTGCCGTCTGGGCTGGCGATGCGCACGTAGCCCAGAAGCAGGTCGGCCAGGATGGCGCTGCGTTCGGTGCCCAGGGCCCGTAGCGCGTCGGCATCCGCCGCGTGGGCGCGTACTAGGCGGCAGGCGTCCAGGCCCACCATTTCGATGCACACGCCGGCGTCGATGACCCGCTGCACCGACTCCGGATCCACTGCCGCATTGAACTCGGCGGCCGCGGTGTGGTTGCCGGGGCCGGCGCTGCCTCCCATCCAGACGAGACGGCCGATGCGCGGGATCAGGTCGGGTCGGGCGATGAGCAAGGTGGCGATATTGGTCAGCGGGCCCAGGGCCAGCACCGTGGCCGGTGTGCCAGTTGCCTCGAGCCAGCGGGCCAGCGCGCTCACCGCGTCTCGCGAGGCCAGTGCCGCGCCCGAAGGCGCCGCCGGCAGTTGCCGGCCGGCGGAGGCCATCGCGTCTTCGCCCAGCACGTATTGGGCGGTCACCAGGTCGCAGGCCAGGGGCTTGTCGCAACCCGCATGGATGGGAAAGCGCCAGCCGAAGCAGGCGGCGCTGCGCAGGGCGTTGTCTTCCACCACCGGCAGCGGCGCGTTGCCCGCCACCAGCGACAGGCCCTCGACCTGCCAGCCGGGGTTCTGGTCCACCACCAGCACCGCGGCCAGGTCGTCAAAGCCCATGTCGGTGTCGATCCAGACCGGGGTAGGGGTGGCGGGGCGTGTCATTGCAGGGGCTGCTGGAGGCGGGGTTCTTGTCGGCGGGCGTTGGCCTCAGGCCTGCAGCGGCCGGCTCGGGTCTGGCACCGGCGTGGCCGCCAGCAGTTGGCGGGTGTAGTCGTGGCTGGGTGCGCTCAGCACCTCGTCGACCGTGCCTGACTCCACCACCCGACCTTGCAACATGACGACCACCCGGTCGGCGAGCGCCCGCACCACGCCCAAGTCGTGGGTGATGAACAGATAGGACAGGCGCTCACGTGCCCGCAGATCAGCCATCAGGCGCAGTATCTGCGCCCGCACCGAAACGTCCAGGGCAGACACCGGCTCGTCAGCGACGATCAGGGCTGGCCGCGAGGCCAGCGCCCGGGCAATGCCCACACGCTGGCGCTGTCCGCCGGAGAGCTCGCTGGGCAGGCGCTCGCGGAAATGCGTGGCCGGTAGGCCCACCGCGTCGAGCAGTCGGTCGACTTCGGCCGCAGCCGAAGCAGCGTCCATGTCGCGGTTGTACCGCAGGGGCAAGGCGATGCTGTTCCCGATGCTGTGGCGCGGGTTGAGCGATCCGCCGGTGTCCTGGAACACCACCTGCACATCGCGCCGGAAGCGCCGCCAGGCCTCGCCTTGCAGCCCGGCGATGTCCTGGCCTTGGTACAGCACGCGGCCTTCGGTGGGCGCAAGCAGTCCCAGCATCATCCGGCCGAGTGTGGTTTTGCCACTGCCGGATTCGCCCACCACCGCCACCACCTCGCCCGGGTAAAGAGCCAGGGACACGCCATCGACCGCTGCCTGCAGGCGCGGCCGTCGCAGGAGGCCGCCGGTGCCGCGCAAGGGAAAGCGCCGAACCAGGTCGCAGGCTTCGAGCAGGGGCGTGGGCGCCGTATCGGCCCGCTGGCCCTGACCGGCATCCACCTGCGCATCGCTCTGGCCATTCAGATGGCGATTCATCGGGGTGCTCATGCCGTCACCCCTTGGCTGGAGTGCTCGGCGGCGTCCCAAGCGTGCAGGATGCGCGGATCGGCGGCGAAATGGCAGCGGCTGGCGCTGCCGGCCTCGTCTTGCAAGGCAGGGGCTTCACGGTCGCAGCGTCCGGCTTCGGCCTGCGGGCAGCGCGGATGGAAGCGGCAGCCCACCGGCCACTGACCGGCAATGGGCACGCCACCGGGAATGGAAAACAGCGCCTCGCGCCGGGTGCTACGACCCAGCACGCTACGCAGCAGGCCCTGGGTGTAGGGGTGACGGGGTGCGCCAAACAGGGGGCCAACCTCGGCGCGCTCAACCAACTCGCCCGCGTACATCACATTCACCCGCTGGCAGGTCTGCGCCACCACGCCCAGGTCGTGGGTGATGAGGAGCACGCCCAGGCGGAGCCGCTCGCGCAGACGCACCAGCAGTTTGAGGATCTCGGCCTGCACCGTGACATCGAGCGCGGTGGTGGGCTCGTCGGCGATCAGCAGCGCCGGATCCATCGCCAGGGCGGCTGCAATCAGGATGCGCTGGCGCTGGCCACCTGATAGCTCGTGCGGATACTTGGCTGCGGTCTGCGCCGGCTGGGGCAGCTCCATCAGCTCGATCAGTTCGAGCACCCGCGCCTCCACGCCCTCGCGCCGACCGTGGGCACGCAGGGCCTGGCCGATCTGCCGGCCCACCGGCATCAGCGGATCGAGAAAACTCGACGGATCCTGGAAGACCATGCCCACCCGGGCCCCGCGCACTGCGCGCATCTCGGCAGGCCCCAGCGTGGCCAGGTTGCGGCCCTCCAGCCACACCTCGCCACCGGCGAGGCGCAACTGCGGGGTGGCAAAAAGATTCATCACTGCGCAGGCAGTCAGCGTCTTTCCCGAGCCAGACTCGCCCACCAGGGCCACCGCTTCTCCGCGGCGCACGGTGAAGGACACGTCGTTGACGAGGCGTATCGGGCCACGCGCGCCGTCGACGTCGACGCACAGGCCTCGTACGTCGAGAAGCACATCTTCTTCGGCGGGGCCGCTCGCGTCCGCGTGACGGTTGGAAGGGATGCCAGACATCATGGGCGGCGCTCCCCGCGCGGGTTGAGCGCGTCGTTGAGCGCGTCGCCGAGCAAGTTGAACGCGAGCACAGTCATGGCGATGGCCAGGCCCGGAAAGGCCGACATCCACCAGGCACTGCGCAGGAATTGTTGCGCGTCATTGAGCATGCCGCCCCAGGAGATGGCGTTAGGGTCGCCCAGGCCGAAGAAGCTCAGCGACGCCTCAATCAGGATGGCCGAGGCAATGTCCAGTGAGCCCAGCACGATGATGGGCGCGGCCACATTGGGCAGGATTTCTTTGGCGATGATGGTCCGGTCGGGCATGCCCGCCACGCGTGCGGCGTCGACGAAGGGCGCCTGCTGAAGGCTGGCCACCGTCGCCCGCACCACCCGTGCCATTTGTGGCCAGGCCAGCAGGCCGATGACCACAATGAGCTTGGTGGTGCTGGCGCCGAACAGCGCAATCACGATCAGGGCCAGCACGAAGCGCGGCAGGGTCTGGAAGAACTCCGCGATTCGCATCAGGACCACATCGATCCAGCCACCAAAGTAGCCGGCCACTGCGCCCACGGTCACCCCCAGGGTCACGGCCAGCGCCGAGGATGCGATGCCCACCAGCAGGGACACGCGCGTCCCGTGCACCACCCGTGACCAAATGTCTCGGCCCAGGTCGTCGGTTCCGAGCCAGTGCCCAGGGGACAGCGGTGGCAGCAGGGCGTC
This sequence comes from Ramlibacter sp., assembly GCA_030831585.1. Classification (GTDB taxonomy): domain Bacteria; phylum Pseudomonadota; class Gammaproteobacteria; order Burkholderiales; family Burkholderiaceae_C; genus Ramlibacter. The sequence continues at coordinate 4,626 of JAURKV010000168.1, read as the reverse complement.
GTTGCTGCCGGCAAGCGGGTCGTGGGTGGCGAACCAGGGTGCCAGCAGGGCCGCCATCACCATCAGCATCAGCAGGCCGAGGGCAACCCGCGTCGAGCCGCGCTGCAGCAGGCGCCGGCGCAGCCGGGCGCCACGGCTTTCGCGCGTCTGGCTTACGGCCGCCAGCATGGCGTCTGCGGGCGCGGGAGAAGGAGAGTGGGGGGTCATTCGTGGCCAGTCATGCGCGAGCAGACCCCTCAGGTCCGTTCGATCCGGGGGTCGATCAGGCGGTGCACGATATCCGTAATCAGGTTGGCGACCACCACCGTGGCAGAGACCATCAGCAAAATAGCCAGCATCACCGGGTAGTCGCGCTTGGAGATCGACTCATAAAGCAAGCGGCCGATGCCGGGCCAGGCAAACACTGCTTCAATGAGTGCGGAGCCCGCCAAAATGAAGCCGATGTTGTACCCAATGACGGTGATCACCGGCGCAGCGGCGTTGCGCAGTGCGTGCACGCCTATCACCATGAACTCGCTGGCGCCTCGGGCGCGGGCGGCCATGATGTAGTCGGCACCCATCACTTCCAGCATGGCGGCGCGGGTGATGCGGGTGATCAGTGTGAGGTAGCGAAACGACAGCGCAAACGCCGGAAGCAGCAGGTAGCGCAGGCGCTCCACCACACCTGCCCAGCCCTCGGGCAGTCCACGAATCGGCTCCGCCCCCTGGGAGGGCAGCCAGCCCAGGCCGATGGCGAAGGTGAGGATCAGGAGCTGACCGAGCCAAAAGTCGGGGACCGAGTAGCCCAGCGAAGCCCCGGCCTGCACGCCGCCGTCGAGCCAGCGTTGGCCGCGCGAGCGAGAGGCCATGGCAGCGGCGACGCCCAGAGTGACGCCGACCACGCTGGCCAGCCCCAGGGCGCTGAGGGTCAGCATGAGCGTTGCACCCAAGCGCTCGAAGATCAGACTTGCCACCGGCTGCTGCGCGGCGAAGGAGTAGCCGAAGTCCCCCTGCAGCACCTTCAGCAGGTAGTTCCACAGCTGCACCCACACCGGCTGGTCCAGCCCGTACTCGCGGCGCATCTGCGCCAGGTACTCGGGCGGGGCGGGGAAGTCGCCCACTAGCAGCACCAGCGGATCACCCGGCGTGAATGCGATCAACAGAAAATTGAGGACCACCACTGCAAAAAGCAGCGGCAGCGCCGACAGGAGTCGGCGCAGGATGAATGCCGGCATCTCGTGGTTGCTTCAGGGGCTTAGCCGACGCGTCGCACGCCGGACCACTGGTCGCGGCCGTCCAGCGCCGGGAACACCCCCTGCAGCTTCTTGCTGGCGGTGTCCACCGTCTCTTCGTCAAACAGCACCAGGGAGGGCAGGTCCTCGTTGAGGATCACCTGTAACTCCTTGTAAAGCCGGGCGCGGGCAGCACGGTCGGGGTTGGTGGCCGCCTGTTGCAGCAGGTCGTCTACCTTGGGGTTGCTGTAGCCCGACGCGTTGGTGTTGGCCGCGGTCGTGGTGTTGGTCACATAGAGGCGGGTGTAGCCGATGGCCGGGTCACCTGCCGAATAGAACGAGCCCAAGGTCATGTCGAAGTCGCGCTTGGTGAACACGCGGTCGAGCAGTACCGAGCGCTCCAGCGGCTCGAGCTTGACCTCCAGGCCGATCTGGCGCAGGTTGTCCTGAATGATCTGCGACTGTGCCCGCATCTGGGCGCGGCCCACGTCAAAGGGCATGCGCAGGGTGACGGTGTTGGGCTTGATGCCAGCCTTGGCCAGCAGGGCGCGTGCCCGTGCCGGGTCGAGCGGGTATTTCTTGTCGTAGCCCACCTCTTCGTTGAGGAGCCACTTGAAACCGTCGCCGAAGGCGCCTGCCCCCGGACGTGCCAGGCCTTGCATCACCTGCGTCACCAGGCGCTTGCGGTCGATAGCCAGTGCCAGCGCCTGACGTACCTCCTTCTTCGCCATCAGCGGCGACTTGGTGTTGAACATCATGAACCAGATGGCCGGGATGTTCACACCTTGGCGTGGTGCCAGGTTCTTGTCTTTCAGAAGGCGCGGGGTCTCGGCCTTCGGGGTGTAGAAGTCCATCAGCGTGTCAATCTCGCCAGACTCCAGCGCTGGCACCCGGTTGGCGGGCTGCGGGATGATCTGGAAGATGATCTGCTCGAGGTAGGGCTTGTCGCCGTCCCAGTAGCTGGCGTTGCGTACCAGACGGATGCTGGCGCCGCGCTTCCACTCGGCGAACTTGAAGGGACCTGTGCCCACCGGGCGCTGGTTGGCCGGGTTGGTGGCGACTGGCGTGCCCTCGTACACGTGGCGCGGCAGCATCGGCGCGTCGAACACCGTCATTTGGGAGAGGAAGGGCGGGTAGGGCTTTTGCAGCTTCATCACCACGGTGGTGGCGTCGGGCGTCTCGACCTCCAGGCCGAGGTTACGGAACACTGCCGAGGCGCGCGGATGCAGCTTGGAGAGCATCTCCACCAGGGTAAAGCGGACGTCGGCGCTGGTGAAGTCCCGGCCGTCGTGCCACTTGACGCCCGCACGCAGGGTGAAGCGGTAGGTGCGGCCGTCGGCGGAGATGTTCCAGGCGGTGGCCAGGGCGGGCTTGGGGTTGTAGTCCTTGTCCAGCCAGACCAGGCCTTCGAGGATCTTGGCCGACACGTCACCTGCGGTGAAGTCGGTGGTGGTGGCCAGGTTCAGGGTGGGCGGGTCGGCGTCGATGCCCAGGACGGCGGTGCCCTTGGCCTGTGCGTGGGCGAGTTGCCAGGGCGCCAGGCCCAGGCCGAGGGCGCCGAGCCCCATTTGCGCCATGCGGCGGCGGTTGATCAGGGTCTGCTCAGGGGTGTTCTGGCTCATCGTCATTCCTTCAGGCGCGGCAGCGGTCGATCGCTGGATGTCCGCTCGGTCGGCGTGGCCGGCTCGGGCGGGTTGCTTGGTTTAGCATTCAAAATCATAGCCCAGCCGCAGCCCTTTCTTTTCTGAAACACCCCATGACCATCCCCGCGCCTGTTCTGCCCGGCATCGCAGCGATTCAGGACGAGATGATTGGCCTACGGCGCGCAATCCATGCCAACCCCGAATTGGGCTACGAGGAGTTCGCTACCAGCGAGCTCGTGGCCAGCAAGCTCACGGCCTGGGGTTACGAGGTGCACCGCGGCCTGGCCGGCACCGGCGTGGTGGGCACCTTGCGCTGCGGCGCTGGCACCCGGCGCCTGGGTCTGCGCGCCGACATGGACGCCCTGCCCATGACCGAAACCAGCGGCCTGCCCTGGGCCAGTCGCAGCCCGGGCCGCATGCACGCCTGCGGCCATGACGGGCATACCGCTACCTTGCTGGCGGCGGCGCAGCTCCTCTCCGTGACCCGCAGCTTCAGCGGCACCCTGCACCTGATTTTTCAGCCGGCCGAAGAAGGCCTGGCCGGGGCGAGGCGGATGGTTGAGGAGGGCTTGTTCGACAAGTTTCCCTGCGACCGTGTCTATGCCTTCCACAACGAACCGGGCTTTGCGCAAGGGCGCTTCGGGATCATCGGCGGGCCTGTGTACAGCTCCTCGGACACCGCAATCATCACGATCCACGGCAAGGGCGGACACGGCGCCATGCCGCACACCACGGTGGACCCGGTGGTGGTGGGCGCGCACCTGATCCTGGCGCTTCAGACCCTGGTCTCGCGCGAGGTAGACCCCAACGATATGGCGGTGGTGACTGTGGGTGCGATGCATGCAGGCACCGCGCCCAATGTCATTCCGAACAGCGCCGAACTCAAACTCACCATCCGCGCCCGCCGGCCCGAAGTGCGCACCATGCTGCGCGATCGCATCACCGCCATGGCCCAGGCCCAGGCGGCGGTGCACGGCGCGCGCGCCGAGGTGGACTACCAGTGGAAGTTGCCGCCTTGCGTGAATGACGCCGAAGCGGCAGCCTTTGCCCGCGAGGTTGCTCTCTCCACGATGGGGGAGGCAGGTTTGATCGCCAATATGGCGCCGCTGCAGGCGAGCGATGACTTCGCCTTCATGCTGAACGCCGTGCCGGGCTGCTACATCGTGGTGGGCAACGGCGATGGTCAGGAGGGGCCGGGGTGCATGGTGCACAACACCGCATATGACTTCAACGACCGCATCTTGCCGACGACGGCGAGCTACTGGGTGGCGCTGGTGGGGGCGTATTTGACGGGCTGATTGCGCGCTTGACTTCCTAGGCCTGTCGCGGCGCGGGGTAGGCGGTACGGCTCTGTCCTTTGGGCTGCAGCGCGCCGGGTAGGCGGTACGGGCGCATCGGCTTCGATGCGGGGGCCCTTCGGGCTTCCCTGCGCTGCTCGCGCCGTGCGGGAGCCGGGGCAAACTCGCCGCCTGCGGCGGCTCAGCCCCGCATAGGCGCCGCTGCCCCCGTACCGCCGACCCGCCGCTTCCCTCATTCGGAAGGTGTCTCTCCGGCAACCTATTCCAATGAAGTGACCAAAAGCGGGGCCGAGAAACTCTTCGCTAAAGGTAAGCGTCGGGTGTGCGGTAGGGGTTCGGCGGCGCCTATGCGGGGCTGAGGCGCGAAGGGCGCTGGGGGCCGAAGAGCGAGGCATGTTTGAGGCCCGGAGGGCCGAGTTTGCCTCGCGTGCCCCTGGCGGCCGAGCACCGCAAGGAAGCCCGAAGGGCCCCTGC
>JAURKV010000167.1 GCA_030831585.1 Ramlibacter sp. | reverse complement strand
CTGACGGCGATCACGGAATTCTGTAGCGATGGTTCAATCCTTCACAAATTCAAAAAAATACGATGTCAGTCGCGCACACATCAGTCTTGGTATCAATCAGTATTGGTATCAGGACGAAGATTTTTGAGCAATATCGCTTTGTAGTTTCTGCATGAAGACTTCTAAGGACATTGCACCGAGGTCTTGACCTCCTCGTGCGCGCACTGCAACCGCTCCGGCTGCCACCTCTTTGTCACCAACGACCAGCAGGTAGGGCAGCTTCTGCATCGAATGCTCGCGGATTTTATACGTGATTTTCTCGTTGCGGAGATCCAATTCGACCCTAAGACCTTGATTTTGCAGCGTTTTGGCCACAGAACGGGCGTATTCCGCTTGCGCATCGGTGATATTGAGCACCACCACCTGCACCGGAGCCAACCATGCCGGCAGCGCTCCGGCGCTCTCTTCGATCAAGATTCCGATGAAACGCTCCAAGCTGCCGACGATGGCACGGTGCAGCATCACGGGCCGGTGCCGGGCACCGTCCTCCCCCACATATTCGGCATCCAGGCGCTCGGGCATCGAGAAATCCACCTGCATGGTTCCGCACTGCCACTGGCGCCCGATCGCATCTTTGAGCGTGTATTCAATCTTCGGTCCGTAAAAAGCGCCGTCCCCGGGCGAGATTTCGTAGCTGCAGCCGGAGGCGTCCAGGCTCTCAATGAGTGCAGCTTCTGCCTTGTCCCAGATCGTGTCGCTGCCAATACGCTCCTTGGGGCGGGTCGCGACTTTGTAAATGATGTTGTGGAAACCGAAATCGGCATAGACCTTTTGCAGCAAGGCCGTGTAGTCCACACATTCCTGCAAGATCTGGTCTTCGGTGCAAAAAATATGGCCGTCGTCCTGGGTGAACCCGCGCACCCGCATGATGCCGTGCAGTCCACCCGAGGGCTCGTTGCGATGGCACTGGCCGAACTCGCCGTACCGGAGCGGCAGGTCGCGATAGCTTTTGATGCCTTGCTTGAATATCAACAGGTGGCCAGGGCAGTTCATCGGCTTGAGCGCGTAATCGCGCTTCTCCGACTCCGTGGTGAACATGTTCTCCCGGTACTTGTCCCAATGACCGGTCTTTTCCCAGAGCGTCTTGTCCAGGATCTGCGGGCCCTTGACCTCGAGATAGCCGTTGTCGCGGTACACGCGTCGCATGTACTGCTCGACTTCCTGCCAGACGGTCCATCCCTTGGGATGCCAGAACACCACGCCAGGAGCATGGTCGTCAATATGGAAAAGATTCAGCTCGCGCCCCAGCTTCCGGTGGTCGCGCTTTTCCGCCTCTTCCAGCATCGTGAGGTACTGCTGCAGATCCTCCTTGCTGGCCCAGGCAGTGCCGTAGACACGTTGCAGCATCTCATTGCGGTGATCGCCGCGCCAATAGGCACCCGCTACCTTCATCAATTTGAAGTGCTTGAGCTTACCGGTCGAGGGCACGTGGGGCCCGCGGCAGAGGTCCTCGAAGCCGCCCTCGCGGTAGAGCGACACCTCCTCGTTGGAGGGAATGCTGGAAATGATTTCGGCCTTGTAGTGCTCGCCGATGCCCTTGAAATAGCTCACCGCTTCGTCCCTCGGGAGCACACGGCGCACCACCGGCTCGTCCTTGGCCGACAGCTCAGACATCCGCTTTTCGATCGCAATCAGGTCCTCGGGGGTGAAGGGACGCTTGTAGGAAAAGTCGTAGAAGAATCCGTGCTCGATGACCGGGCCAATGGTCACCTGCGCGTCGGGAAACAGTTCCTTCACGGCATAGGCCAGCAGGTGGGCGGTGGAGTGACGAATCACCTCCAAGCCGTCGACGTCCTTGGCGGTGACGATGGAAACTGGTGCATCACGCTCGATCAGGAAGCTGGTGTCGACCACCTTGCCATCCACCCTGCCGGCAATAGCCGCCTTGGCCAGACCGGCCCCGATGGAGGCGGCCACATCGGCCACCGAGACCGGGCCGGGATACTGGCGTTGCGAACCGTCGGGAAGCGTGATCTGAATCATGGTGGGGGTGCCTTGGAAATCTTTGGAGGCGCTAGGGGCGGTGCGGTGAAAGAGCGCCAGCCCAGAAAAAAGCGCGGATCGATGCCGCGCTTGATGTGGGCCCATGGGCCTGCAAGAGAACGCGACCGCACAACCGTCAACCGACGGTCTTTCGCTGTGTAGTTCGCGGTGTCATAACCGAATTGCCTTTCTCGCCCTTGCTGGACTGTGGACTGGGAATGTTGCTCCCCGTGCAATTCTAACCACCGGGTCTGGACAAGAAAAAGCCACCGGACGCCTTCGGCATACGGTGACTTCAGCGGTGGCGAAGGCCAAGCGGGATCCCCGTTCAGGGGCATGCCAATCGGGCCACTGAGTCGATCAGTGGAACTGCTCTTCTTCCGTCGACCCAGACAGGGCCTTGACGGAGGACGAGCCGCCCTGGATCACCGTGGTCACATCGTCGAAGTAACCGGCGCCCACTTCCTGCTGATGCGACACGAAGGTGTAACCCTGCTCGCGCGCCTTGAACTCGGGCTCCTGCACCATTTCCACATAGTGCTTCATGCCCTCGCCACGAGCGTAGGCATGGGCGAACTTGAAGGAGTTGTACCAGTTGATGTGGATGCCGGCCAGCGTGATGAACTGGTACTTGTAGCCCATCTCGGAGAGCTTCTCCTGGAACGACGCGATGGCCTTGTCGTCAAGGTTCTTCTTCCAGTTGAAAGACGGGGAGCAGTTGTACGAAAGCAGCTTGCCCGGGCATTTGGCGTGAACAGCCTCGGCAAACTCGCGTGCGAATCCCAGGTCCGGCGTGCCGGTCTCGCACCACACCAGGTCGGCGTAGGGCGCGTAGGCGACGCCGCGCGAGATCGACTGCTCCATGCCATTACGGACGCGGTAGAAACCTTCTTGGGTGCGCTCTCCGGTAATGAAGGGCTTGTCGTTGGCGTCGTGGTCAGACGTCAAAAGATTGGCCGCCTCGGCGTCAGTCCGTGCCAAAACGATGGTGGGCACGCCCATCACGTCCGCAGCGAAACGAGCCGAAATGAGCTTCTCCACGGCCTCCTGCGTCGGCACGAGCACCTTGCCACCCATGTGTCCACACTTTTTCACGGCTGCCAGTTGGTCTTCAAAATGAACGCCAGCGGCGCCGGCAGCGATCATGTTCTTCATCAGCTCGAAAGCGTTGAGCACGCCACCAAAGCCGGCCTCCGCGTCGGCAACGATGGGCAAGAAGTAGTCTGTGTACTCCTTGTCGCCGGGACCGACGCCACGCGACCACTGGATTTCGTCCGCGCGCTTGAAGGTGTTGTTGATCCGTCGGACCATGGTAGGCACCGAGTCGTAGGCGTAGAGGGACTGGTCGGGGTACATGGTCTCGGAGGTATTGCCGTCCGCAGCGACCTGCCAGCCAGACAGATACACCGCCTCGAGCCCGGCCTTGGCCTGCTGCATGGCCTGACCTGCGGAAATGGCACCAAAGGCGTTCACATAGCCCTTGGCGGCGCCGCCATTGACGAGGCTCCACAGTTTCTCGGATCCGCGCTTGGCCAGTGTGTAGTCGATCTGAACAGAGCCACGCAGGCGAACCACGTCGGCGGCGCTGTAGCCGCGCTTGACGCCCTTCCAACGAGGGTTCTCGGCCCAGTCCTTTTCGAGTTGGGCGATTTGCTGTTCGCGAGAGAGGTGGCTCCAGTTCGACATGGTGATGCTCCTGATGGATTGAAAAAAGAGAGATGCGCTAAGGATTAATGTAGTCTTGTAGAAGACTACTGTCAGCTCTTGTGTCTTATAGAAGAGATTATTTTTCTTCATTAAAATCAGATAGATACGTCCGCCGTTTTGCAATACGGCATATCACTTCTTATATTGAGAAATATTGCGGCGGCGCATCATTGCATTATTTCATGATACAAAACGCATGTCGGTGGCTGAAACGACGAATCCGAGCGGCCCCGCCAATGATGGGTAAGGACGGTGCCCGCCGGCGCTGATGCATGATCGGCCGGACATTGCCACCGCCCCTCCGACTGCCCTTGCATCCCTTCCTCGCCTACGGTTCGCTCGCGCTCAGCATGTCTCTAGTGGGCTGCTATGTCGCTTTGGCCAAGCCATTGGTAGCTGTCTTCCCGGTCATGCTGCTGGCATGGCTACGGTTCGCGATCGGAGCTCTCGCCATGGCCAGATGGCTGCACCCTGTCCCAGGCGACGTCCCGCTCACACCTCGTCTCCACAGACTTCTCTTCATGGGGTCGTTTCTGGGCAACTTCCTCTTTTCGGTCTGCATGCTGGCTGGCATGGGCCTCACCAGTGCCGTGTCGGCGGGCGTGATCATGGCCGCGATCCCAGCCGTTGTCGGCCTCCTCGGGCTCCTGTTTCTCAAGGAGCGGATCGATGGGCGCAGCGCTGTCGCCATCGCCTGTGCCGCTTGCGGAATCGCCCTGCTCGCTGGAGCGGGTAAACCAGGCGTGGCAGGGCCGGAGGGATGGGCCAATGCCGGGGTTGGCAATCTGCTTGTTTTCGGCGCTGTCCTGTGCGAAGCGGCCTACGCGGTGATCGGGAAGGCCTTGACCGGGTCTTTGACACCTCGCCGCATCTCCGCGCTTATCAACCTTTGGGGCCTGGCGCTGGTCACACCCTGGGGACTTTGGGCAGCCTGGGGCTTCGATTTTGGAGCGGTGCCATGGAGTGCTTGGGCGCTCTTGCTGTTCTATGGGATGGCCGCCAGTGTCTGGACGGTCTGGCTATGGATGACCGGTCTGCGCGGGGTTCCCGCTGCGCGCGCAGGGGTGTTCACCGTCATGCTCCCCATTTCGACCGCCCTGGTGGGAGTACTTGCCATGGGAGAGTCGCCGGACCCTCTCCAGGGGCTGGCGCTCGGGGTGGCTTTGGTGGGTGTGATTCTCGCGACCTGGCCCGCAGGGCAAGCGGTAGGGCTCGGGGAGAGGGGGCCGCAGACAACCCCCGAGGGAAACCAAGGCCGGCCCCAATGAAAAAAAGCGACATTCCCCAATGAAAAAAGCCTTTTTTCGCTTGGAAACCGGCTTTTTCTCCATTAGCATCCGCGATGCCGGGGCGAACAGATGGTCACTCTGGCAACCAACCAACTTCTAGAAGGAAATCCAAATGGCAACTGCGAAGAAAGCTGCGGCGAAAAAAGCCCCCGCGAAGAAGGCCCCGGCCAAGAAGGTCGCTGCCAAGAAGGCAGCACCGGCGAAGAAGGCCGCACCGGCGAAGAAGGCTGCTCCGGCCAAGAAGGCCGCACCGGCGAAGAAGGCTGCTCCGGCCAAGAAAGCTGCTCCGGCCAAGAAGCCGGCTGCGAAGAAGGCCCCCGCCAAGAAGCGCACGCCCAACGCCGCGTTCATGAAGCCGCTGACCCCCAGCGCCGCCCTGGCCGCCGTCGTGGGTGCCGCTCCCCTGCCCCGCACCGAGGTCGTCTCGAAGCTGTGGACGTACATCAAGAAAAACAAGCTGCAAGACGCCGCTAACAAGCGCATGGTCAATGCCGACGACAAGCTCAAGGCCATTTTCGGCAAGGCTCAGGTCTCGATGTTCGAGATGGCCGGCCTGATCGGTAAGCACGTCAAGTAAGCCCTCCGGCTTCTCAATGTGTGACAAGGGCCGCGCAAGCGGCCCTTTTTCATTGCCGCACGCGCAAGCGGCCCCTTTTTCATTGCCGCACGCGCAAGCGTGCTCACACTGAGGCTCAGGCCGGCTTCGTCCCTGCAACGCGCCGCACATTCAGTGCAGTGAAGATCAGGGCAGCCTGAGCAAACGCCAAAGCTATCCAGACCGCTTGGTAGTGTTTTCCGTCCATGAGCGGGCCATAAAACAGGGGGGCGAGCGCCTGTCCGATGTCTAAGCCCGAATACACCACCCCATAGACGCGGCCCGAAGCATGCGCAGGCGTGGACCGCTTGATGATCAGGTCGCGCGACGGGCCGGCCATCCCCACAGCCATGCCCATGGCGCCAAAGAGCACCGGAACGACCAGTGCAGGCAGCGGAAGAAGTGCCATAGCCAGTGAAATGGTTGCGGCACCTGCGATCGCAAAACCGATGATCCGCTCGCTCCGCGAGCCATCGCCCACGAGGAAGCCCCCTAGGATGCCTCCTCCGGCGTTGGAGGCCATGTACACCGACAGGCACACGGCCGCCCAGGCGACCGGAACTTCGTGGATCTGCCGCGCCGCTTCAGGAGCGAAGGTTTGCACCGCGCTCAGCGCGCAAGCGGACAGGAAAAAGAAGCTCCAGCACATCCAAACCGCGGGAAGCCGCAGAAAAGACAGGCCGTTGTCCGCCATGCCTCCGTCCCTGCCAGGCTCCGGGATGGGCGCAGGGGCCAGGGTAAGTTGCCGCCTCCGCAGCCAGACGAGCAACCACACGCCCCAAATCAAGACGGCCGCGGCAGCCAACGCCACCCGCCAGGAGAACGCCACCGTCAGGGGCACAAGTATGGCCGGGGCAATCGCCCAGCCCATGGCGCCCGAGACGCCG
>JAURKV010000166.1 GCA_030831585.1 Ramlibacter sp. | reverse complement strand
AGAGCCTGGTCGACGAGCTCATCGAGCGCACCATCGAGCCCTGCCGCGTGGCCATCAAAGATGCGGGCGTGAATGTCAAGGACATCCATGACGTGATCCTGGTCGGCGGCATGACCCGCATGCCCAAGGTGCAGGACAAGGTCAAGGAGTTCTTCGGCAAAGAGCCGCGCAAGGACGTCAACCCCGACGAAGCCGTGGCCGTGGGCGCTGCCATCCAGGGCCAGGTGCTCGGCGGCGACCGCACCGACGTGCTGCTGCTGGACGTGACCCCCCTGTCTCTGGGCATCGAGACCCTGGGTGGCGTCATGACCAAAATGATCGCCAAGAACACCACCATCCCGACCAAGTTCGCGCAGACCTTCTCCACCGCCGACGACAGCCAGCCGGCGGTGACCATCAAGGTCTACCAGGGCGAGCGCGAGATGGCCGCGGGCAACAAAGGCCTGGGCGAGTTCAACCTTGAGGGCATTCCACCCTCCCCTCGCGGCATGCCGCAGATCGAGGTGACTTTTGACATTGACGCCAACGGCATCTTGCACGTGAGCGCCAAGGACAAGGGCACCGGCAAGGAAAACAAGATCACCATCAAGGCCAACTCGGGCCTCTCGGAAGACGAGATCCAGAAGATGGTCAAGGACGCCGAGCTCAACGCCGCCGAAGACAAGAAAAAGCTCGAGATCGTTCAGGCGCGCAACCAAGGCGAGGCCATGGTCCACAGCGTGCGCAAGAGCCTCACCGACTACGGCGACAAGCTCGAAGCGGGCGAGAAAGAAGCCATCGAGGCCGCCGTCAAGTCGCTGGACGAGGCGCTCAAGGGCGAGGACAAGGACGCAATCGAGTCCAAGACCAATGAGCTCATGGCCGTGAGCCAAAAGCTCGGCGAAAAGATGTATGCCGACCAGCAGGCCCAGCAGGCCGCCGCCGGCGCAGCGGGCGCGGCCGGTGCCGCCCCGGGCGGCGACGCCGGTGCGCAGGCCTCGGCCAAGCCGAACGACGACAATGTGGTCGACGCTGAAGTCAAGGAAGTCAAGAAAGGCTAAACCCGGAGACACCAGGACCTGCGCCCCCGGGCTGGCACGCATTCACTGCCTGCCACCGCGCCGCGTGCGACCTGTTGGTGTGGGCTTCCTGCCCCGCCACCGGTCCGCGCGGCTTTTTTGCTGAAGGCGCGGCCTGCCACCAGGCGAACGAAAGAACATGGCTAGCAAACGCGATTACTACGAAGTCCTGGGCGTGCCCAAGAACGCCTCGGACGAGGAAATCAAGAAGGCCTATCGCAAGCTTGCGATGAAGCACCACCCTGACCGCAACCAGGGGGAGGCCTCCAAGGACGCGGAAGCCAAGTTCAAGGAGGGCAAGGAAGCCTACGAGATGCTCTCCGACGCCGAGAAGCGTGCCGCCTACGACCAGTACGGTCACGCCGGTGTGGACCCCAATATGCGCGGCGGCCCCGGCGGTGGCGAAGGCGGCGGGGGCTTCGCCGACGCCTTTGGCGACATCTTCGGCGACATCTTCGGCCAGGGCCGTAGCGGCCGGGGCGGCGGCGGGCGCCAGGTCTTTCGCGGCAGCGACCTGTCCTACGCGATGGAAATCACCCTGGAAGAGGCGGCCACCGGCAAGGACGCCCAGATCCGTATCCCCAGTTGGGACAACTGCGCCCCCTGCAACGGCTCGGGTGCCAAGCCCGGCACCCAGGCCAAAACCTGCGCCAGCTGCCACGGCCAGGGCGTGGTGCAGATGCGCCAGGGCTTTTTCAGCGTGCAACAAACCTGCCCGCAGTGCCGCGGTAGCGGCAAGATCATCCCCGAGCCCTGCCCTGCCTGCCAGGGCGCAGGCAAGGTCAAGCGCCAGAAAACGCTGGAGGTGAAAATTCCCACCGGCATCGACGGCGGCATGCGCATTCGCAGCGCCGGCAACGGCGAACCCGGCACCAATGGCGGGCCGCCGGGCGACCTCTACATCGAGATTCGCCTCAAAAAGCACAGCATCTTCGAGCGTGACGGCGACGACCTGCACTGCGTGGTGCCGGTCAGCATGGCCCGGGCCGCCCTGGGCGGCGAGATCGAGGTGCCCACGCTCTCAGGCAAGGCGGCGATCGACATCCCCGAGGGCACCCAGCACGGCAAGCAGTTCCGCCTGCGTGGCAAGGGCATCAAGGGCGTGCGCTCAAGCTACCCCGGCGACCTCTATTGCCACATCGGCGTCGAGGTGCCGGTCAAGCTCTCCGAGCCACAGCGCAAGCTGCTCAAAGAGCTGGACGACTCCCTCAAGAAGGGCGGTGCCAAGCACACGCCCAGCGAGGACAGCTGGGCGGACAAGTTGCGCGGGTTTTTCCAGTGAAGGGTGGCCCGCAGGGGCGCTCCGCTTAAGGGGTGACCACCCGAGTCCAGACCTGCAAATTGCTGCCCGTGTCGTCAGCAAGGGTGGGGTATCTCTCTGTCGCGCTTTGTGCGCCTTCGAGGTAGCCCAGGGTCTGCGCATCCTTCAGCGCAATCCAGGCCCAGTAGGTCACACCCGAATCAACAACCTTCACCTTCTGCGGGGTCACGCCCACCGCCTGCACGGTCAAGACCAGCCCATTCGTCTGTTGTAGCGTCAAGACCGCAACGCGATATTCCACGGGGGTTGGGGAACCCGTGCAACCCGAACCGACGTAGGAAAGAGTGTTGAAGGACCCGTTCAATTGCGAGGAAAACGTCTGGCTCAGTCTGAGCGAGGTTTGGTAGTTCTTATTGCCGACTGGGTCATAGTCGCAGGGGGAAAGCCACTCGCCCTCAACCGACGCGGTGATGCCCGTCCCCCCCCCAGAGCCCTGTGCCGAATCCGACTCCGATTGCCCTCCCCCGCAAGCCACCAGAACCGAGCCCAGCGCCAGGGTCACCGCCACTTTGGCAACTTTCTTGATCGCGTATCCCATGAAACCTCCCAATGATGAGTTGAGAGGTCATTTTTACTACTTAGTAATCATTTAGCAAGCGTTATTGATTCTTAGGTATCGACTTAACAAGACCCGATCATCGGCAAGTGGGCGGCCCGGGAGGGTGGGCGCGGCAAGCCCTTGGCTCAGGCCTTCGGTCCTGCCGCCGACCGCCGCCGCGCGCGCCAGCTGCCGAGCAGGGCCAGCAAGCCCGGCACCAGGATCAGGCCCCAGATGATCTTGTCGAGGTTCTCCTTCACCCAGGGCATGGAGCCCAGAAAGTAGCCCGCGGTGCAGATCCCCAGCACCCAGATCACGGCGCCCACCACGTTGAAGACGGTGAAGCGGCTGCGGGTCATGGCGGCCACGCCGGCCACGAAGGGGGCGAAGGTGCGGACAAAGGGAAGAAAGCGGGCAACGATGAGCGTCACCGGCCCGTGCTTCTCGTAAAAGGCGTTCGCCTGCAAAAACGCATTTCGGTTGAAAAACCGAGACTGCTCCCACTGGAACACCCGGGGCCCGACCTGCCGGCCGATCAGGTAGTTGCACTGGTCGCCCAAAATCGCCGCTGCCAACAGCACCGTCACAGCGGCGGAGTAATCCATCAGGCCGGCGCCGCACAGTGCGCCCACCACGAACAGCAGCGAGTCACCCGGCAAAAAAGGCATGACCACCACGCCGGTCTCGACAAAGACGATCAGGAACAACAGAAGGTAGACCCAGGTGCCATGGTCGCGAACGAAGGCATCGAGATAGCGGTCGACATGCAGGACAAAGTCCAGGAGCAGGGTGAGGAGTTCCATCGGAGGGGGATTATCCCCGCCGCCTAGAATCGGGCGGTGATTTCACCGAGCCCCCTGAGCCCACGCCGCCCCATTCGCGAGCTCCCCGACGAGCTGATCAGCCAGATCGCGGCCGGCGAGGTGATTGAGCGGCCGGCCTCGGTGGTGCGCGAGCTGGTGGACAACGCGCTCGACGCCGGCGCCCGACAGGTCACCGTGCGGCTGCTGGCCGGCGGGGCGCGCCTCATCTCGGTGGAAGACGACGGTGGCGGCATTCCGCGCGAGGAGTTGCCCGTGGCCCTCAAGCGCCACGCCACCAGCAAGATCGGCTCCCTGCACGACCTCGAGTCGGTGGGCACCATGGGCTTTCGCGGTGAGGCGCTGGCCGCCATCGCCTCGGTCAGCGAGCTCACCCTGCTCTCGCGCACCGAGGACGCGGCCAACGCCTTCGCCCTCGACAGCCGCAGCGGCGAGCTGCGGCCTGCAGCCAGGGCCACCGGTACGACGGTCGAAGTCAAAGAGCTGTTTTTCAGCACCCCCGCGCGGCGCAAATTTCTCAAGACAGACGCTACCGAGCTGGCCCACTGCCTCGAGGCGGTGCGGCGCCACGCACTGACGCGCCCGGAGGTGGGCTTTGCGGTCTGGCACGAGGGCCGGCTGGTCGAGCAGTGGCGGCCGGCCGCCAGCGCCGAGCAGCGCATGGGCGACGTGCTCGGCGAAGACTTTCTGGCCCAGAGCGTGGCGGTGGAGTTCCAGGCTGGCCCGCTGCAGGTCATCGGTCGCGCGGGCACGCCCGATGCAGCCCGCGCTCGCGCTGACCACCAGTACGCCTACGTGAACGGCCGCTATGTGCGCGACAAGGTCATCGGCCATGCCGCCCGCAGCGCCTACGAGGACGTGCTGCACGGCCAGCGCCAGCCGGTCTATGTGCTGTCCCTGTCCATCGACCCGGCCCAGGTCGATGTGAACGTGCACCCGACCAAGATCGAGGTGCGCTTTCGCGACGGCCGCGCGGTGCATCAGGTGGTGCGCCACGCGGTCGACCAAGCGCTCGCCGCCTCGCGCGCGGGCCAAGCAGGTTCGGCGTCGGAGACGGCCTCGCTGCGGGGCTGGCCTGCCACCGGGCTACCCCCCTCAGCCTCCACTGCCGGCGATGCGGCAGACCCGACCACAGCACGCTGGTCGCAGACCGGCATGGCCTTCCCGCCGCGTGAGGCGGCGTGGGGACAACGGGTTCAAGACCTGGGTCTGCTCTGGCAGCCGGGCCGATTGACCGCCGCCGAGCCGGCACCCGGCGAGCAGGGTCTGGGCACACAGGGCTGGGGTGCCGCCGGCGCGCCGGCACCCTGGGCAGGCGGCGAAGCCAAGCCCCTGCCCGAGGGCGAGTGGCCCCTGGGCCGCGCCCTCGCGCAATTGCAAGGCATCTACATCCTGGCTGAGAACCGGCAGGGGTTGGTCATCGTCGACATGCACGCCGCCCACGAGCGCATCGTCTACGAGAAGCTCAAGACCCAAATGGAGGGCGCTGACCAGGCCCTGGCCCGCCAGGACCTGCTCATTCCCGCCAGCTTCGCCGCCACCGCGCAGGAGCAGGCCACCGCCGCGGCCTGCGCCGACACGCTGGCGGCCCTGGGGCTGGAGATCACGCCGCTGTCGGCGCAAACCCTGGCGGTGCGCGCGGTGCCGGCCAGCCTGGCGCAGGGCGACGCGGTCGAGCTCGCGCGCAGCGTGCTGGCTGAATTGGGCCAGCACGAGGCCAGCACCGTGGTGGAACAGGCACGCAACGAGCTGCTCGCCACCATGGCCTGCCACGGCGCGGTGCGCGCCAACCGCCGGCTCACGATCGAAGAGATGAACGCGCTGCTGCGGCAGATGGAAGCCACCGAGCGCGCCGACCAGTGCAACCACGGCCGCCCCACCTGGCGCCAGCTCTCGATACGCGAACTCGACGGCCTCTTTCTGCGGGGACGATGAGCGCCATGTCGCCCCAGCTGATGGTGCTGTTCATCGCGATGATGATCGGCATTCACCCCATCTCGACTGATCTGTTCCTGCCCGGCATGTCTGCGCTGACCCGAGACCTGGGCGCCAGCGTGGCCCAGGTCCAGCTCACGCTCACCGGCATGCTGCTGCCTTTTGGTCTGTCGCAACTGGCCTGGGGACCGCTGTCCGACCGCTTCGGCCGCAAGCCGGTGCTGCTGGTGGGCCTGGCGGCCTTCACCGTCGCCGCCGTGGCCTGCGCGCTGGCGCCAACCATCGACGCCCTGCTGGCCTGGCGCTCCTTTCAGGGCGCAGCCATGGGCGCCATCGTCATGAGCGGCCGCGCGGTACTGCGCGACGGCTTCGAGCCGGCTGAGGCAGTCCGTGTCATGTCCCGGGCCCAGACGGGGCTTGGCGTGCTGGCCTGTGTCGGCCCCTTGGCTGGCGGCGTGCTGGCCGAGTACGCCGGCTGGCGCTGGGCTCTGGCCTTCATCGCCGGTTATGGCGCGCTGGCCCTGGCCCTGGTGGCGCTGCGCTTTCGTGAGACGCTGCCGCGCGAACGGCGCACGCCGATGCACCCAGTAGCCCTGGCACACAACTGGGTGACGGTGCTGCGCCACCCCAGCTTCCGCGCCTGGTCGTTGCTCACCTTGCTCACCTTCGCCGGCCTGATGACCTTTCTCACCACCTCGCCCTTCGTGTTCACCGAAGTGCTGGGCCTGAGCCGCCTCCAATACGGCGTGTCTATCTTCAGCATGTCGGTCTTCTACATTGCCGGCACCTTTCTTTGCCGGCGGCTGCTGGCGGCCTTGGGCCTGCGCAAGACGGTGGCCGTCGGTGCCGCCATGACACTGACCTCCGGCACCCTCATGGGCGTGTTCACCCTGGCCGACATGGCCCAGGTGTGGACCTTACTGCCGACCTTGTGGCTCTATGCCATGGCCCATGGCATCCACCAGTCCTGCGGGCAGGCGGGCGCGGTGTCGCCCTTTCCGCGCATGGCCGGTGCGGCCTCGGCGATGAACGGCGTGCTGATGATGTCGGCCGCGTTTTTGATCGGGGGCTGGCTGGGCCGGCACATGGACGGCACAGTCGTCCCCATGACCTACGGCATCTGGGTCTGGAGCGTGCTGGTGGCGCTGGTAGCCTGGACGCTGGTGCAGCGCCATGGCGAAGTGAAAGATGTGGGTGAGGTGCGAGACCTGAGTGAGGTCCCTGGTGCCTGAGCCACGCCCGCAGCTCCTAGCCTCGGGCCCTGGCCCGGCCCCGGCCTACGTGGCCCTGGCCGGCCCGACCGCCTGCGGAAAAACCGCGGCCGCACTGGCGGTGGCGGCTCGATTGCCGGTGGAGATCGTGAGCGTGGACTCGGCCCTGGTGTACCGGGGCATGGACATCGGCACCGCCAAGCCCACGCCCGCCGAGCGCGCTGCGGTGCCGCACCACCTGATCGACCTCCGCGACCCGAGTGAGGCCTACAGCGCCGCCGAGTTTGCGGCGGACGCGGCCCGCCTGGTGCGCGAGATTCGCGGACGCGGCGCCCTGCCCCTGCTGGTGGGCGGCACCATGCTGTACTTCAAGGCCCTGTTCGAGGGCCTGGCGGCCATGCCGGCTGCCAACGCCGCGGTGCGCGCCGCCCTCGATGCGGACGCGGCTGCCCTGGGCTGGCCGGCGATGCACGCGCGGCTGGCGCAGGTCGACCCGCTCACCGCGGCTCGCCTGGCCCCTCACGATTCACAGCGCATCCAGCGGGCGCTGGAGGTCTGGCAGATTTCGGGGCGGACCCTGAGCGACTGGCATGCCGGGCAGACCGCGCCGGCTAACGAGGACACCTCATCAGCCCCCCGGACCAACGCACTCACCCTCGGGGCCACTGGCCGTACCCCCGCTATCGCAACGCCGATGCCACCCGCCCTCTTCATCTCCATGGAGCCCGAGGACCGCGCCTGGCTGCATGGTCGAATTGCCCAGCGCTTTGAGAAAATGCTGGCGGACGGCTTCCTGGGCGAGGTGCGTGCCCTACGCGCCCGGGGGGACTTGTCGCCCGACCTGCCTAGCATGCGCTGCGTAGGCTACCGGCAAGCCTGGGAGTGGCTGGACGCACACAGCGGCGCGATGCAGCAGGACGCTGCCTCGCTGTGCGAGCGCGGTATTGCCGCCACTCGGCAACTGGCCAAGCGGCAAATCACCTGGCTGCGCAGCATGCCGGCGCGCCAGGTGATTGCCGGCGACCAGCCGCAGGCGGTGGCGCGGGTGGTGCAAGCCATTGAGAGCGTCTGGACGCGTCTGGACCCGTCCGCTGCGAGCCTCGGCGGGAGCACGCCATGACAGACGCAGTGCTCCACGCCCAGGGTCTGGCCAAGCGCTATGGGCCGGCGACGGTATTCGAAGAGGTGTCGCTGTCGGTGGCGCCGGGCGAGTTCGTTGCCATCGTCGGCGAATCGGGTGTGGGCAAGTCGACCCTGCTCAATTGCCTGGCCGGTCTCGACACCTGGGCCGAGGGCGCCAGCACCCTGGCAGGTGCCGCTGCAGGCCGCGTTGCAGCGTGCGGACGCGGCGGCTTACAACCCGTTCGGCTACACCTTCCGCGTGCTGGGCAACGCGGT
>JAURKV010000165.1 GCA_030831585.1 Ramlibacter sp. | reverse complement strand
GTGGTGGTGTTTGTTGCTGCGGCCTTCGCCTTCAAGCCAGACCTGCGCAGCTCCGGTGAGGCCCAGCTGATGACCTGGCTGCAGGCCCGGCAGGCAGACGCCATGGGCATCGTGGCCGACCTCACCGGGATCGAGCGAGCCACTGCGACCGATCCGCGGGAATTGCCCAAGCAGCAGGCGGCCCTGGCGTACTGGCTCAGCAAAAAGTACCGGGTCGCGCCTGAGCCGATCAGCGCCCTGGTGGCGGAGTCCTATGAGCTGGGCAACAAATACAAAATTGACCCGACCCTGATCCTGGCGGTGATGGCGGTCGAATCGAGCTTCAATCCGTTCGCCCAGAGCCCGGTGGGCGCCCAAGGACTGATGCAGGTGATGACCAAGGTGCATGCCGAGAAGTACGGCCTGTTCGGCGGCAAGCTCGCCGCCTTCGACCCGGTGAGCAACTTGCGGGTGGGGGTGAAGGTGCTGCAAGACTGCATCACGCGAGGTGGCTCGGTCGAGGGCGGCCTGCGCCTCTATGTGGGCGCTGGCCCGGAAACCGAAGACGGCGGCTATGTCGAGAAGGTTCTGGCCGAGCACGAGCGGCTGCGGCAGGTCGCCGCTGGTCAGACAGTGCCGCTGGCAGCTCGCAGCAACAACCCTTCCGCCCCGCCACCGTCCTGATCGGTCCGGGCCGAATCGCACGGGCCCTGGGCTACACTTCGGGTGCACGCGACTGGCGATAGGCGCGGCTTGCCCCCGGTGGGCATGCCCTGGCCGACGTGGGTCACCACGGGGGAGCGTGCCCCGGCTCAAGCCGGTTCAGCCGTTCGCCTGGGCAGCCCTGATCCGGCCGGACATCGACCGGGCGTCGCCTGCCGCCGCCCTGCCGACCACCCCGACCGGCCTCAGGGAGCCACCTCTTACAGGACTGCCGCCGTGTTCCACCGCAACCATCTCATCGAACAAACCGACCCTGAACTGTTCGCCGCCATCCAGGCCGAGAACCGCCGCCAGGAAGAGCACATTGAGCTGATCGCCAGCGAGAACTACGCCTCCCCCGCTGTGATGGCGGCCCAGGGCACCCAGCTGACCAACAAGTACGCCGAAGGCTACCCCGGCAAGCGTTACTACGGCGGCTGCGAGAACGTCGACATCGCCGAGCAACTGGCCATCGACCGCGTGAAGCAGCTGTTTGGCGCCGACGCAGCCAACGTGCAGCCACACTGCGGGGCCTCGGCCAACGAGGCGGTTTTTCTGGCCTTCCTCAAGCCGGGCGACACCATCATGGGCATGAGCCTGGCCGAGGGCGGCCACCTGACCCATGGCATGCCGCTGAACATGTCGGGCAAGTGGTTCAAGGTCGTCTCCTACGGCCTGAATGACAAGGAAGAGATCGACTACGACGCGATGGAGCGCAAGGCCCACGAGTCCAAGCCAAAGCTCATCATCGCTGGCGCCTCGGCCTACTCCCTGCGCATCGACTTCGAGCGTTTCGCCAAGGTGGCCCGTGATGTCGGCGCGATCTTCCTGGTCGACATGGCCCACTACGCCGGCCTGATTGCCGCCGGTGTCTACCCCAACCCGGTGCCGCATGCCGATGTGGTGACCTCGACCACCCACAAGAGCCTGCGCGGTCCGCGCGGCGGCATCATCTTGATGAAGGCCCAGCACGAGAAGGCGATCAACTCAGCCATCTTCCCGGGCCTGCAGGGCGGTCCGCTGATGCACGTCATTGCCGCCAAGGCAGTGGCCTTCAAGGAGGCGCTAGCCCCTGAGTTCAAGATCTACCAGCAGCAGGTGATCAAGAACGCCCAGACCGTGGCCGAGACCCTGACCCAGCGCGGCCTGCGCATCGTGAGCGCGCGCACCGAGAGCCATGTGATGCTGGTCGACCTGCGCGCCAAGGGCATCACCGGCAAGGAAGCCGAGGCGGTGCTAGGCAGTGCGCACATGACCATCAACAAGAACGCCATTCCCAACGACCCCGAAAAGCCGATGGTCACCAGCGGCGTGCGCATCGGTACACCGGCCATGACCACCCGCGGCTTCAAGGAAGAAGAGGCGCGCATGACCGCGAACCTGATCGCCGATGTGCTTGACAAGCCGCGCGACGAGGCCAACATCGCCGCGGTACGCGAAAAGGTCCATGCGCTGACCAGCCGCTTCCCGGTTTACGGCTAAAGCCCTCGCCACTTGCATCGCCGGCGCCCAGGAGCAAACCCATGAAATGTCCCTTCTGCGGCAACGCCGAGACCCAGGTGGTCGAGACCCGCGTGGCCGAAGACGGGCTCTTCATTCGCCGGCGGCGCCAGTGCGCCCACTGCGAGAAGCGCTTTACCACCTATGAGCGGCCGGACGTCACCTTCCCTGCGGTGGTAAAAAAAGACGGTCGGCGCATCGAGTTCGACCGCAGCAAGCTGGTGGGCTCGATGAACCTGGCCTTGCGCAAGCGGCCGGTGAGCACCGAGCAGGTCGACTCGGCCATCGAGCGCATCGAGGAAAAGCTGCTCAATATGGGGGTGCGTGAAGTGCCGTCCACCCGCATCGGCGAGTTGGTGATGCGTGAGCTCAAGCGC
>JAURKV010000164.1 GCA_030831585.1 Ramlibacter sp. | reverse complement strand
TCGTGCCCGACGTGATGCCGCTGGCCAAAGGCCTGGGCTCTGGGGTGCCGATCGGCGCAGTGCTGGCCGGCCCGCGCGCGGCGGCCATTTTTCAACCGGGTAATCACGGCACCACCTTCGGCGGCAACCCGCTGGCCATGCGCGCGGGCGTCGAAACCATCCGCATCATGGAGGAAGACGGCTTACTGGAGAACGCAGCACGTGTGGGCGCGCACCTCAAGTCGTCCCTGGAGCAGGCGCTTTCGGGTGTCGACGGCGTGAAGGAAATCCGAGGCCAAGGGCTGATGCTGGGAGTGGAACTGGCCAAGCCCTGCGGCTTGCTGGTTCAGCGTGCGGTCGACGCTGGATTGTTGCTGTCCGTCACCGCCGACACGGTGGTGCGCCTGGTGCCCTCCCTCATCCTCACCGAGGCAGAGGCCGACGAGATCGTGGCCATTCTGGCGCCGCTCATCACCGCCTTCCTGGCCGAATAAGCCAGACAGCGAACCAGCGAACACGCAAAGCGAGCCCCCATGGCCATCCGCCACTACCTGCAGTTCTCCGACTTCACTGCCGAGGACTATGCCTGGCTCTTTGAGCGCGCCGCCATCATCAAGCGCAAGTTCAAGGCTTACGAGAAATACCAGCCCTTGACCGACCGCACGCTGGCGATGATTTTCGAAAAGGCATCGACCCGTACCCGGGTGAGCTTCGAGGCGGGCATGTACCAGATGGGCGGTTCGGTGGTGCATCTGACCACCGGCGACAGCCAGTTGGGGCGCTCCGAGCCGATCGAGGACTCGGCCCGTGTCATCAGCCGCATGGTCGACCTGGTGATGATCCGCACCTTCGGCCAGGACAAGATCGAGCGCTTCGCCTCCCATTCGCGGGTGCCGGTCATCAACGGCCTGACCAATGAGTTCCACCCCTGCCAGATCTTGGCCGACCTGTTCACCTACATGGAACACCGCTGCCTAGACGGACAGGGCCGTCCGAGTCTGGACCGCCTTCGCGGCAAGGTGGTGGCCTGGGTGGGCGACGGCAACAACATGGCCAACACCTGGCTGCAGGCCGCCGACCTGCTCGGGTTCACCGTGCACGTGAGCACACCCAGTGGCTACGAGGTGGACCAGGGCGTGGCGGGCGTACGCAGCACTGAAAGTTACCGGGTATTCCAGGATCCACGCGAGGCCTGCGTGGGCGCCGATCTGGTCACCACTGACGTTTGGACGAGCATGGGCTACGAGGCCGAGAACGAAGCTCGCCGCAAGGCCTTTGCCGACTGGTGCGTAACGCCAGACCTGATGTCCCTGGCCAAGCCCGACGCGCTCTTCATGCACTGCCTGCCGGCCCACCGGGGCGAGGAAGTCGATGCAGACGTCATCGACGGCCCGCAGTCCGTGGTTTGGGATGAGGCAGAGAATAGGATGCACGTGCAGAAGGCGCTGATGGAGTACCTGTTGCTGGGCAAGGTCTGAGGTGGGTCAGCCCGTTCCCGACCGCATCCCCCACCGCGCTCCTACTGCCCTCTGCGCCCCTCAACGCCATGGCCGCAAACGACTCCGAGCACGCCTGCCTCTCCTGCGGCGCCTGCTGCGCCACATTCCGGGTCGACTTCGCGGTCTATGAACTCGACGACATGGGCGGTACAGTCCCTGCTGGGCTTGCGGTGGAGGTCAACGGCAGCACCTGCCGGATGCGCGGCACCGACCATGTGCCGATACGCTGCGCCGCCCTCACTGGCCAGGTGGGCGTGAAGGTGACCTGCGGCATCTACGAGTGGCGGCCCTCGCCGTGCCGGGAGTTTGCCGAAGGCAGTGACGCCTGCCAGAGGGCGCGGGCCAAGCATGGAATGCCGCCCCTGCCCGAGCATGCATGAGGGGACCATGCCGGAGTCCACAACCGCCATCTACTTGTTGCTGTTCTCCGGGATGGCGATCTACTGGCTGATACCGCTCACCGCCTGGTACATGCTCCGCGGACAGAATGACCGCCTGTCCAACCTCTGGTTCACCGGCGCCACTCTCTATGCGGTCACCGTGACCCTCTTCATCGGCGGCAGCGCCCTGCCACCCTGGATCGCAGGACCGTTCACCGCAACCCTGAGCCTGGCAGCCGTTCTGTGCTTTTTTGAAGCCCTTCGACAAGAGCTCAGCCCCGCCCAGTGGCCGAAGCGTCTTTACTTCGGACTGCTGGGCCTGCAACTGCTCCTGCTTCTCGCCATCCTAGAGGCAGGCAGATTTCATGATTTGGGCCGGGTATTGAGCGTAATTGCTCTGGCCGTCGTCGATGCCGGCGTCGCTTTCTGGGGCGGACGGGTCGCAAAACAGCGCCGAAGCCGGGCCCTTTGGATCGTAGTTGTCGTGTTTAGCCTGTTCGCTCTGGTCAACTTCCTGCGCGCCTGCGAATACTTGCTCTGGGGGCGTTTTTCGGAACTGCTATCCCTCACCCCTATGGGGAACATCGGCTTGGTGATGAACTACCTTGCGGGCATCTTTTACTGCTATGGCTACTGGGGTTTTGTCCTCGAAAAGAACCGGACCCGGCTGGTGGAAGCCACACGGTCTGTCGCAGACGCGCAGGCTCGGCAGCAGATGTCCGAGCGCATTGCGGCCATCACGCAGGCTGCACAAACCGGGGCGATGAGCGCGGCTGTCACCCACGAAATCAGCCAGCCGCTCACGGCCATAAGGCTCAACGTCGAGCATCTGGAACGCGTGGCGGGACAGATGCCCACGGCCGAAGCCCTTCGTCCCGCGCTAGACCAAGTGGCGCGGGACGTCCGTCGGGTGGTCGACATCATCCACAGCATGCGGCGATTAATTGCCCGCGATCCGGGCGCCGAGGTGGTTCTGCAAGACCCCGACCGAGTCGTCAACGCCGCGCTAACGCATTTGCGCGGTCCGCTGGACGAGGCCCGGGTGCAGATTGAGCTGTCGCTGGAAGGTCCGACGCAGGCGCGCATGCCCGCGGGTGAGCTCGAACAAGTCCTGCTCAATCTGATTCGCAACGCCCTCGAGGCGATGGCCATAGCCCGTACGCCTGTCCCGGTGATCCGAATTTCGACTTGGCACTCGGACGGACAATTTCATCTTAGCTGCGCAGACAACGGACCCGGTGTGTCGGAGACCCATGCCCAAAGTATTTTTGAAATGCAATTCAGCACAAAGCCGGGCAATATGGGTATGGGCCTCTGGCTGTCGGCCTATATCGTCGAGCGCCGGGGTGGGCGCTTGCGGCTCGACGCGACACAAGGGCCAGGGGCGCGCTTCCTGATGACGGTGCCTGTCGCCTGAGCAGGCGCCAGTATCACGGGCCGACGGGCCGAACCCGTCAATTCAACCCCAGCAGCCGCGCGGTGTTCTGGTGACAAGGCGTCTTTCCGCAATTTTTCTCAGCCCTCGTACAGCCAGGGCACATCCATGATCCGCGACCCCAGCCCGCGCAGGGCCAGGTCGCGGCCCAGGCGCAGCGGCCCGGTGGCGTGGAAGATGACGCCATTGCGCAGCGACCGGCGCTGCACCCGTGCCACCCGCTGCCAGCGGGCCTGCGCATACCGCTGCAAGGCCTGAGGCACGTCGGCAATGCGCGCGTTGACCAGGGCCAGCGCACGCCCGAGTTCGTCCGCGTCTTCCAGGGCCATGGCCGCACCCTGAGCGAGGTAGGGCCGCATCGGGTGAGCTGCGTCGCCGAGCAGGGCCGCGCAACCACGTGCCATCTCCTGCGGACTGGCCACTGGCTTGCGGTCATGCAGCACCCACAAGCCCCACGCCGGCACCGCCTGCAGCAACTCGCGCAAGGGGCCACCCACCGGGCCGGTGGCCGCCATGAGGCGCGCGGAGGTGCCGGGCAGGTCCCAGCCCTGGGCCTGACCGTCGATCGTCTGTTCGATCACGCACACCACATTGAGCAGCCGTCCTCCCCTTACCGGGTAGCTCACCGCGTGGAGTTGGGGCCCGAGCCAGGCGGTGACCTCACAGGCCAGGTGGGCGCCGCCAGGGACCCGGCCGTCCAAAGGCACCAGACCCCGGTAGGCCACATGCTTCGAGGGCTGGGGCAGTCCGTCCCCCAGCAGCGACTGACGCAGCGCGCTCCACAGGCCGTCGGCGCCCACCAGGGCGTCACCAGTCAAAACGGGCTGGGCAGAGGAATCGAGGTGAACTGCCACGCCCGGGGCGCTGTCGCCCTCACCGGCGACCCAGCCCGTCACGCGCCGGCCGGTCTCAAGGGACACCTCGGCACCGCGCAGGGACTGCAGCAGGACGCCATGCAGGTCGGCCCTGGCAATGGTGAGGTAAGGCGCGCCGTAGCGCGCATCAAAGGCATCGCCCAGCGGCAGACGGGCCAGTTCGGCGCCGGTGAGCGCGTTGCGTGCGACCAGCGCCTCGGGCCTGCAAGCCAGGGATTGCGCCGCCTCGAGCAGGCCCCAATCTCGTAGCCGCCGGGTGACGTTAGGACCCATCTGCAGGCCCGCACCCACCTCGGAGAAAACCGGTGCCTGCTCGAGCACCCGGGCCTGCCAGCCGGCGCGCGAGGCGGCCAGGGCTGCGGCCAGCCCTCCGATGCCTCCGCCCACGACCAGCAGTTGGCGCATCAGGCACGGCCCTCCGTAGTAGGGGAGTTACCCGATGCAGATGAAGATGCAGATGCCGGTGCAGGTGCAGGTGCAGGTGCAGGTGCCGGTGCAGGTGCCGGTGCCGGTATAGGGCCAGGGCCAGGCGCGAGCAGGCCCCGCAGCACGTAGGGCAGGATGCCGCCGTGGCGGTAGTAGGCCGCCTCTGTGGGCGTGTCGATGCGCAGCGTGAGGCCCAGCGCCTGACGGGTGCCGTCGGCGCGGGTGATGGCCATGGTGGCTTCGCTTTGCGGTTGCAGGTTTGGGTCGGGCACGAGGTCAATCATCTCCGATCCGTCCAGGCCCAGGCTTTGCCAGCTGTCTCCCGCGTGAAACTGCAGCGGCAGCACCCCCATGCCCACCAGGTTGCTGCGGTGAATGCGCTCGAAGCTGCGAGCCACCACCGCCCGGACGCCCAGGAGCCGTGTGCCCTTGGCGGCCCAGTCACGTGAGGAGCCGGTGCCGTACTCCTCGCCGGCAAAGATCACGGTGGGCCGGCTCTGCGTCTGGTAGCGCATGGCCGCATCGAAGATGGAGAGCTTTTCCACCCCGCCGTCCAAGCCCCGCCAGAGGGTGAGCCCGCCCTCCTCCCGCCCCCCATCCGGCAGCGGGGCTAGCATCAGGTTGCGAATGCGGACGTTGGCGAAGGTGCCGCGCGTCATCACCTCGTGATTGCCGCGGCGTGCGCCATAGCTGTTGAAGTCGATTTTGCGCACACCCTGGGATTGGAGCCACCGACCGGCCGGCGAGGCCTCATCGATGCTGCCCGCTGGTGAAATGTGGTCGGTGGTGATGCTGTCGCCCAGCAGGGCCAGGATGCGCGCGCCCGTCACCTGCACGGATGGCCCACCGGCGGCGCGGTCAGGCGCAGCCAGCGCGAAGCCCTCGAAGAAGGGAGGCTCGGCAATGTAGCTGCTGGCGGGCCAGTCGTAACGCACGCCGCAGGGACCCTGGATGTCGGTCCAAAGCAAGCCGGGGTCCGACTGCACACGAGCGTAGGCGGCCCGGTAGGTGGGCCCGTCCAGGGCGTGATGCATCAAGGCGTCGATCTCTTCGCTGGTGGGCCAGATGTCTCCCAGCCAGACCTCCTTGCCGCTACGGCCCCGGCCGACCGGCTCCGTCATCAGGTCGCGCAGCATCGTGCCGGCCAGGGCATAGGCGACCACCAGGGGCGGGCTGGCCAAGAAATTGGCTTTGAGCAGCGGATGGATACGGGCCTCGAAGTTGCGGTTGCCCGAGAGGACGGCCGCACACACCAAGTCGTTGCGGCTGATGGCCTTGCTGATCTCGGGTGCCAGGTCCCCGGCATTGCCGATGCAGGTGGTGCAGCCGTAGCCTGCAACAGTAAACCCGAGTTCCTCCAGGTAGGGCAGCAGGCCTGCCCGGGCCAGGTACTGGGTGACCACACGCGAGCCGGGCGCCAACGAGGTCTTCACATGCGGCGCAATCTTGAGGCCAGCTTCGACAGCCTTCTTGGCCAGCAAGCCGGCCGCCAGCATCACCCCGGGGTTGGAGGTGTTGGTGCAGCTGGTGATGGCAGCGATCAGGACGTCGCCATTGCGTACCGCGACATCCAGGGGCGTTGCGCCCACCGCATGCACCCGATGGGAGGTGAGCAAGGACGCCGCGGGTCGGCCAAAGCCACCCGCAGAGACCGGACTGGCGTAGAGGTCCGCGAAAGACCGGGCGACCCGCCCGATCTCGATGCGGTCTTGCGGCCGCTTCGGGCCGGCCAGGCTGGGGGTGACGGTGCCGAGGTCCAGAAGCAGCACCTCGGAGTAATCGATCTCACTGGCAGCGGGAATTCCCAACAGACCCTGGGCCTGGCAGTAGGCCTGCAGGGCGCCCACTTCCTCCGGACTGCGCCCGGTGCCTGCCAGATAGGCCAGCGTCTTGTCGTCGACCGGAAAAAAGCCCATCGTCGCGCCGTACTCGGGCGCCATATTGGCCAGCGTGGCCCGGTCGGGCACCGACAGACGGCGCGCACCTTCGCCGCAGAACTCGACGAACTTGCCCACCACATGGGCCTGGCGCAAGCGCTCGGTGACGGTGAGCACCAGGTCGGTCGCGGTGCAGCCCTCGCGCAGGTGGCCGGTGAGTTCGACGCCCACCACGTCGGGGGTGAGGAAATGCACCGGCTCACCCAGCATGGCGGCCTCGCCCTCGATGCCACCGACGCCCCAGCCCAGCACCCCGAGGCCATTGATCATGGTGGTGTGGCTGTCGGTGCCCACCAGAGTATCGGGGTAGCAAACGCCATCGGCGCGGCGGTGGATGCCGCGCGCCAGATACTCCAGGTTCACCTGGTGCACGATGCCAAAGCCCGGTGGTACCACGCCAAAGGTCGAGAACGCCTGCATGCCCCATTTGAGAAAGGCGTAGCGCTCCTGATTGCGCTGGAACTCGAGCTTCATGTTCAGGTCGAGCGCGTCGCGGGTGCCGTAGTGGTCGACCATGACCGAGTGGTCGACCACCAAGTCGACGGGTACCCGAGGCTCAATCAGGCGGGGATCCGCTCCCAGCCGCGCAGCGGCGCTGCGCATCGCCGCCAGGTCAGCCAGCAGGGGTACACCGGTGAAGTCCTGCAGCACCACCCGGGCCACGGTGAGAGGGATCTCGTCGGTGCGTGGCGCCTGCGCTTGCCACTGCGCCAACTGGCGCACATGGTTCTCGGTGACCTTGATGCTGTCGCAACAGCGCAGGACGGATTCGAGCACGATGCGCAAGGAGACAGGCATGCGCCTGACGCGGGGAAAGTGCCTAGAAAGGGCGGGCAGCGAGTAAAGCTGGCCTGCTGGCCCGATGGGCGGACGAAAGCTGCGCAGCGTGTCCGCAAAAGGATGGGGGTGGCCAGTCGTCATCGCAGCCTCCGGGGCAGGGACGTGAGGGCAGGCCATTGTGCGCCGGGACATGTCTCTGTGGCGGCCGGCCCTGTCAGAAGCGCCGCCTCCGCCGTACAGGCGGGTGTGGGGCCCTACCCCCCCGCTCAGCCTGCCGGCTCAGGCCTGCGAAGCCTCGAAGTCCTTCATGTAGGCCACCAGGGCCTGCACGCCTTCCAGGGGCATGGCGTTGTAGATGGAGGCGCGCATGCCGCCCACCGAGCGGTGGCCCTTGAGCTGCACCAGTCCACGCGCCTGGGCACCCGCCAGAAAGGCCTCGTCCTGGCCGGGATCCTTGAGCCAGAAGGGCACGTTCATCTGCGAGCGGGCGTCCCGGGCGATCGGATTGCTGAAGAAGCGGCTGCTGTCCAGGAAGTCATACAGCAGCTTGGCCTTGGCCTCGTTGCGCTCCGCCATGGCTGGCAGCCCGCCTTGGGCCTGGATCCACCTGAACACCAGACCGGCGATATAGATCGCATAGGTGGCTGGCGTGTTGTACATCGAGCCCGCCTCGGCCTGAATTCGGTAGTTGAAAGCGTCGGGTGTGGCCGGCAGGGCATACCCCAACATGTCGTCGCGGACGATGACCAGGGTGAGACCCGAGGGGCCGATGTTCTTTTGCGCGCCGCCGTAAATGAGGCCAAAGCGCGATACGTCGAGCGGACGCGAGAGGATGTCCGAGGACATATCGGCCACCAGCGGCACGCCGCCTGCGTCTGGGATATGGTGAAACTGCACGCCACCGATGGTCTCGTTGGAGCAGTAATGAAAGTAGGCGGCACCGGCGTCGAGCTTCCACTGCGCGCGCGGCGTGATGCCCAGACAGCGGCCGCTCCCAGGAGGCTCGGCACTGTCAGCCACCACGCTCACCAGGCCATAGCGTCCGGCTTCCTTGGCCGACTTGCGCGACCAGTCGCCGGTGATGAGGTAGTCGGCCCGTCCGGTGCGGCCAATCAGGTTCATCGGGACGATGGCGTTCTCGCCAATCGCACCGCCCTGCATGAAGAGAACCTTGTAGTTGGACGGGACACCCATCAGCTCACGCAGCAAGCCCTCGGCCTCGTCGAAGATTCCCATGAACTCCTTGCCACGGTGACTCATCTCCATCACCGACATGCCGGTGCCATGCCAGTCAAGCATTTCCTCGGCGGCTTGGCGCAGGACAGTTTCGGGCAGGGCCGCGGGGCCGGGGCTGAAGTTGAAGACGCGTGGCATGGGGCTATTGTCGCAAAGTGCTGCAGGCGCCAGGGACGGTCTCAGGCAGCGCCTGGCGTCTCGGCAGGGGTAGCCGGCTGCGCCCCGATCTGCCGCTCAAAGGCTCGTAGCCGCTTGTAGACGGAAATCAGTTCGACGATGGTGCCCCAGGACAGCACCAGGAACTGAAAGCTCCCCTCGACGCGTTCGAAAGCACGGGTGATCTGCTGCATCACCCCCAGGGTGATGACACCCGCCACCACGGTGGGCGCCAGGGCGATGAGGGGAATCAGCACCGAGAACTGCAAGTAGGACCACTTGGCCACATCGAAGTACAGGTAATGGAAAAACAGCCGGAAGTAGTTGCGCCGCACATCCCCGAAGAGGCGGGCCACGGTGGGCGGGTCGGCGCGGGCCGGGTCGTCCTCGCCGTAGACCAGCTCCTTGCGGTAGGCGGCCTCCACCCGCTGGTTGTGGAACTCCAGCCCTGGCAGCTTGAAGCCCACCGCCGCCAGTAGCACGGTGCCACTCATTGCCGAGAGAATGGCCACCCAGACCATGGCGTGCGGTACCGGGCCGATCCAGGGCAGCTCGGTGACCTTTTCCGACAGCGTCCACAAGATCGGCAAGAAGGCCGCCAACGTCATCAGCGAGCGCATGAACTCCACGCCCAGCCCCTCCATGATGCGAGCGAAGCGCATGGTGTCCTCTTGAACCCGCTGGGCCGCGCCTTCAATGGACCGCAGCTGCTCCCAGTGCGCCATGTAGTGGTCATTCATCGCCTGGCGCCAGCGGAAGATGAAGTGCTTGATGAAAAACTCCAGCACCACCGCAATAGTCACATAGAGCATGGCCAGCTCGGCGAAGGTGGTGAGTTGACGCCAGAACTCGGGCAGGCTGGCGCTGCCTGGCTTGCCCAGGGCAGCTTGCACCATGTCGTAGAAGCCGCCGAACCACTCATTGACGCGCACATCCAGGCTGACCCGGTACCAGGTGGCGTAGAGAATCAGGATGGATCCGGCGATGGACCAGGGCCACCAGCGGCGGGAAAGGAAAAAGGGCTTGAACATGCGGGCATGGTAGCGGCCCGCCGTGGCGGAGCCGCTCTCCCAGCCCCTCAGGCGCGCAAAAGTCCGGCCAGCTCGGGTACGAGGGCGCCCTGCTGGCCCCGGCTTTCGGCGCGAGACAGGCCTAGGGCGAGAGTCTCCAGCACCGCCTCGGCCACCGCCCGGTGGGCGCCAGAGGCAGCAGCCATCTGGCCGTAGTAGTCCAGGTCCTTGCGGGCGTTGGCCAAGGAGAACTTGAGTCCCCCAGTATCGCCCGCCAGCAAGAAGGGCTTGATACGGTCGAGGGCAATGCCACCGCCGCCGCCCTTGGCCAGCACCTCGACGAAGGCCTCAGGGGTGATCCCGTGCCCGCTGGCACTGGCCGAGGCCTCGGCCAGCAAGGTGACCATGCCCAGAGAGACAAAGTTGTGCGCCAGCTTCATGCCATGGCCGGCGCCTACCGGCCCCACATGGGTGATGTTCTCCGCGAAACAGGCCAGTACCGGACGGGCCGACTCCAGCACCGCGGCGTCACCGCCCACCAGCAGGTTGAGGCGCCCCTCGGCGGCCTCCTTGGGGGTGCGGGTCATGGGTGCGTCGAGAAAGCGCGATCCGGCCGCTTGCACGGCCGCCGCCATGCGGGCGGTGGAGTCCGGCAGGGAGGTGGAGCAATCGATCACCAAGCTACCGGGACGCAGGGTCTCCAGCACGCCGCCCGGTCCGGTGAGCACCTCTTCCACCTGCGGCGAGCCGGTGAGGACCAGGATGACGATGTCCGCGCTCGCGGCCAGGGCCCGCCGGTCGGAAAAGCCCTGGGCGCCGGCAGCGCGCAGGTCGTCGACGGGCTGGTTGCCGGGGTGCTCGAAAAAGCCCAGTGCATGGCCCTTGCGGACCAGGTTGGACGCGATGCCATGGCCCATAAGGCCAATGCCGAAGATGCCGATGCGTGCGGAGGTCATTCACATATTGTCGCGGATCAGCCCGGGCGCCGGCTCGGGCTAGACTTCGAAGCAAGGTCCTGATCGTTGTTTCCTGCGATCTGCTACCGGCTCAATCCTCCCCGTGCCGTCTGATTCCATGACCCACGACTTCGACTCCGCCATCGCCCTGGCCCCCTCCGGCCCAGACCGCTTCACCGGCAGCACCCACCCGGCCTACGCCAATATGGTGGGGCCCTACGGCGGCATCACCTGCGCCACGCTGCTGCAGGCAGTGCTGCTGCACCCGCAGCGCCTGGGAACGCCGGTCGCACTGACCGTGAACTACGCGGGCCCGATTGCCGACGGCGCCTTCGAGATCAGCGCCCGCGCCACCCGCACCAATCGCTCGACCCAGCACTGGAACCTGGAGTTATCACAGCAAGGTGTGATCGCGACGACGGCCACCGCGGTCTTCGCCCTGCGCCGGCCAAGCTGGTCCTCTGTGGAAGCGTCGGCACATGGCAACCTGCCTCCCCCGGCACAACTTCCGGCCGCCGACCTCAGCGCCCGACTGCCCTGGACTGGGCGCTATGACATGCGTTTCGTCGACGGCGCCTTCCCAGAGCCGCTCGATGGCGTGGAGCAGCCGCAATCGCTGGCCCGGGTCTGGCTGCGCGACGAGCCTCCACGCCCGCTGGACTTTCTGAGCCTTGCGGCCCTGTGCGATGCCTTCTTCCCACGCGTCTACACCCGGCGCCGCAGGTTCACGCCCGCAGGCACGGTGACACTCAGCGCCTACTTCCATGCCGACGAGGCGATGCTGGCGAGCCAAGGGACGCAGCATGTGCTGGGTGTCGCACGCGGCCTGGCCTACCACCAGGGCTTTCATGACCAGTCGGCCGAGATCTGGGGCCAGGGCGGACAGCTACTGGCGACGACGCACCAGATGGTGTACTTTCGTGACTGAGCCCAGGTGAGTGACAGTGCTGACCGCGCCTCGAAAAGCGAGCTGGCACCCGGAAGCACGCGCAGCTGCCAGCCTCGCCAATAATCCCCCTCATGGACTTCGCCACCTGGCTCGCCTTCTTCGCCGCCTGCTGGGCCATCAGCATCTCGCCCGGGGCGGGCGCAGTCGCCGCGATGACTGCCGGCCTCCACCACGGCTTTCGCCGTGGTTATGTGACCATCGCCGGCCTGATCCTAGGAATCTGGACGCAGATGGTGGTGGTGGGCGTGGGCCTGGGCGCGCTGGTGGCCACCTCGGCCCTGGCTTTCCAGACCATCAAATGGGTGGGCGTGGCCTACCTGGTTTACCTGGGCGTGCAGCAATGGCGGGCACCGGCCAAGCCCCTGGCCGATGACGCGCAAGGCGAAGGGCCGGCCTTCCGCCCCTGGGCGGCCCTCGTGCGCGGCTGGGCGGTCAATGCGGTCAACCCGAAAGGCACCGTTTTTCTGCTGGCGGTGCTGCCCCAGTTCCTGGACCTGAGCGCAGCCCTGGCGCCCCAGTACCTGGTGATGGCGTTGTCACTCGGGTTCACCGACTTCGTGGTGATGGGCGGCTACGCGGGGCTGGCGTCACAGGTACTGCGTTCACTGCGCTCAGAGGCGCATGTACGCGCCACCCAGCGGCTATTCGGCACGCTGTTCGTGGTGGCGGGCGCCTTTCTGGCCCTGTTTAAGCGCGGGGCCTGAAGCAGTACTCGCATGACAGGCCGCCGTGCACTGCCCCCCGTCCCCGTGACGCGAACCCGGCAAGGCGGACGGGTGACACGATGAGCCACACCACCCTCCTGACCATCACGCTCCTGCTCTTTGGCGCCTACTTCGCCTGGCTGGCCTGGGCGATGCGCCATCGCACCCGTGTGCTGCAAGGGCGCTGGTGGTTCTTCCTGCGCGCCTTCTTCCCGAATTGGAAGTTCTATCACGCCGTCGGCCGCCCGCCCCGGCTGCATGTGCGCGGGCAGCAGGCCTCGGGCGAATGGACAGACTGGCAACTGGTGTACCCGCGGTCGCAGCGCGCGCTGTGGCATCTGTTTCATAACGCCCCGGTCAACCTGGCCCTGAACCACCAGAACCTGGTGGACCACCTGGCGGCAGACATCAACGACCTGCCCGAGGGCGGCGACATCCAGGCTAGCGTCACCTACCCCTTGGTGGCACGCCTGGCACGCCTGGCCCTGCCGTCCGAGGGCGCCCCCTACCAGGCCTATCAGTTCGAGCTGCGCCTGGCTTCGCCCCGTGGGGAGGCGCCTGAGCGCATGCTGCAATCACCGGTGCTGGCCGCATGACGATGAGCGCCGTCGCCCAGGAGGCCATGGCGGCGCTGAGCCTGGGCGTTTTCGTGCGGGCCTTCGAACTGCTCCTGGGCTGGAGCCTGCTCCTGCAAACGCTGGAGCAATGGCATATCCAGCGGATGGATCGGGTGAGCGACTGGTCTGTCCAGCGGCAGGAAGTGCCCACGCAGCCAACGGGCCTTCTAGCGCTGACCGATGCGCTCTTTGCGCGCCCTGGCCCCTATCTGGCGATGCTCGGGCTGCGCGGCGGGCTCGCGGTGCTGTTGATGGCGGGCCTGCTGCCCGCCGCTGGCGCCGTGGCGCTCTTTGCCATTGCCCTCCTCCTGCTTCTTCGCTGGCGTGGTGCCTTCAACGGCGGCAGCGACTTCATGACACTGGCGGGGCTCACCGGGCTGCTGATTGCCCACACCTGGGGCGCCTGGGCCGGCATGGCCGAAGGCTGGCGCGCCGGTCTCTGGTACGTGGCCCTGCAGTCCATCACCTCCTACTTCGTTTCGGGCTGGGTGAAGTTCTCGCGGGCCGAGTGGCGAAGCGGCGCGGCACTGCCGCTGTTTCTGGACACCGGCGTCTACGGCCCGCTCGCGCCGGACAGCGTGTTTCGGCGCCCCGCAGTGGCGCGCCTCGCGTCTTGGTCCTTCACTCTCTGGGAAGGCTGCGCGCCGCTGGTGCTGCTGGACCCGCGCATCGCCGCCCTGTTCTGCACGGTGGCGGCGCTGTTTCACTTCCTGGTGTTCTGGTTCTTCGGCCTCAACCGCTTCTTCTGGGCCTGGGTGGCCACGTTCCCGGCGGTGATGTACGCGGCTTGGGCCTGACGGCCCAGATAAGGCCCCGGTCTCTCAGGCGCCGGCCGTCAGCCGGCCCGTATGTCGGGCAATGACCGCCTCTTCATCGGTGTGCATCACCAGCGCCTGTACGGCGCTGCCTGGCAGGGTGAGGCAGGGGCCGACTTCCGTCTGCGGGTTGGCAGCAATCCCCAGCCAGGCTGCGTCCGCGAGCAGGCGGGACCGCAGGGCCACTGCGTTCTCACCGATGCCGCCGGTGAGCACCAGGCCGTCGAGGCCTCGCATGGCAGCGGCCAGCCCGGCCAGTTCACGCAGAGCCTGTTCCAGGAAATGATCGATGGCCCGTTGCGCACCGGCGTGGCCAGTCGCAGCCGCGGCCTCGAGCTCGCGCATGTCGCTGGACAAGCCCGACAGGCCCAGGAGGCCCGAGCCCTTGTGCAACAGGTGGGCGATCTCCTCGACCGGCCAGCCTTCGCGCTGCTGCAGGTGCAAGACCACCGCGGCGTCAATGCGGCCGCAGCGGGTGCCCATGGTCAATCCGTCCAGCGGCGAAAAACTCATGGTGGTAGCGATAGGCCGCCCCGCCTGCACCGCGGCCATCGAGCAGCCGTTGCCGAGATGAGCAATCACCACACGGCCCGCTGCCAGCGCCGGATGCTGCGCATGGAGTTGCCCGAGAATGGACTCGTAGCTCAGGCCGTGAAAGCCGTAGCGACGGATGCCTTGCTCGAACAGCGCCTCGGGCAGGGCAAATCGCTGCTGTACCGACGGCATACGCTGGTGGAAGGCGGTGTCAAAGCAGGCCACCTGGGGCACGCCCGAAAAGGCCTGCTGTGCAGCGCGTACGCCTGCCAGGTTGTGCGGTTGGTGCAGGGGCGCCAGGTCAGACAGGGCCTCAATGCCCTCAAGCACAAGGGCATCGATCCGGCAGGGGGCCTGGAAGCGGGCGCCACCATGCACGATGCGATGCCCCACCGCCACCACCGATGCATGGCCGATGCGCCGCATCACCTCGGCCAGAGCCGCCGCGTGGTCCGGCGGTCCGCTGCGGGTGCCGATACCGTCAACCTGACCTGCTCGCAGCGCAGGCGCGCTGCCGATGCCGGCCGCTGCCCGCGCATCAAAGAGCGCGTACTTGACCGACGACGAGCCGGCGTTGAGGGTCAGGATGCAGGGGGTCATGGCAGCCTCTGGCACGGCATCCCCGCGCGGGGCAAGCGCTCTTGCCGCCTTGGACCGACGCCGCTGACGGTCCGGCGCGTCAGGTGTAGTCCTTGTACTTGTCCAAAAAGCGCACCGGCTTGGAGAGGGCATCACGCCGGAACGGATCACCCAACTCCCGGGTGCACATGACCTCGATCACACAGGTCTTGCGCTGGTTCATCTGCAAGTCGACCGCGCGCTTGAGCGCCGGACCCACGTCTTCCAGACGGTCGACGGTGATGCCCTCGGCGCCCATGGCGCGGGCGATACCTGCAAAGCTCTGGTTGTCCAGTTCGCCAGCGACGAAACGGCGGTTGTAGAAGTCGACCTGGTTCTTTTTCTCAGCGCCCCATTGCCGGTTATGGAATACCACCGAGGTGACCGGAATGTCGTGCCGCACACTGGTCATGATCTCGCTCATGCTCATGCCCCAGGCCCCGTCTCCGGCGTAGGAGATGGCGGGACGGTCCGGACGAGCCACCTTGGCGCCGATGATGGTGGGGAGGGCGTAGCCGCAGTTGCCAAAGCTCATGGGTGCGAAGAAGCTGCGCGGCTCCTCGAAGCGCAGGTAGCTGTGCGCCACTGAATTGATGTTGCCGATGTCGGTGGACACCATCACATGGGCGGGCATCGCGCGCTCGAGTTCGCGCAGCACCTGGCGCGGGTGAAGCCACTGCCCGCCGGAGAATGTTTTTTCGCCCTTAGCCTCTTCGATCATGTCGAGGCTGAAGCCGTCTTTCTCATGGGTCCACTCGGACAGTTCTTTTTCCCAGCTGGCCTTTTCCTGGGCGATGCGGGCCGCACGCTCGGCACGCGTCGCGTCGCAGGCCAGGGTGCGGCTGGCCAGGCGCGCCATCAGGGCGAGTGCAGCCGCCTTGGCGTCGCCGCAAATACCTACGTCCACCTTCTTGACGAGGCCAAGCATCTTGGCGTCGGCATCGATCTGGACCAGCTTGGCGTCCTTGGGCCAGTAATCCATACCGTACTGCGGCAGAGTTCCGAAGGGGCCGAGTCGGGTACCCAGGGCGATGACCACGTCGGCCTGGGCGATCAGCCGCATGCCGGCCTTGCTGCCCTGGTAACCCAGCGGGCCGCACCACTGCGGGTGGCTGGCCGGAAAACTGTCGTTGTGCTGGTAGCTGTTGACGACAGGGCAGCCGATACGCTCGGCCAGGGCGATGGCCTCCTTGAAGGCCTCGCCCATGACCACGCCGCCGCCGGAGATCATGACCGGGAACTTGGCATTGGCAATCAGGTCGGCGGCGGCATTGAGGCTGTCCTCGCCGCCAGCGCCACGCTCGATGCGGATCGGGCGCGGAATTTCGCAGGTGATGTCGCCATAGAACAGGTCACGCGGGATATTGAGCTGGGTCGGGCCCATTTCCAGCAGCGCCCGGTCGAAGGCGCGCGCGGTGAGTTCAGCCATGCGCTTGTTGTTGCCCACATGCGCCTGGTACTTGGTGAACTCCTGGAACATGGGCAGCTGGTGGGCCTCCTGGAAGCCGCCCAGGCCCTGGGTGAGGGTGCCGGTTTCCGGGGTGATGACCACCACCGGGCTGTGCGCCCAGTACGCCGCTGCGATGGCGGTGACCGCGTTGCTGATACCCGGGCCGTTTTGACCAATGATCACGCCGTGGCGACCGGTCACCCGGGCATACCCGTCAGCCATGTGACCCGCGCCCTGCTCGTGAACCACCGGGATCAGCCGTATGCCGGCTGGCGCGAAGATGTCCATCGCGTCCATGAAGGCCGAGCCCATGATGCCGAACATGGTGTCGACGCCCTGAGCCACCAGAGTCTCGACAAAGGCCTCGGAGGGCGTCATGCGGGTGGGGCCACTGACGACGGTGCGTGCGGGAAGGCGGTCGGGTGCGTTCATGGGGTGAGACTCCTGGGGGCAATGGGTTTCCATCATAGCGAACCGTTCCGAATATTCATACCGTAGATTCCAAATTCTGGAATCGGCCTATCATCCCGACCATGCCCACCGCGCCTAAACCTGCGCCCAAACCTGCGCTCAAACCCCCGTCGAACTCTGCGCGGAAAGCCGACGATAAGGCCATCGCAAAGGCCGTACCGAGCCCCGCGCTGCGGCCCGCCGAGCGCACGGGCGACACGCCCGCCCTACGGCTGGTCGCCCTGGTCGAGCAGGTGGCTGCACGCGACCAGCGGCAGACGCTGCAGGGCCTGGCCGAGGCCACCGGTCTGCCCAAGCCCACGCTGCACCGCATGCTGCAGCAGCTTGAAGCCGCCGGCCTGATGCAGCGCGAGGGCGAGAGCCGCTTCTGGGCCGCGGGTGCGCGTCTACGCCGTCTGGCCGAAGACCTGCTGTTGAACAACAGCCTGCACGGGGCACGGCATGCGGTGCTGCGGCGCCTGGTCGAAGAAGTGGGCGAGAGCTGCAATATCACCGCTTTGTCCGGAGGCGAGGTGGTCTACCTTGACCGGGTCGAGACCGCGGCGCCGCTGCGCTTTTATCTGCAGGCGGGCTCGCGGGTGCCGCTGCATTGCTCGGCCAGCGGCAAGGTGTTCCTGGCCCAGATGCCCCCGGCGCAGCGACGCCAGTTGCTGGGGGCGGCGCCGCTCGAGCCCTGCACCCACCGCACGCTCACCAACCTGGAGGCCATAGAGGCGGAGATGCGCCGGGTACGCCGGGCCGGCTACGCGTTCGACGACGAGGAGTTTCTGCCGGGTCTGGTATGCGCCGCGGTCCCGGTGCCGCCGCCGACGGGGCGCACCCGGTCCAGCCTGTGCGTGGCGATCCAAGGCCCGTCTGTCCGGCTCACGCGGGACAAGCTCCAGGCGCTGCTGCCGCAGCTGCGGCGAGCCGCCGCCGCGCTGGCCGACCTCGAGGCAACACCTCCCACCTGACCGTGACGGCCGCCCCTCCACCTGCCCTCCCCCGCCACACTCTGCCACCCCTTTCACCGGACGCTCCCGTGACGCCACCCACCCCCACTCCACCCGATCAACCCGACCGCCTGGTGAGCGCGCGCAGCGCCTTTGGCATCGACAGTAACCTGCAGGTACCCGCCTTTTCGGTGCGCGGCGCCCATGTGCCCGAGGTCGACCCGGCCTACCGCTTCAACCCCGACGTGACCCTGGCCCTGCTCGCGGGTTTCAGTCACAACCGCCGGGTGCTGCTGCAGGGGCTACATGGCACCGGCAAGTCCTCGCATATCGAGCAAGTGGCC
>JAURKV010000163.1 GCA_030831585.1 Ramlibacter sp. | reverse complement strand
TTGCCTGGCCGGTCTCGACACCTGGGACGAGGGCGCCATCACCCTGTGCGGCCACGACATCGGCCAGGCCAATGACGACCAGCGCGCCCGCCTGCGGCGCGCGCATGTCGGCTTTGTCTTTCAGGCCTTTCACGTGCTGCCGCACCTGGACGTGGCGCAAAACATCGCCCTGCCCCTGATGCTTCTGGGGTTGCCCGCCGCCGAGCGCGCCGCGCGGGTGCAGGCCATGCTGGTGGCGGTGGGCCTGGACGAACTCGGGCCGCGCCTGCCGCAGCAGCTCAGTGGCGGCCAGTTGCAGCGGGTGGCCATCGCCCGCGCCCTGGTGCACCGGCCGGCCCTGCTCTTGGCCGACGAGCCCACCGGCAACCTCGACCCGGCCACCGCCGCCCGCGTGCTGGACCTGCTGGTGCAGCAGACACGGGAGACCGGCGCGGCGCTGGTGCTGGTCACCCACTCCGAAAGCGCCGCGCGGCGGGCTGACCGCACCCTGCACCTGACCGCCAGCGGATTCGCCTGAGGCTGCGCGGCCACGGCGTCGGCAGCGTCCGACACGCAGGCTCTGCCAAGCCCGACGCGGCGACAAACCCGGCCCGCTAGGGTGGACAACCGCCGGGCATAGGGCCCGGCGCCCCCCAGGAGAGAAGACCCATGGCCACCTCACGCACAGGCAAGGAAGCCTGCGACCTGCTCGACGCCGACCACCGCGCGCTCAAGAAACTGTTCAAGACCTACGAGGAACTCGCAGGCTCACGCGCCCGCAGCGCCGGCCAGAAGAAGCTGGATCTGTCGAGGCGGATCAGCCTCGAAATCACGGTGCATTTGCAAATTGAGGAGGAGTTGTTCCATCCCGCCCTGCGCGCCGTGATCAAGGACACTGACCTCCTTGACGGAGCGACGGTCGAAAACGACCTGATCAAGGAGCTGGTGGCACAAATCCAGCAGGGCGAGGGGCACGCGCTCACCGACGCGCGGGTGCGGGTGCTCGGCGAGTCCATCGACCGCCATGTCAAGCAACAGCGCAACACGATCTTTCCCAAGGCCCGCGCCGCGCGCAAGCTCGACCTGATCGCCCTGGCTGAGCAGCTCGAGGCGCGCAAGCAGACGTTGCTGATGGAGATGACCGACACAGGAGCGTTGGTGGACTGAGCACCCCGGGCAGAGCGGCCCGGTCCCCGCCACAATCGGCGGCATGCTTGCCCTGCTGCGTTACTACTCTTGGCCGGAGCTGCGCCACCACCCCTGGCGCAGCGCTGCGGCCGTGGTGGCGGTGATGCTGGGCGTGGCTCTGGCCTTTTCAGTGCACCTGATCAACGCCTCGGCCCTGGGCGAGTTCGCCAGCGGCCTGCGCCAGGTCGACGGCCAACCCGATCTGGTGCTGCGCTCCACCCAGGGCGGTCTGGACGAGTCGCTTTACGCCCGGGTCGCCAGCCATCCCGAGGTCGCCCTGGCCAGCCCGGTACTCGAAGTGAGTACCCTGGCCACATCGGTCAACCTGGTCAACTCGGCCAAGGCAGCCACCCCGCTCACCTCACCTGACTCGCCCGCCCCTGGTCGCCCCTCGCGCCTGCCGCTGCAGGTCCTCGGCATGGACCCGCTGGTCGCGGCGACCTTTGCGCCCGAGTTGTTGCCCCGGCCAGCCGCGGGCGCGGAGCGCCTGTCAATGTTCGCCCCTGGGCAGGTCTTTCTCAACGCTGCGGCACGCGAACGCCTGGGCCTGTTGCCGGGCACCGCCGGCATGTCGCTTGAACTGCAAGTGGGTCTGCGCCTGGTGCCAGTCACCGTCGCCGGCGAGGTGGCGGCCGCGGGTCCGCCCATGGCCGTGATGGACATCGGCGCCGCGCAAGATCTGTTCGGTCGCCAGGGCACGCTCACCCGTATTGACCTGCGTCTGGCCGCCGGCGTCGACCGCGACCGCTTTCGTGACCGCTTGCGCGAGGCACTCCCCCTGCCCGCTGGCGTGCTGGCCTCGGAGCCGGGCGACACGATGGCCCGGGTCGACCGCCTGTCGCGCGCCTACCGGGTCAACCTCACCGTGCTGGCGCTGGTGGCCTTGTTCACTGGCGCCTTCCTGGTGTTCTCGGTGCTGTCATTGAGCGTGGCCCGCCGCAGCCAGCAGCTGGCCCTGCTGGGCGTGATGGGCCTCACCGCCGCGCAGCGTCTGCGCCTCGTGCTGGCCGAGTCGCTGATCCTGGGGGTGGCCGGTAGCCTGTGTGGCGTGGCCCTGGGCGCGGGGCTGGCCGCGCTGGCCCTAACCGTGCTTGGCGGCGACCTGGGCGGCGGCTACTTCCCCGGCGCGGCGCCGCGCTTGCAATGGAGCGGGTTGGCAGCGGCCGGCTACGGCGCGCTCGGCTTGGCCGCGGCCGCTGCGGGCGGCTGGTTCCCCGCGATGCAGGCCCGGGGGCTACCACTGGCGGCGGCGCTCAAGGGCCTGGGTGGCGGGGCGAGCGGTCGCCGCCAGGGCTTGCCCGGGCTGCTGCTGATCGCCGCCGCGGTGGCCCTGGCCTTTGCGCCGCCAGTGGGCGGCATCCCGGTGGCCGCCTACGTGGCCATCGCCCTGCTGCTGGTCGGTGGCATCACGGTGCTGCCCTGGGCCGTGGCGACGGTCTACGACCGGCTTGCACCGAAGGCCGCCGACCACCCGCTGGCGCTGTTGGCCATCGAGCGCGCGCGCCGGGTGCGCGAGACCGCAGCGGTGGCCGTCAGCGGCGTGGTGGCGGCGCTGGCCCTGGCAGTGGCGCTCACGGTGATGGTGGCCAGCTTCCGCACTTCGGTGATGCAGTGGCTGGACACCGTGCTGCCGGCCGACCTGTACCTGCGCACGGCCGAGGGCGGCGCCACCGGCGACACCGTCTTTCTGGACCCGTCCCTGGTGGTGGCTGCGGCGCGCGTGCCCGGTGTGGCTGCCGTCTCCACCCAGCGGGTGCGCTCGATCACCCTGGACCCTGCCCGTCCGGCCCTGGCCCTGATCGCCCGGCCGCTGGAGGACGCCAGCCGGCAACTGCCCCTGGTGGGCGACCCGATGCCGCCGCCATCGCCATCGTCCACGTCCACGTCATCGCCGACACCAAGCGCAGCACTCGCCACATCGCCCTGGATCCCGATTTATGTGAGCGAAGCCGTGGTCGACCTGTACGGCGCCCGACCCGGCCAGGCCTTCGCGCCCCTGGGCCGCGCCCTCGGGCTGGCGGGCGGTGAGGCAACTGGCGACCTGGGTGCCGTTCAAGGTGATGTCCAGGGTGGCGGCCCGGGCGTCACCCGAGTCCCCTCCTTCTATGTCGCCGGTATCTGGCGCGATTACGCCCGCCAGAGCGGCTCCATCATCATCGATGCCGCCGCCTATCAGGGCCTGACCGGCGACAACCGGGTCAACGACCTGCTGCTGTGGCTGGCCCCCGATGCGCAAGCGAGCGAGGTTCAAGCCGCCCTGCGCGCCCTGCCCCAGGCGGGCGAAGGCGGCCGCCTGCTCGAGTTTGCCTCCACCCAGGACATCCGCGCGACCTCAATGCGCATCTTCGACCGCAGCTTCGCGGTCACCTACTGGCTGCAGGCGGTGGCCATCGGCATCGGCCTGTTCGGCGTGGCCGCCAGCTTCAGCGCGCAGGTACTGGCCCGGCGCAAGGAGTTCGGCCTGCTGATGCACCTGGGCCTGACCCGTGCGCAGGTGCTGCGTGTGGTGGCCGGCGAGGGACTGGCCTGGACCGCTATCGGGGCCGCCGCCGGCCTGGCGCTGGGCCTGGCGGTGGCGGTGGTGCTGGTGCATGTGGTCAACCCGCAAAGTTTTCACTGGACCATGGATTTGTGGGTGCCGTGGTCGCGGCTGATGGCACTGGCCTTGGCGGTGATGGTCGCGGGCACGCTCACCGCTTGGGCCTCGGGACGGGCCGTGGCCGGACGCGACATGGTGCTGGCAGTGAAGGAGGACTGGTGATGTCCGGGCGGCGACCCTTGCTGCAGGGCCTGCTGGGGGCCGGTGCGCTGATGGGCCTGGGCGCCTGGGCCCGCGCGGCGCAGGCACAGGTGCAGGCACAGCCCGCTGTGCTGGCACCACGCACCTTGCGCTTTCCGCGCGACCACGGTGCCCACCCCGAGCTGCGCACCGAGTGGTGGTACCTCACCGGCCAGGCCGCAGCCGGGGACCGACGCTGGGGCTTTCAGGTGACCTTTTTTCGCAGCCGGGTCGACGCCACCCGCGGCATGACCTCGGCCTTCGCCGCGCGCGAGCTGCTGTTTGCCCATGCGGCGGTGACCGACCTGGCCACCGGTCGGCTGCACCATGACCAGCGCATCGCCCGGGCCGGCTTTGGCGTGGCACAGGCGGGGCTGGCCGACACCGACCTGCGCATTCGCGACTGGACCCTGGCACGACAGCCCGATGGCCGCTACCTCGCCCGGGTCGAGGGCGGCGACTTCGCCCTCGACCTGGCGGCCTCACCGACCCAGCCCCTGCTGCTGCAAGGGCAAGACGGCCTCTCGCGCAAGGGCCCCGATCCGGCGCAAGCCAGCTACTACTACAGCCAGCCACAGCTGCAGGTGCAAGGACGGCTGCGCCTGGGCAAGCAGGCATCGGGGGTGGCGGGACGGGCCTGGCTGGACCACGAGTGGAGCGAGGCGCTGCTGCACCCCCAGGCGGTGGGCTGGGACTGGGTGGGCATGAACCTCACCGATGGCGGCGCGCTCACCGTCTTCCAGCTTCGGCGGGCCGACGGCAGC
Source organism: Ramlibacter sp. (assembly GCA_030831585.1). Taxonomy (GTDB): domain Bacteria; phylum Pseudomonadota; class Gammaproteobacteria; order Burkholderiales; family Burkholderiaceae_C; genus Ramlibacter. Next base: position 3,532 of record JAURKV010000163.1, on the reverse strand, counting down.
GCACTGTGGGCAGGGGGCTCCTGGCGCGCTGCAGGCGGCGCCGTGCAGGCCTTTGGGCCGCAGGCGGTGCGGATGGTTCCCACCCGCCACTGGAGCAGCCCGTTGACTGGTACGCGTTACCCGGTGGCGTGGACGCTGGACACCCCGCAAGGTCGATTTCAGGTGGAGGCGCTGGCGGATGCGCAAGAACTCGACAGCCGCCGCTCCACGGGGACGGTGTACTGGGAGGGCCTGTCCGAGCTGCGCGATGCGGCGGGCCAGCCGCTCGGCCAGGGCTACCTGGAGCTCACCGGCTACGGCGACCGTCTGCGAATTTAGGGCTCAAGCGCCTTCGCGCAGGTCCAGCGTGCCGGCATCGGGGGACAGTCCCGCCGCCAGACGCAGACGCAGCGACAGGTCGGTGCGCGAGTCGGCATGCTCCAGCGCCTGCTGCGGGGTGATCTCACCGGCCTGGACCAGGTCATAGAGCGACTGGTCGAAGGTCTGCATGCCCACCACGCTCGATTTGGCAATGGCCGCGCGTAACTGGTCGAGATCGCCCCGCTGGATCAGGTCAGACACAAAGGCGGTGAGCAGCATGACCTCGACAGCCGGGATGCGTCGGCCCTGCCGGCGCTCGATCAGGCGCTGGCCGATGACACCCTTGAGGTTGAGTGAGAGATCCATCAGCACCTGCCGCCGTGCGGACTCCGGATAAAAGTGCAAGACGCGCTCGACGGCCTGCGCGGCGTTGTTGGCGTGCAGGGTGGACACGCACAAGTGGCCGGTTTCAGCGTAGCGCAGCGCGTGACGCATGGTTTCTTCGTCACGGATCTCGCCGATCATGATGACGTCGGGCGCCTCGCGCAGTGCGTGGCGCAGCGCGTCGTGAAAGCTCAGCGTGTCCAGGCCCACCTCGCGCTGGTCGACGATGCAGCGGCGGTGGCTGTGGAGGAATTCGATCGGGTCCTCCACGGTCAGGATGTGCCCGGGCGAGGTGAGGTTGCGGTGCTCGAGCATCCCCGCCAGGGTGGTGGACTTGCCCGAGCCAGCCGAGCCCACGACCAGCACCAGGCCCTGGCGCAGCAGGGCCAGCTTGGCCACCACCGACGGCAGGTTGAGGGATTCGAGCCGGGGCACGTCGTACTTGACCAGACGCGCCACCACGCTCACCTCGCTGCGTTGCAAAAAGACATTGAAGCGGAAGCGCCCCAGGCCGCTGACGCTGACCGCCAGGTCGCACTCGAGGGTCATCTCAAACTGGCGAATCTGCGACTCGGTCATGACCGAATAGGCCATGCCCCGCACAGATCCAGATTTGAGTGGCTCGGCGCCAACGGCCACCATGCGGCCCTCGACCTTGATGGTGGGCAGCGCGCCCACCGAGAGGAACAGGTCGGAAGCCCCGACCTTGACCATGTGCTGCAGAAAAGCACTCAGGTCGCCTCTCTCCGCGGGACTGATGTCGTCGGGCTCGTGCAAGGGGCGGGTCATCGGGTCAACTCCGGGGGGCGTTAACCGATTCTACTGACAGGGCGCAACCTACCGCCCCACACCTGCGGCTCTGGCCTCAGGTGCCCAAGACCTCGATCGCACCGGCGCCAGCCAGCAGGTGCCGCACCTGCTGCGCCACGGATCCAGTCAGGCGAATCGCCAGACCCTGGGGACGGTCCGGGCCCATGACGACCGTCTCGCAATCGAGCTCGCGGGCCACGCGGGCAATGGTTTCCGCGCGCCGACCCACCCTCACCAGACAGTCGAAGGGTACGCCGGCTTCGGCCAGGCGTTGCCGGTAGGCCGCCAGTTCCTCCTCGCCCATTTCCTCGTGCAGCCCGCGCAACTCGGACTCGTGGAAGAACATGCCGACATGGGAGGACACCGGCAGTTGAACACTGAGTAGGTGCACAGGATTCGATCCGCGCCCGCACATGGCAATGGCGCGGTCAATGGCTTCGCGGGTGCGACCGGGGTGGTCACCGTCAATGGGAATGAGCAATCCGGACATCGCATTCTCCTATTTCATTGGGGAACGATCAGAAAGGGCAATGGCAGCAGGGCACAGGCATGCCCTGCGCCTGTTCTCAGGCTGGCGTACCAGCCGTTCCGGTGCCGTCGCCGCCACCGCGCGATGCCAGCCACTTGCCGGCCACCACCACCAGCACCGCACCCAGGATGGGGGCGATGGTGTGGATGCTGTGGTGCGCATCGGACCAGGCAGCGATGGAGGGGTCGGAGACGGCCATCTCGCCCGCCACCCACCCCAGGAGCGCGGCGCCCACGGTGATGATGACCGGGAAGCGGGTCATCAATTTGAGAATGATGGTGCTGCCGTAGATGATCAAAGGAATGCTCACCCCTAGGCCAAGCACCAACAGGACGATATTGCCCTTGGCGGCGGCAGCCACACCAATCACGTTGTCCAGGCTCATCACCAAATCAGCAATGATGATGGTCTTGATCGCGGCAGCCAGGCCCGAGTGCCCTTCGAGTTCTCCCTCATCGTCATCGCCCTTGAGCAGACCGACGCCGATCCAAAGCAGCAGGGCAGCGCCCACCAGCTTCAGATAGGGCAGCGTGAGCAGATAGACGGCAAAGAAGGTCAGGATGATCCGCAGGACGATGGCGCCCACGCTGCCAGCCAGGATGGCTTTCTTCTGCTTATCGGGCGGCAGGGATCGGCAGGCCAGGGCAATCACCACGGCGTTATCGCCGGACAGCACGATGTTGATCATGATGATCTGGGCCAGGGCGACCCAGAATTCGGGAGTGGACAGGAAATCCATTTTTGTCGTTCCTCGGGCGACCCCCGAAACGGGCTGCCCGGGGTGTCACCGAGAGCGTAAAAAGTGACGCTGTCGGCTTCATTTCCGCCGGCTTTCCACCAACTTACAAAGCGGATGGCGCTAGCGGGAACCAGACCCGAAAGGTGTTGCCCACGCCGTCCTCGTCCTCGTCGATCGTGATTCGAGCGCCGTGCAGGCGCGCGATCTCGCTCACGATGGCCAGGCCCAAGCCGCTGCCATCGGCCTGGGTCCCCAGCACACGGTGGAAACGCTGAAAAACACGCTCGCGCTCATGGGGGGGGATATGCGGGCCATCGTCGTGCACCGACAGGCAGGCTTCCCCCGACGGCGCCAGCCCCAGGGCCACCGTCACACGACCAGACTCGCGGCTGTAGCGGACTGCGTTGTCGACCAGGTTGTTCAGGAGTTCACGCAAGCGGTCAGCGTCGGCGTGAACAATGACCGGCGTCTCGGGCCCGTCAAAACCCAGATCGATCTGCCGGCGCAGGGCCTGGGGCACCCACTCCATGCTGACCTGCAACGCCAGGTCGGTCAGGTCGGTCGGCACCAAGGCCAGGGTGGCGGCAGCCTCCGGCTCGTTGCGCGCCAAGGCCAGAAGCTGGCGTACCAAGCGCGAGAGCCGCTCCACACCCAAGTGAATCTGGGCCATCGAGCGATGTAGCCGCTGCGGGTCCTCCTCGCGCAGGGCCAACTCGATCTGCGCCTTGAGGCCGCTGACCGGTGTCTTGAGCTGGTGGGCGGCGTCGGCG
>JAURKV010000162.1 GCA_030831585.1 Ramlibacter sp. | reverse complement strand
CGGAGCAGCCCTGCTCAATGGCATCCTCATGGGCGGCATCTACACGCTCGTGGCCTCGGGCCTGACGCTGATCTACGGCGTACTGCACATCATCAACTTCGCCCACGGCTCCATGCTGATGCTGGCGATGTTCGGCGTCTACTACCTGCTGATGAAGCTGGGTGTCGACCCCTATTTGTCGCTGGTGGTCATGGTGCCCGCGATGTACGCGCTGGGCTACCTACTCTATCGGCACATGATCGGCAAGTTGTCACTGGGGCGTGACGAGAACATCCTGCTGATTACCCTGGGACTGTCGATCCTGATCGAGAACCTGGCGCTCATGTTCTTCAAAGGCGACTCGCGCACCATTTCCCTCTCGTACAGCGACAAGGTACTGGAGTGGGGGCCGCTGATGGTGAGCCTGCCCAAACTCATTTCCTTCCTTGCTGCCATGGTGCTGTGCGCACTGCTGGGCCTGTTCATCTCGCGCACCGACACCGGCAAGGCGATTCGTGCCGTCGCCAAAGAGCGTATGGGTGCCCGGCTGGTGGGCATTGATGTCGACAAGGTGTTTGCGGTGTCCTTTGGCATTGGACTGGCCACCCTGGGAGCGGCCGCCTGCCTGCTGATGCCGATTTTCTATGTCTCGCCCACCATCGGTCACGTGTTCGTGATGGTGGCCTTCACCGTGGTGGTGCTTGGCGGCATGGGGAGCTTTTTGGGTGCTGTCATTGGCGGCTTGATCGTCGGCCTGACTGAATCCTTCGGCGGCCTGTACCTGGGCGAGAGTCTGGGCCAGATCGGCATCTCGCTGATCTTCATTCTCATTTTGTTGTTCCGCCCGACGGGCCTGTTCGGAGGCAAGCGATGAACAAGTCCATTCCCCTGTGGGTCCACCTGCTGCTGCTGGCGGTGGCGATCATCTTCCCCTTCGTGCTGCCCTCGGCCTTCTGGGTCAACTTCGGCGTGCTGGCGCTTTTTTACGCCTTCATCGGCCAGTCCTGGAACATTGCCGGCGGCTTCGCCGGGCAGCTCTCCTTCGGGCACGTTGCCTTTTTGGGCGCGGGCGCCTACGCCTCAACCATCGTGCAGATGCGCTTCGGCTGGAACCCCTGGTTGGGTTTGCCAGTGGCAGCCCTCGCGGGTGCTGCAGCTGGCTGGATGGTGGCGGCCATGAGCTTTCGCGCCGGACTCAAAGGCTCTTACTTCGCCCTGATCACCCTGGCCTTTGCCGAGGTGTTTCGCATCGTGGCCAATTCGATCGAGATCACTGGGGGCGGGCTGGGCATGCTCATTCCCATGAAGCAAACGGCGGCCAACTTCCAGTTCGCCGACCGGCGGGTCTTCTACTACATCATGCTGGCGCTCACGGTTGTGTCGATCGCGATCGCGGTCTGGCTCAAGGCCTCCCGCTTCGGCGCCCGGCTCGCGGCCATCCGCGAAAACGAAGACTCGGCCATGGCGCTGGGCATCAACGTCTACAGCGAAAAGGTCAAGGTGATGATGCTCTCCGGCGCCATCGCCGGCGTGGGCGGTTGCTTTTTCGCCCAGTACTTTCTCTACATCGACCCGACGATCGCGTTTGGCACTGACAAGTCGGTGGAGATGCTGCTGGTCAGCATGATCGGCGGCGCCGGCACGGTCTACGGGCCGCTGATCGGGGCGGTCTTGCTCGCCCTGGTCAGCGAGGTGACCCGCGCCATGTTCACCATCCAAGGCCTGTCACTGGTGATCTACGGCACGCTGCTGGTGATCATCATCGCCTTCCTGCCCAACGGGCTGGTGGACTTGTTCAAGCGCCGCGAGAAGCGCCAACTGGGGCGGCTGTCCTCGGGCGCCTCGAGCAAGACGGGAGATGCCTGATGCTGCGCATTGAAGGACTGACCAAGATCTTCGGCGGCCTGCGCGCAGTCGACAACGCCTCGCTGAAGGTGGACGCCGGCCAGATCGTGGCCCTGATTGGCCCCAATGGCGCGGGCAAGACCACCCTGTTCGCCTCCATCGCGGGCTTTCACAAGATCAACGCTGGCCGGGTGGAGTTTCTCGGCCAGGACATCACCGGCCGGCCCGTGCACGAAATTGCCAGGCTGGGCATGGTGCGCACCTTTCAGATCACCCAGCCCTTTGCCAAGCTCTCGGTGCTGGAAAACATCATGGTCGGCGCCTACCAACAGTTCGAGGACCGCGCTTTGGCCGAGACCCATGCGCGCGAGGTGGCACAGAAGGTTGGCATGGCCGCCATCCTGGACCAGCCCGCCTCGGAACTGACGGTTGCCGCACGCAAGCGCCTGGAGCTGGCGCGGGCCCTTGCGACCGGCCCGAAGTTGCTGCTGCTCGACGAGGTGATGGCGGGCCTGAACCCGCAGGAGATCAGCGAGATCATTGCGGTGATCCGCGCGATCCGCGACACCGGCGTCACCATCTTGCTGATCGAGCACGTGATGCACGCGGTGATGAGTCTCTCGGAGTTCATCTACGTGCTGTCCTACGGAAAGATCATCGCCGAGGGCGCACCGCGCGAGGTGGTGAGCAACCGCGAGGTGATCGAGGCCTACCTCGGCCGCGGCGCTGCCGACCAGATGCCGGCCACCGCACAAACCGGTCAAAGCCAAGTCGGTCACAGCCAAGAGGGCCACAGCCATGCTTGAAATTCGCAACCTGCGTGCTGGCTACGGCCAGATCGAAATCCTGCGGGGCATTGACCTTGACGTCGGCGCTGGCGAGATCGTGGCCGTTCTGGGGAGCAACGGCGTCGGCAAATCCACGTTGAACAACAACATCTCGGCGCTGTACAAGCCCTTCAGCGGCTCGATCCGTTTCCAAGGCGAAGACATCACTGCGCTGTCCTCCAGCGAGGTCGTCAAGCGCGGCCTGATTCACGTGCCCGAGGGCCGGCGGATTTTCCCCAACCTCAGCGTGCTCGAGAACCTGGAGCTGGGCAGCCTGGTCCGTGGCAAGGCGCACCGCAGCCAGAACCTGGAGCGTGTGGTGGGGATCTTCCCTCGCCTGATGGAGCGCTTTGGCCAGCTGGCGGGCACCCTCTCGGGCGGCGAGCAGCAAATGCTGGCCATCGGCCGCGGGCTGATGTCCGAGCCCGTGCTGATGATCATGGACGAGCCGTCCCTCGGCCTGTCGCCGCTGCTGGTGGAGCAAATGTTCGACCTGATCCGCCGCATCAACCAGGAAGGTCAGGCCATTTTGCTGATGGAGCAAAACGCGGTGCAAACCCTGGCGATCGCACACCGGGCCTACATCATCGAAAACGGCGTGATCGCGATGCAGGGCAAGGCAGAAGAAATGGCCCGCGATCCCGAGCTGCGCCGCAACTATCTGGGCCTGTGAGCAACACACCGTCCATGGCCGCCCCCTGCACACCTCCCCATGACGGCCCCGAGCTGGCCGGTCGCTGCGCGCTGGTCACCGGTGCGGGCAGCGGCATCGGTCTGGCTACAGCCCAAGCCCTCGCCCGCAACGGCGCCCAGGTGGCGGCGGTGGTCCAGGGCGAGGACCAGGTTGCCGCGGTTCGGCAGGTCCTGCCGCAGGCGCCGGTTTTCGTGCAAGACCTGCTTGACGACGAAGGCTGCGCCGGTCTGCCCGCCCGCGCGGCCGCGGCCCTGGGCGGGCTGGACGCCCTGGCCTGCTGCGCCGGCATTTTTTACAAGAAGGGCTCGGACGACACCACGCTCGAGGAGTGGCGCCGCACCCTGGGCCTCAACCTCGACGCCACCTTCATCCTCACCCGCGCTGCCATCGCACACATGCGACAGCAGCGGGCAGCCGATGCCAGCGTGGTCATCATTTCGAGCCAGATCGGCCTGGTGGGTCACGCCCGTGGCGCCGCCTACGCCGCGTCCAAGGCTGGCCTTCACGGCATGGTGCGCTCGCTGGCCCTCGAATGGGCCGACCAGGGCGTACGCCTCAACGCGGTGGGTCCCGGCCCGGTGGAGACACCGATGGTCGCCGCGGTCAAGGCCGACCCCGTGGCCCTGGCCGCCATGGAGGCCACCATTCCGATGGGGCGCCTGGGCCAGCCCTGGGAAATCGGCGAGACGGTGAGCTTTCTGCTCTCGCGCCGGGCCTCCTTCATCACCGGCCAGGTGCTGTGCGCCGACGGCGGCTTCACTGCGCGTTGAGACCCAGCTTCCGGGACTCACTGGCCATGACCCATCTCCCTGCGCCATTGCCCACGACCGCAATCCCGCTGGGGCGCCTGGCCCGGGTGGTCCGCAGCAAGAACGCCGGTCCGACCTGCCTGACCATCGACCTGTTCTTTGCCGATGCCCAGGCCTATGCCCGGGCCGCTGCCAGCGACGCGCTGCAGCCGCAGGCCGTGGCCCCGCTCTACGGCGTGCCCGCCAGCCAGGTGCGCCGCTTCGAGTTGCCCGACATCTTTGCCCTGAAGCTGTCCCTGCCCCGCCGCCGCTGTGCAGGCGACCCAGGAGACGGCGATTGCTATGGGGCACAGCAGCATGTGCCGCTGCTGGAGGTGATGCTGTGACGGCCTCCATGGTTGCCAATACGGTTACCACCACCGGCGCCCTCCCCGGGGCTGCAGGCGCCGTGGGACGCCTGCTGCGAACGCACCGGCCCGGCCAGGAGCCGCTCCGGGTGCTGTCGGCCTCGGGCCAACTGGGCTACGGCATTGTTGAAGCCTCCCTCGAGCGAGGCCTGGCGCGCCAGCCGCATTTCATTGGTTGTGACATGGGCTCGATCGACCCCGGCCCTTACTACCTGGGCTCTGGAGCGATGGCCGCCCCCGAGGCCATGGTGCGCCGCGACCTCGGCCTGGTGCTTGCCGCCGCGCGCCGCCACGACATTCCACTGCTGATTGGAAGCGCCGGTACCGCGGGGGCGCGGCCTCACCTGGCGGCCACTCTGGCACTGGTGCGCGAAGTGGCGCAGGCGCAGGGCCTCAACCTGCGCCTGGCCCTGATCGACAGCGACCTCGAGCCCGCCGTGCTGACCCGCGCGCTGGCCGAGGGGCGGCTGCAGCCGCTGGACGACGGCGAAGGCCCTCTGCCCCTGCCCACGGCAGAAGACATCCACGCCTGCGGCCACCGGGTCGCGCAATGCGGCACCGAAACCTTCCGCCGTGCGCTCACGCCCGAGGTGGACATGGTGCTCGCCGGCAGGGCCTGCGACACCGCGATCTTCGCCACGCTCCCGGAGATGCTGGGCTACGACGCCGGCCTGGCACTGCACATGGCCAAGATCGTCGAATGCACCTCGCTGTGCTGCGAGCCCGGCGGGCGCGACGCGATCCTCGCCGAGCTCTGGCCCGACCACTTCGTGCTCGAAAGCATGAACCCCGCCCTGCGCGCCACGCCGGCCTCGGTCGCCGCCCATGCGCTCTACGAGCAGGCCGACCCCTTCGTGGTCGAAGAGCCCACCGGCACCCTGGACCTGCGCCAGGCCCGCTACCAGGCGGTGGACGAGCGCCGCACCCGAGTGACAGGCGCCCGCTTCACTGCCCGCTCTCAACCCACGCTCAAGGTCGAAGGCG
>JAURKV010000161.1 GCA_030831585.1 Ramlibacter sp. | reverse complement strand
GGTTGTGCTGGAGGGCCTGCAGCCTGACCCGGTGGCGCGTGCGCTGGTTGCTGCGTTGGCAGGTTCCGCTGGGTTGCCAGGTGCTTCGACCGACCTCCCTGAAGATTGCAGTGCTGGCGCCATCGCCGACGCCGCGGCCCGAGCTCCTGGGGCCGCCCCTGGCTCGGGCTCTGCAGCGCGTGCCGAGGTCTGGCCTTTCGAGTTGCCGCAGACCGTGGGGCGTATCGCCTTGCATGCTTGCCCGGCGCCCGCCGACGAGGCCGAGCGCGCCGCCGCCTGCGTGGTGCGTCACCTGGCCGAGGGGCGCACACCAGTGGCGCTTGCGGCGGTCGACCGCGTTCTCACACGCCGCATCCGGGCCATGCTTGGCGCGCGCGGACTGCGTATCGCCGACGAGACCGGATGGAAGCTCTCCACCACCCGGGCCGCGGCCCAGTTCATGGGTCTGATGCGCGCCGCCCGCTGGGACGCACCGACCGACGAGGTACTCGACTGGCTCAAGCATCTGCCGGCGGTTTCGGTGGCCGACCTGCGCGCGCTCGAGCGCCGCCTTCGCCGCGAGGGCTTGCGCAGCTGGCAGGAGGCCGGCGACAGTGCCTTGGTGCAGCAGGCCGACGCCTGGCGCGAGCGCCTGCGCGCGCCCCGCACCTTGCCTCGCTGGCAACAGGCGCTGCGGGAGTTGCTGCAAGAGACAGGGCTGTGGCCGGCCATGGAGGCCGACCCGGCGGGGGAGCAACTCATCGCCGTCTTGGGGCTCGATGAAGCCGGGCAGCAGCTGTGGGCGCGCTTGCCGCAGGGCGAGCGCCGCCTGGACCTGAACGAACTGAGCGCCTGGGCTGGTGAGGCGCTGGAGGCCGCGAGCTTCATGCCGGCCTCGCCCGAGCAGGCGCAGGTGGTGGTGCTGCCCTTCAACCAATTGCTCGGGCGCCGCTTCGACGCGCTGGTCGTGCCCGGTTGCGACGAGGTTCGACTCGCGCCCTCGCCCGAGCCCCCCGGCCCCTGGACCGCCGCCCAGCGCCTCGGCCTGGGCCTGCCCGCGCGCGAGGACCTGGAGCGGGCCCTGCGCAGGGCCTGGCAGGCGGCACTGGCGCTGCCGGTGGTGGACCTGCTGTGGCGCACTAGTGACGACAAGGGTGACCCGGTGCTGCCCAGTGCCTTGGTGCAACAGCTGCAGCTCAGTGGCGCCTGCCACGAGGGGATGGATCCGCGCGCGTCGGTGGCCCTGGACCCTTCGCCCATCGCGCCACCGGGGGCCAGCGCGCCGCAGCTGGCGCTGCGTGAGGTTTCTGCCAGTGCCTATGAGGACCTGCGTCGCTGCCCCTACCGCTTTTTCGCGCTGCGCCAGCTGGGGCTGCAGGAGGCTGCCGAGATCGATGTGGAGTTGGGCAAGCGCGATTTCGGCAGTTGGCTGCACGAGGTGCTGCACCAGTTTCACGAGGCTCTGGCGACCGAGGGTCAGGCTGACCGCGTGCGGCGTGCGGCGCTGATGGACCAGGCTGCTGAGGGTGCCAAGCGCAAGCTCGGCCTGCAAGACGGCGAGTTCCTGCCCTTCGAGGCGGGCTGGCCGCAGCTGCGCGAGGGCTATCTGCAGGCGCTGCAGGACTTCGAGGCCCAATCCGGGGCGCGCTACGAGTGCGGCGAGCAGTCGCGCGAGGCGGGCCTCGGGCCGGTGCGTCTGAGCGGCCGTATCGACCGTATCGACCGGGTTGGAACTCTGGCCGACGCGGGTGGGGTTCGCCGGTTGGTGATGGACTACAAGACCGAGGATTACAAGAAGACCAAGGGCCGGGTGAAGGATCCGCTGGAGGACACCCAACTGGCGTTTTACGCCGCGCTTCTGGGCGAGGAAGGTTTGCAAGGGTGTTACGTGAATGTCGGAGAGCGGGGGAAGACCGAATTCGTCTGGCAGCCTGGCCTCGATGAGGCCCGTGACGCCCTGGTGCAGGGCATCGTCCACGACATGGGTCGCATCGCTGCGGGCGCGCCGTTGGCCGCATTGGGTGAGGGCTCGGCCTGCGACTACTGCGCCGCCCGTGGCCTGTGCCGCAAGGACTTCTGGCCACGATGAGCGATTTGAACTGAGCGATTTGAGATGAGCCAGACGCACGACCGGTCCGACGCCCTGCCTCTGCAGGCGGGCGATGCCGCGTCTGCGGCCGATCCCGCATCCGTAACTGATCCTGCTTCCTCAGCCACCGGCTTTGCCTACGAGGCTGACGGCCACCGGGTGCCGGCCGAACGCTTCTACGCCATTGCCTGCGACCCACGTCGCAGCGTGGCGGTAGAGGCCTGCGCCGGCGCGGGCAAGACCTGGATGCTGGTCTCGCGCATCTTGCGAGCCCTGCTCGAGGGCGTGCCGCCGCACGAGATCCTGGCTATCACCTTCACCAAAAAGGCCGCCGGGGAAATGCGCCAGCGGCTGCAGGATTGGCTGCGGGAGTTCTCCGCGCTGGACGACGCCCGCCTGCGGCAGGAGCTGCGCCTGCGTGGCCTGCCCGAAGCGCGCGCCGCTGAACTCGCGCCGCAGCTGCGGGGCCTGTACGCGCGGCTGCTGGCGGGTGGGCGGCCGGTGCAGATCCGCACCTTTCACAGCTGGTTCGCGGCCTTGCTGCGCACCGCACCCCTGGCCACCCTGGAGGCGCTGGGCTTGCCCGCGCGCGGTGAGCTGCTCGAAGACGACGCCCAGGCCATTGCCCGGGTCTGGCGGCCCTTCCAAGCCCTGGTGGCCCAGAACCCCCAGGCCCGCCGCGACTACGCGGACAGCGTGGCCGCGTACGGTCGCAGCAATACGGCCGATGCGCTGGAGGCGGCGCTGGCCAAGCGGGTGGAATTTGACTTGGCCGATGCCCAGGGAAGGGTGGCGTCCTCGGTCGCGCGCTGGGAGACGATGTTTGCCGACCTGCTGCCTGCCGGCTCATTGGGAAGTGCCCACGGTGTGCAAGCTGATGACGCAAAGCAGCTAGACGATGCTGACCACGATGCTGACGATTTGCAGCATGACCTTGGTGATGCCGCCACGGACGCCGCAGATCTTCCCGCCCCGGCGGGGCCTGAATCTCTGCTGCTTGCAGGCCCGGTGCGCGAGCAGCTCGCGGCGGCAGCCCGCTTGCTGGGGGCGTCCAAGCTTGTGAGATGTATCGAAGGCGCGGGCCGGGTCGAGCGCGGGCTCACGGAGCTCAATCTGGCGATCGTGATCCAGGGTCTGCTCACCGACAAGTTCCAGCCCCGGGCCTTCAGCGAAAACCTGGTTGGCTTGGCGGAGGTCCGCGCCGCCCAGGCCCTGGCCCAGCGCCTACACGCCGCCGACATACAGCACCAGGCCTGGCTGCACCACGGCCGCATGACACGCCTCACGCGGATCTTGTTGCGAACCTATTCGGACCTCAAGCGCGAGGAGGGCTGGGTCGACATGAATGACGTGGAGCGGGCGGCACTGGAATTGCTGTCCGACCCGGTGCTTTCGGGCTGGGTGCAAGAGCGCCTGGACGCGCGCGTGTCGCAGCTGCTGGTGGACGAATTCCAGGACACCAACCCCTTGCAGTGGCAGGCCCTGCACGCGTGGCTCAGCGGCTATGCCGGCGCAGGCGGGGGGCAGGCGCCCGCAGTATTTATCGTGGGCGACCCGAAGCAAAGCATCTACCGCTTCCGGCGCGCTGAGCCCCAGGTGTTTCGGGCCGCGCAGACCTTCATCGTCGACGGCCTGGGGGGCGCACGACTGGGCTGTGACCACACCCGTCGCAATGCGCCGCAGGTGCTGGCTGCGGTGAACACTGCCATGCTGGCGGCTCAGGATGCCAATGAGTACCAGGGCTACCGGAACCACACCACCGCGTCCGAGGCTGTCGGCCGGGTGTTGGCGTTCCCGCCGGTGCCGCGCGACCGGGATGGGGCGCCAGCAGAGGGCGAAGTACAAACTGGAACAGAAACCGGAGCAGAAACCGGCGCAGAACCAGGGCCAGAAGCACAGGTAGGGGCGCAGGCAGAGCCGAAGGCAGCGCAGGCCGATGCACCCCGC
>JAURKV010000160.1 GCA_030831585.1 Ramlibacter sp. | reverse complement strand
TTGCGCGGGGCGAGCGGGCGCACCTGCTCGATGAGCAACGCAAACAGGATGGCAAAGAAGGCCATGGCGCGATGATAGCGGCCTCCGACGCTTCACTGTCTGCCATCGCAGCCCCTCTGGCGGCGGGCGGCGTGCCCCGGCAACGACGCGGAGTCAGGCCGAAAGGAATCGGTAGAGGTTGCGCAGCATGCCGGCCGTAGCACCCCAAATGAAATGCTCGCGGCGGCCATCCTGCCAGGGCATAGCAAACCATTCGCGGCGCACGCCGTCCACCTCGATGGCATGACGTCGGTGATGGGCCGGGTTCATCAAAAAGGGCAGTGGTACCTCGAAGGCGTCGGCCACCTCATGCGGGCTGAGCGCCAGACGATGGTCGGGCGTGACCAGGGCGACGACCGGGGTCACCACGAACATGGTGCCCGTGGTGTAGGTGGGCAGGGTACCCAAGACCTCGACATGACGCGGGTCCAGACCGATTTCCTCTTCGGCCTCGCGCAAAGCGCAAGCGGCGGCGTCGGCATCCTCTGCATCCTGGCGACCACCGGGAAATGCAATTTGGCCCGAGTGGTTGGCCAGTTGGGTCGTCCGCTGGGTGAGCAAGACACAGAGTTGCTCGCGCATCACCAAGGGCACCAGCACCGCCGCGGGCGCCGACTGCCGGTTGGTAAAACGGGGCTCTTGCCGCAGTTCGGCCTCCCAAGCCGGAGGCTTGCTAAAACGCTGGCGCAGCGCCTGCGGGTCCAGCGCCGCATGGGGCACCGCAGGCAGGTGGCTGTCCACCCCCACCAGCGCTGCCAGCCTTGGGTCGAAATTCGGCAGCTTGGACAAGGGCACCTGGTCCGGCGGAATCTCGGGCGGGTGAGTGGATGGGTTGTGGCTCATTCAGACTGCAAAAGCAAAACCGCCGCGAGCGCAAGGCCGGCGGCGGCGGGTTGTGACGAGCCGGGGATGTTGCCGGCTGGGGTCACGGTGTTTACTCGGCGGCAGCCGCCTTGGCGGGCAGCTTTTCCTTAATACGAGCCGACTTGCCGCTGCGGTCACGCAGGTAGTACAGCTTGGCGCGGCGCACATCACCACGACGCTTGACTTCAATGCTGGCGATCAGCGGGCTATAGGTCTGAAAGGTGCGCTCAACGCCTTCGCCGCTGGAGATCTTGCGTACGGTGAAGCCGCTGTTGAGACCGCGGTTGCGCTTGGCGATGACCACGCCTTCGTAGGCCTGGACGCGCTTGCGGGTGCCTTCGACCACGTTCACGCTCACGATCACGGTGTCGCCGGGAGCGAACGCGGGGATCTTCTTGCCAAGGCGAGCAATTTCTTCTTGCTCGAGAGTCTGGATCAGGTTCATGTTTACCTCTGGGATCATGTCCGCGCTACGCAAAAGGCCCCAGTTCATTGCCTCGCAAGTGTTGGCACGAAGCCATTAACTTGGACGGGCGGCAGGCGCATAGGCTTGCCAGGGCGGCCGGACAGAGGATCGAAAAGCCCACCATTATAGCCAGGCCAGAATGGCTCTCTGACCCGCTCAGCTAGCCCGGCTTGCCTGCGGCCATATGCATTAAAAAGTGTTCATCGGCTTTGTTGAGCTTACCGGCGGCCCTTGCTGCGGCAATCAGCTCCGGCCGATGCCGGGCAGTGGCCAGGAGGCTTTGCTCGCGTCGCCACCGCTCGATGCGGGCATGGTGACCTGAGAGCAGTTCGGCGGGCACCCCACGGCCCTCCCAGACCTCAGGCCGGGTGTAGTGCGGGCAGTCGAGCAGTCCGTCGAGCGCAGGACTGAAGCTGTCCTCTTGGTGGCTGCTCGCGTCGTTGAGCACGCCGGGCTGCAGTCGGGCCATGGCATCGAGCACCGCCAGAGCCGCGATCTCGCCGCCGGAAAGAACAAAGTCGCCCAGGCTCCACTGCTGGTCGACCTCGGCGTCAATGAAGCGCTGGTCCAGGCCCTCATAGCGACCGCACAGCAAGATGGCGCCGGGCTGGCCAGTCGCCGCCACTTGCTCGATCAAGGGGTGGGCGATGCGCTCACCCACCGGGGAGAACAAGACCACCGGCGCAGGCGGAGCGCCGGCCGCTGCGCGATCGGCCCTCACAGCGGCCAGGCCGCGTGCCAGGGGCTCGGGCATCAGCACCATGCCGGGGCCACCGCCGAAGGGGCGGTCGTCCACCCGCCGGTAATTGCCCTCGGCGAAATCGCGCAGATTCCACAGCCGCACCTGCACTGGGCCGTCGGGCTCGAAGGCACGGCGGGTCACCCCGCTCTCCAGAAAGGGGGCGAACAGCTCAGGAAACAGGGTGACGATGTCGAATCGCATGGGCGGCGCCAGCATACCCGCAGGCGGGCGCAGGGCGAGAGACCGGGTCAGTAGTCGGGCTGCCAGTCGACCGTGATGCGCCCGCCGGGGACGTCGACCTGGTCGATGAAGGCCGCGACAAAGGGAATCATCCGCTCGACTGTCTGGCCATCTGCCTCCGAGACGACCACCAGCACCGTCTGCGGCCCGGTGGACATCAGGTCCTTGACCTGCCCCAGGTTCACGCCTTCGCGGTTCGTCACCGACAGACCGATCAGGTCGACCCAGTAGTACTCGTCGTCGGCAGTCGAGGGAAAGCTGGCCCGGGACACGAAGATGCGCGCGCCCCGAAGGCTCTCGGCGGCATTGCGGTCCCAGTCGTCTTGGGCGCAGGCGACCACGCCGCCGGAATGCTCTTTGGCCTCACGGACTTTGAGCAAGACGGTGCCGGTGAAGGGGAAGTCCCGTGCGCCCCCGGGCGTTCTGGACTTCTCGGGTGGCTGCAGAAACCACCGCTTGGAAGAAAAAAGCGCCTCCGGAGAAGCGCTGTGCGGCAGGACCTTGAACCAGCCCTTGATGCCCCAGGCCTCCGAAATGCGCCCAACTTCAATGGCGTCTGCGGGCAATTCCGCAGATTCCAGGGTCGGGCTCATCATTCGAGGGCGGAGCAAGCCGGACCGCAGGATGCGGTCCGCTGGCCAATCAGGCGGCCTTGGGGGCCTGCTTGACCAGGCGCTGCACCGTCGGGGACGCCTGGGCGCCAACGCCTTCCCAGTGAGCCAGACGGTCATGGGCGATGCGCAGACCTTCCTCGCCGTCTTTGGCCGAGGGGTTGTAGAAGCCGATGCGCTCGATGAAGCGACCGTCACGGCGCACACGCTTGTCGGCAACGACGATGTTGAAGAAGGGACGATGCTTGGCACCGCCGCGGGCGAGTCGAATGACGACCATGATTTATCCTTCGCGGAGTGGGCACGAAAGCCTGTTGTCCCGGGTGCTTCGGATCGATGTGAATCGGCCTGAAGCGCCCTAGATACGGGACGCGGGGATTTCAGCCCTGGCGCGTCATCACCTTTTTGAATATCGGAAGATGACGCCGCACCAAGATTCCTCCGCCGTTTGAGACACGCGATTGGCCACCCGGCCATCGACACGACGGAAAACCCAAGATTATAGCCACGCACTACGCCCAGGCCCGATGCCCCACATTCGCCCTCTCCAAGACGCAGACCTGCCGGCGGTCACCGCCATCTACGCCCACCATGTGCTGCACGGCACAGGCACCTTCGAAACCACCCCGCCGACCGAGGCCGAGATGGCTCAGCGCCACGCAGACGTCGCCGCCCGCGGCCTGCCCTGGCTGGTGGTGGAAGAGGACGGACAGGTGCTGGGCTATGCCTACTGCCAATGGTTCAAGCCGCGGCTGGCCTATCGCTTCTCGGCCGAAGACTCGATCTACCTCCACCACGCCGCCCATGGTCGGGGCCTGGGCGGCTTGCTGCTGCAGGCGCTGATGGAAGCGGCCGAGGCCCAAGGGGTGCGCAAGTTGATCGCCGTCATCGGTGATTCGGCCAACGCGGCGTCCATCGGGCTGCACCGCGCCGCTGGCTTCACCGACGCCGGAACGATCCGGTCCTGCGGCTGGAAATTCGAGCGTTGGCTGGACATCGTGCTGATGGAGAAGTCGCTCGGCGAAGGGGACTCGACTCCGCCCCACAATCCCCCCTCCGCAGCCGCCAAGAAGGCCTGACCCCATGAAGAGCAAAACACTGGCCACCTGGCTCACTTTCCTGGGCGGGCCTCTCGGCCTGCACCGCTTCTATTTGCGCGGGCTGGGCGACCTGCTGGGTTGGGCGCTGCCGATTCCCACTGCCTTGGGCATCTATGGCATCGAGCGGGTACAGCAATTTGGCCAAGACGACGCCCTCAGCTGGCTGTTGATTCCGATGCTGGGGTTCACCATTGCCGGTTGCGCGCTCAACGCTATCATCTACGGGCTGATGACGCCGGAGAAGTGGAACGCCCGCTTCAACCCGCAGGCCGAGCCCGAACACCGGGCAGGCGCCACCCGCTGGCTCACCATCTTCGGCGTCGCTGCAGCGCTCTTGATCGGGACTGCCGTGCTCATGGCCAGCATCGCCTTCAGCTTCCAGCGCTACTTCGAGCACCAGATCGAAGAGGGGCGCAAAATTTCGCAGTAGGGGCGGGCCTTCCAGACAGGAGACAGCCAACCGAATTCCCCAACGTCACAAAAATGTTCGCCTCGCGGCGAGCTTTTTGATGAACGCGCCAAGCGCTCAATAAAGCTGAAAACTCACCCAGTAGGCGATGGCGGCGACAAATGCGCTGGCCGGGATGGTGAGAATCCAGGCCCACACAATATTGCCGGCCACGCCCCACCGAACGGCACTGGCACGCTGGGTGGACCCGACGCCGACAATCGCGCCCGTGATGGTGTGGGTGGTGGACACAGGAATGCCCATTGCCGTGGCCAGGAACAGGGTGAGTGCACCACCGGTCTCAGCACAAAAACCTCCCACTGGCCGTAGCTTGGTAATTTTCTGGCCCATGGTTTTGACGATACGCCAGCCGCCAAACATGGTGCCTGCAGCGATCGCCAAGTAGCAAGAGACGATCACCCAGCTCGGGGGTGTGACATCACCTGAAGCGCTATAGCCAGTCGCGATGAGAAGCATCCAGATGATGCCGATAGTCTTTTGCGCATCATTGCCGCCATGTCCCAGACTGTAGGCGCCGGCAGACACCAGCTGGAGCCGACGAAACCAGCGATCCACCTTTGAGGGGGAGGATTTGCGCATGACGTTCGCGACCAAAACCATCATCAGCGAACCGAGAGTAAAACCCAGGAGCGGAGAGATGAGGATGAACAGAACTGTCTTGCCGATCCCAGCCGACAGCAGTGCGCCTGTGCCAGCCTTGGCAATCACCGCACCAACAATGCCACCGATCAACGCGTGCGATGAGCTACTGGGAATTCCGTAGTACCAGGTCACTACGTTCCAGGTAATGGCGCCCACCAAGGCGCCAAACACGACGTGGGTATCCACGACACCGGGCTGGACGATGCCCTTGCCCACAGTTGCCGCAACGCTTAGGTGGAAAACGAAGATCGCGACGAAGTTGAAGAAGGCTGCAAACAGCACCGCCTGGGTGGGGCGCAGCACGCCGGTAGACACAACGGTGGCGATCGAGTTAGCTGCGTCGTGGAAGCCGTTCATGAAGTCAAAGGCGAGGGCTAACGCCACCAGAAGGACGATGACCCATAGAGCGACCTGGGCTGCATGTACGGTGTCCATGCGGGCTCCCTACTCAAGAGTGCTCGAGGATGATGCCCTCGACCACGTTGGCGACATCCTCGCATTTGTCAGTGATGGTCTCCAGCAATTCGTAGATAGCTTTCAGCTTGAGGACCTCGCGAACGTCGGGCTCCTCTCGGAACAGCTTGCTCATTGCGCTTCGCATCACTCGGTCAGCATCGGACTCAAGCCGGTCGATCTCTTCGCAGGTCTTGAGGGCAGCCTCCGCCGTAGCGTGATCGGCCAGCTTGCCAATCAGTGACACAGCATCCTTCACCCGCTCGCAGCACCTCACCGCCAGGTCCGTCAGGCGAGTGATCTCGTCGTTCACCGACCGAAGGTCGTACAAGGCCATCGTCTCGGCCGAATCCTGGATCAGGTCGGCCACATCGTCCATGGTGTTGATCAAAGTGTGGATCTGGTCACGGTCCAGCGGAGTGATGAAGGTGCGGTGAAGCAGGCGGTTCACCTCGTGGGTCACTCGATCGGCGGAGCGCTCTGCGTTGTCCACATCGCGGTTGTACTGCTCGCGCAGGTGAGCATCGCTATAGTTGTCTACCAGGTGGGAAAAGGCGCGCGCAGCCTCAACGATGCGGTCAGCGTGCTGGTTAAACAAGTCGAAAAAATTGCCCTCTCGGGGCAGCAGTTTTCCAAACAGCATGGGAGGGACTTTCGTTGGGAAATGTCGACCGGAAGCGTCTTTGTGACATTTCCATGAAAATTTGATGACGGTCAACAGTTTACCTCCCGAGCCATGGACCGTACCCGCTGGCCTGCCCGTGTTGCATGTGGATGCGGACTGCCTGTTGGTGGAGAAGCCGTCCGGGCTGCTGTCGGTACCGGGCCGCGGACCGGACAAAAAAGACTGCGCCGCCACTCGGCTGCAGGCGGCATTTCCCGACGCCCTCGTGGTGCACCGGCTTGATATGGCCACCTCCGGCCTGCTGCTCTTTGCCCGGGGGTTGGCCGCACAGCGCGCGCTGAGCGGGGCCTTCGAGCGCGGCGATGTGCGCAAGCGCTACCAGGCGGTGGTGCGGGGCCGGATGACGCCTCCCGAGGCCCGGGGACCCGTGCAGGATTGGGAGGGCGAGCCCGGCTGGGGCCTCATCGACTTGCCGCTGATGGCCGACTGGCCACAACGCCCGCTGCAAAAGGTGGACCCTGAGGGCCGCGCCAGCCGCACACTTTGGCGCATCCTGGCCCATGAGGGAGACGCGACCCGGGTCGAACTGGCGCCGCTCACTGGCCGCACGCACCAGCTACGGGTGCATTTGCTGGCGCTCGGCCACCCCATTCTGGGTGATGCGCTATACGGCGACCCCGACATCCAAGCGCGCTCACCCCGGCTGCTGCTACACGCGAGCCAGTTGGAATTTGCGCACCCGCAAAGCGGGGAGCGGTGCGCCTGGGAGAGCCAGGCCCCCTTCTGACGCGCCCCTCTGACGCGCCCCTCTGACGCGCCCCTCGAAGGCGGCCTCTGCGAGGGCCGGGTTTTCGCCCTGCCACCCCGCCGCGCGCGCCGCTAGGATGGCTGCATGAACAAACGCCCCCTCACCCTGATCACCGGCGCCTCCCGCGGCATGGGCCAGGCCATGGCTCACCAACCGCTGGCGGCCGGCCATGAGCTTCTTTGCATCGCCCGCCGCGCCGACGAAGAACTGGCCACACGCGCACGCGCTGCCAGCCTGCCCTGCGAGCAATGGACCGCCGATCTGGCCGACCCGGGGCCGGTGGCAGAGCGGCTACGCCAATGGTTGGCACAGCGTGCCAGTGCCCTCCCCTCCTCGGTCACCCTGATCAACAACGCCGGCGTCATCCCCTCCATCGCGCCGATCGGGCAAGTGCCCGGAACCGAGTTGGCCAGCGCACTGCGGGTCGGCCTCGAGGCGCCAATGCTACTCACCGGCGTATTTCTGCAGGCGACCGCGGACTGGTCCTGCCCGCGCAAGGTGCTCAATATCTCCTCCGGCTTGGGCCGTCGGGCGATGGCCTCGCAGGCCGCCTACTGCGCCGCCAAGTCCGGCATGGACCATTTCAGCCGCTGCGTGGCGCTGGAAGAGGCGCTACGGCCTAACGGTGCCAAGGTGTGCTCGTTGGCCCCCGGGGTGATCGCCACCGACATGCAAGTCCAATTGCGCAGCGCGCCAGCCGAGCGCTTTCCCGACCGCGCCAATTTCCAGGCGCTCAAGGACAAGGGCATGCTGCTGTCGCCCGAGGACGCCGCCGCGCGGGTGCTGGCCTGGCTGGCGCGCCCCGACTTTGGCGCCAACCCGGTGGCCGACGTCCGCGACGCCTGAGCTGGCCAGCTGGGCCTCACACCCACTGGTCCCCTGCCCCACTATCCTGCTATCGGGGCGGGTCCTGAAAGCCGCCTCGCCGCAGTGTCACCACCAAGGTGTCGCGGTGGCCCACGCGCGCTGCCTCTAGGGGCTGGATCGGGGTGCTCTCGTGGATCACCCGTGCGTCGTCGAGCAGCATCAGGCTCCAAGGCTCGGTGAGGGTAAAGCGAATGCCCGCCGGCCCTTCGGCCTCGAAAACACGGGTCTCGCCGCCCTTGATACCGGCGCGGGCAACCAGAAACACCGCCACCAGGTCCACCCCGTCGCGGTGCGCGCCTTCCGGCGTGGGCCGGCCAATGCCGTCGGTGGTGTCGATACGGAACTGGTGGGCCTCGGCGAACCAAGGCTGCAGCCCGCGCAGCGCCGAGGCTGCAGTGCCGAGCGCGCGCAAGACTGAAAGCCAGGGAGGCGAGGCACTCAACGCAGGGTCGATCGGCTCGAACCAGCGCTCGAGTCCGCCATGCAGCGCGTTGTAGTCGACCGGCTGCCAGTGCGCCCGGTGCGGCACGGCGCTGACCTGATCGCCTTCGATGCGGTAGCTGGCGTGGCGACGGCGCCGGTAGTGCCCGCCATCGCGCAGGTACTTGTCCGGGGGCAGGTCGCTCCACTGGTCGGACAGGGCCTGCAGCTGCGCCAGGGGCACACCGCACCAGCGGGCGACGTCCTGGGCGCCAAGCACGGCATAGCCGGGGTCGCGCAGGCGCTCGGCCAACTCGCCCGGGGGGGTGAGAACGGGATCAGGCATACACGGATTGTCGCCGCTCAATGCACCGACCCTCTGGGAGCAAGCCTCAGCGCGTAAACAGTGCGAGCCCGACGGGCGAGGTCCCGGTCCCGCCAGAGGGTGAACCAATCAGGGCCAGTGCGCCGCTGGTGATGCTGAAGATAGACAGCGTGTTGGACTGCTTGTTGGCCACATAGAGAAACCGGCCGGCGCCGTCAACCCGGACGGCCGAGGGCTCGAGACCCGTGCTCCAAGGAGACCCGGAAAGCTCGGTGAGTGCACCGGTGCTGCTGTTGATCTGGTACGAGGCAATCTGGTGGCTACCGCTGAACACCGCATAAACATGCGTGCCGCGCGGATCAACAGCCACATCGTAGGGCGCGTTGGCAAGCGTCTTGACCTCCACCTGCGTGAGCGCCCCGGTGGTCGGGTGGATAGAGTAGGCGGTCAACTGCGTGGCACCGACATTGGCCACATACAGCCAACGGCCCCCCGGATCGACAGCCAAGCCCTGAGGCTGGCTGGCGGTCGCCTGCAATGCGCCCGTCGTCAGGCCGCCCGTCGTGGCGTCCCGCTGAAACACGCTGATCGTGCTGGAGGCGTTGTTGGCCACGTAGACAAAGCGCCCCTTCGGATCCACGGCGACGCCACGCGGCGTGGTGCCCACAGAGAAGGGGCTACCGCTCACCACCGATAAGGCGCCGCCGGACTGGATCGAAAAAGCCCGCACCTGCCCGGTTCCGCCGCTGGTTCCGGCGGCGTACACATGTTGGCCGTCCGCACTGACCGCAATGCCCGATGGGCTGGCGGCGGCAGTCACCGTGCCGGCGCTGGTCAAAGTGCCCGTATTGGCGTTAATGGTGTAGCGAGAAATCGCCGCGGCGCCGCTGCTTCCGGAGTTGGTGAGGTAGAGGTTTGCGCCGGTGGAATCAACCGCGATGCCCGTCGGGGTCGAGAGGTCCGCCTCATTTCGGGTGTCGACGAGGGAGAGCGTGCCATCGCTGGCATTGACCGAAAAGGCAGTGACCTTGTTACCCGCCGCACCCGCCGAAAACAAGAACGGAGTGGAAAGGGACGTACAGGTTAGCGTGATCGTTGTCACGTCGGCATTGGCCACCGTTCCGGTGGGGTTGCTGCGCGTGCAATTCTGAGTGAGCATGGTCGGCTGGGTCTTGACCGTGACCGAATAGCTGGCACCCGTGGCCAATCCTGTTGCGAATTGCACCGACCCATTGGCGCTGACGCTGAGGTCATCGCCGCCATTGTTTTGCAGCACCAGGCCCGAACCGTCGAGTCCGGAGACGGTCACTTTGATAGCGTAGCGAGTTCCAGAGCTACTGCTTGCACCAGACCCACCGCCACAGCCCGCGAGCAACCATGTGGACAACAAGAGCGCCATCCACGTCCCGAGGCGGGGCGTTGGTCTACTGCATAAGGTCCAGCGAAGCATCTGTGGGTTCTATCAGATGGAGGGCGCTGGGCTCGATGGCCCACTCAAGCCGCCACCTCAGCTAGAGCGGGGGTATCAGCACTTGCTCCCTCCAGACCAAAAGCCTGCGCCAGCAACTCGCAGGAGCGCCGCTGCGCCGCCGGGTCCCAGGTCCAGGTGATGACGGCCAGTTCCTGAACCTGCAGCGACTCGGCCAACGCTGCCAGCTTGTCTTTGACCTGCGCGCCGGTACCAACAAACGCGTTCTTGGCGATGCGACCGGCCTCGGCCGCCTCGGCGTCGCTCCAGGGGCGGCGCGCCTGATCGGGGGACTGCAGGGGGCCAAAGCGCCCCGACAGGCGGTCTACCCGCGCCCGCTCACGGGAGCGGAACTGGAACCACGCCTCCTCCTCGGTGTCGGCTGCCAGCGCCCATACGCACACCGCAGCATGCGGCGCGTCAATCACCCCAGGCCGGAAGTTGCGGCGATACAGGTCCAGCGCCTCTTGCGCACCGGCACCGTCGGTGATGAACCAGGCAAAGGCATAGGGCAGGCCGAAGTGCGCGGCCAGTTGCGCGCCGTAGGCGCTGCTTCCGAGCATCCACAGGTCGGGCGCGGTCGTCCCCTGCGGGAATGCGGCCACACCTTGGCCAGGATGGCCCGGCGGCATAGGCTCCCCGGTGACCCAGGCATGCAACTCCAGCACCTGCTGCGGAAAATCATCTGCGCTGCCGCCCGCGGGATTGAGCAGGCGGGCGGTGCGCATGTCGCCGCCCGGGGCGCGGCCCACGCCGAGGTCAATGCGGCCGGGGGCGAGCGCGTCTAGCACCCGAAACTGCTCGGCCACTTTGTAGGCTGCGTAGTGCGGCAGCATCACCCCGGCGCTGCCGATGCGGATGCGGCGGGTGCGCGCCGCAATGGCCGCCATCAGCACCTCGGGTGCGCTGCCCACCACCGAGGGAAGGTTGTGGTGCTCACTAACCCAGAAACGGTGGTACCCCAAAGCCTCGCAGTGCACCGCAAGATCGACCGTGGCCTGGATGGACTCCTGGTGCGGACGTCCGGCGCGGCCGACGGACTGATCAAGGACGGAAAGACGGGGCAAGGTCATGGGTACTACGGAAATCAGAATGCCTAGGGTACAGGGGATGCAGAAGATTGAGGGGCTGCAGGGACAGGGGGAAGCAGAAATTCGGCTACGCTGCGCGGCGCACGCCCGAGCAGGCGCTGAAAGTCGTCCACCGGCGCGGCGTTGCCCCTGAGCAGCATACCGGCGGTTTCAGCGTCGAGCACGCTGCCCGGAATAAGGCCGGCCACGCGGGCCGCGGTCATAAAGGCAAAGGTAGGCATCCACAGCACCGGCAGGGGCCAGCGGTTGCCGCGCGCAACGCGCAACTCGCGCAGGTAACCGGCCATGGTGAGCGCACGCGGGCCGACAAAGGCCACGGTGGCCACCGGCTTGGGCGGTGCCGCCAGAAGCGCCAGCAGGCCAGCGACCACATCGTCCACATGCACCGGTTGCATCAGCATGCGACCGGCCTGCGGCATGGCTAGCAGGGGCAGTGCCGACATGAAATTGAACATCGCCGCGGCGTCGCTCCCCGGCCCGTAGACCGCGGAGGGCTGCACCACCGCGCCGGCCACCGGCAGGGCGCGAAGGCAGTCGTCTGCCTGCTTCTTGCTGCGGTGGTAGCGGCTCTGCGCGCCCTCGTCGGCACCCAGAGCCGAGACCTGTAGCACGGTGGGCACGCCGGCGCGGGCAGCGGTCTCAAAGAGGGCGATGGGCGCGCGCGCGTGCAAGGCCTCAAAGGTTTGGCCGCGCACCTCGCGCAAAATGCCCACTGCATTGATCACCGCGTCGATGCCCGCCAGATGGGGCTGCCAGAAGGCGTCGCCGGGCACCGCGGCCAGGTCACAGGCCAGGGCGCGCCAGCCGTCACCGGGCAGCTGCAGGCGCGCCGGCTCGCGCACCGCGCACACCAGCTCGTGGCCCTGGGCCAGCAAGGCCCGGGCGAGGGCCCCACCAATAAAGCCGGTCGCGCCGGTCATGAGTACACGCACAAGGTTCTCCCGAAAGAATCGAAGTGGCCTGCAAGGCGCTGGCATTTGGCGCGCTTTCGGCACAAGCCAGTCTAGCCTTGGCTGGATGCCCCGTGTGGGGTTGGCCCTCGCCCTCCGCATCGCCGGCTGTTAGAGGTACCAGTCGGCCTGCGCCAGCCTGCGGAGCGGCGCCGGCAGGTAGGTCGCCGCCACTTATCATCTTCCGCCATGAACACCTCTACCGCGCCCTTCGATCCCGTCGCCCTAGCCAGCCGTCTCGCGCAGGCCTTCGCCCAAGGCAGCCGCATTCCCGCCGACCAGGTGTTCGTAGCCGACTCGGCCCAGGCCTACGCGGTGCAAAACGCCTGGGTGGACCAAGTGCTCCGCCGTGGCGGTGCAGTGGGCGGCTGGAAGGTGGGCGCGCCCAACAACGAGACCGAGCCCAACGCGGCCCCCCTACCTCAGGCCTGCCTCCACCCGAGTGGCGAGCCGCTGGGCACGCCTGAGGCGGCGCTGCGCGGGGTTGAGCTTGAGCTGGCCGTGCGCCTGAAGGCTGATCTGCTGCCCGGCGACCGCTTGCCCTCACGGGAAGAAATCGCAGCCGCCATTGGGGAGGTGCTGCCGGTGGTCGAGATTCTCAACAGCCGCCTGGTGGAGACACTGAAGTCACCCCCCGCCACCAAACTGGCCGACCTGGGCAACCATGGCGCCCTGGTGCTCGGCGCCCCAGCGTCCGGCATCGATCCGCTCACGCTGGACCTGACCCGGCTGCACACCCGCCTTTCCGTGGCCGGGCAGGAGGTGGTCAATGTGACCGGCGGCCACACCGCCCCTGATCTGTGGCGCCTGCTGGCCTGGCTGGCCCGCCACGCTCAGGCCAGGGGCTTGCCGCTGCGGGCGGGCCAGGTGATCACCACCGGTTCTTGCACCGGCCTGGTGATCGCTGAGCCGGGCAGCCTGGTAGAGGGCGAATTGACTGGTATTGGGCAGGTGTCGCTCAGGGTCTGAAGCGGGTCCGGGCGCCCATGACCGCGCAAGTCAGCGCGCTCGAGTAGGACAGGGGCGCAGCCAGGTGTAGCCCTGAAGCGATATAGCCCTGAAGCGCCATGACGCGGGGCATCATCCACGCCCCGCCCTCCCGGGCGCAGCACCGCACCGGCCCCATGACCTCACCTGACTCCGACGCCCCGACCACCACCTCTGGCGAGCCGCGCAACTCCTTCCTCGAAGAAAAGGCCTTTCGCTCGCGCACCGTGCTGATCTTCGGCCCCATCAGTGACGCGCTGGCCGGCGACGTAGCGCGCCGCCTGATCGCACTGGACGCAGATGCCGCCTCGACCATCGACATGTTCGTGAGCTCGCCCGGCGGCCACCTGGAGTCGGGCGACGCGATCCATGACATCGTGCGCTTCATCACCGCGCCGGTGCGCATGATCGGCACCGGCTGGGTGGGCAGCGCCGCCACCCACCTCTACCTCGCGGTCCCCCGCGAGCGGCGCTTTTGCCTGCCCAACACCCGCTTCCTGATCCATCAGCCCAGCGGCGGTGCGGGTGGACAGGCCAGCGACATCGCCATCCACGCGCAGGAAATCATCAAGGCCCGCGAACGCATCGCCCGCACAATTTCACGCGAGACCGGCAAGGGCTTCGAGGCGGTCATGACGGACATCGAGAGAGACCGGTGGTTGTCGGCCAGCGAGGCTGTCGACTACGGCCTGGTGGGGCGGGTGATCGCGCACAAGACGGAACTGCGCGGCTAAGTGCTCGGGGGGCACAAACTCTACAGGTAGGGGTGCGCCTGACAGGCTTTTGCAGTCGCGGAGATGCCGACGTAGGTACTCCGGCGCAGAGATGCCGGCGCAGAGATGTCAGCACGCCTCCCATCAAGGCGCAAAGCCGCTCAAAGACCAGGCAGCCAGCATCAGCAGCAGCTCCAGGCTGCGCATCTGACCCAGCGCCAGCAGCGCTCCAACGAGCAAGGCCCATGGCAGCCGCACGCGCAGCCGTGCCGGCGCCATGCGCACCAGCACCACGCCAGTGAT
>JAURKV010000159.1 GCA_030831585.1 Ramlibacter sp. | reverse complement strand
GCCCTGGTCGGTGGAGATGCCCAGCCCCAGCACCACCTTCTGCAGCGGCGCCTCGCGCAGCGTGGCTTGCACCGGGGCCGCGGCGGGATCGGCCTCCGGTTCCACATGCAAGAAGGCGGCGTCGAAGTAGCCGCTGGCCACCAGCCGGTCCTGCGCGTTGAGCAGGGTCTGAGCGTCGTAGTCGTCGCCCTCGCGCAGGCGCGCCAGGCGCGTCACCATCAAGGGTGTGTGGCGCACCAGGCCGCTGGGCTGTATTGGCCCCAGTCGCATGCGCGGGCCCGAGTCCAGGGTGAGGCCCAGGCGCGCCTGGGCGGTGCCGGGGTCGATGTCGGCCCGGCTGTCCACCTGGCGAGCCCGCGGGTAGCGGCGTGCCTGCAGCCCACGCAGGGCGCTGGCCTTGGCCTCGTCCCAGCCGGCCTGAGTGAAGCGACGGCCCGGAGGCAGGGACCAGCTTCGTAGCAGGCCCTCACGCTGGGCCTGCACGGAGGGGCCTTCGGCGCTGGCGATGTCTCCTGCGAAGTTGAGATTCGCAGCGACCACTCGCGTGATGGGCCCGGGCTTGACCCGCAGCACGATCCGAAGCGGCTGCGCGCCCGCATCCCGCTCAAGGGTGATGTCCGGGCTGAATCCTCCGAGCGTGCCGAGCAGCGTACGGCTCTCGCGCTCGGTCAGCGCCAGCAGCTGGCTCAGCTCGGCCTCGTCCAGGTCGGTGACCGCTTGGTAGCGCGGCAGGCTCAGGTGCTCGGCAAGCAGGGCCCGCTCGGCGGGAGGTGCGGCAATCTCGAGCACGAAGGCTTGGCCTGAGGCTGCGCCAGGGGACAGGGCGCCCGCCAGCAGTACCACCCAGAACGACGCCAGGCGGGTCGGTCGGGTTGCGGGGCAGGCCCGGGTTCGGGGCTGGGAACCATGGGCGCAGAGGTGCTTGCGCATGACGGCGAGGATGCCGCCACGCGCGCAGCGCTCGGGTAGGACGAAGGCGAAGGCTGTGACGCCGTCGGGCTCATCCGTCGTGGTATCGGCGCCGGCCGTCAGGCGTCTGGACCTTCCCGTGCCGGCGCCCGGATATCTCGCTGCCTGAAGCGGCCCCGTCCCGCGCCGGACCAGGGCCCTGTGGTCGACTTTGATTGGGCCAGCGCCAGCGAGAGCGAGCGTGCCAGCGCGTTTTTTGCAATCGCCTGCCGCATCGCCACACGGGCTGACCTTCAGGTCGGGAATGATTGGCTGCCCTCCGGGCCTTCCACAGTGGCGGAACTGGGGAACCAGACCCGCCACGCTGCACCTTCGGAGCCGGCGAGATGATTCCCCGCTGCAGCATGCACCCCTCGCGGGCCTGTGCGGTCCTTGCCTCAGCGAGGTGGGCTGCGCAGGTCCAGGGTGAACGGAAACTCGCGGCTGCCGATCACGTCAAGGGTGGCAGGCGGCAAACCCAGGTGGCCAGGGGTATGCCCCATGCGGAAAAAGCGCGCCAGCCGCCGGCTCTCGGCTTCGTAAGCGTTGACCGGGAAGGTGACGTAGTTACGACCGCCTGGGTGAGCCACGTGGTACTGACAGCCGCCGAGTGACCGGTTCATCCAGCGGTCCACGATGTCAAACGTGAGGGGCGCGTGGGTGCCAATGGTTGGGTGCAAGGCCGAGGGCATCGCCCAGGCCCGATAGCGCACCCCCGCCACGAACTCTCCGGCCACACCGGTGGGCTGCAGGGGCAGGGGCCGGCCGTTGACCGTCACCACGTGACGGCTGTCATTGAGGCCACTCACACGCACCTCCATCCGCTCGAGCGACGAGTCGACATAGCGCACGGTGCCGCCGCTGGCGCCTTCTTCTCCCATCACATGCCAGGGCTCGAGGGCGTTGCGCAAGGTCAGCTCTACCCCCTGGGCCTGTACCTGGCCGACCAGCGGGAAGCGGAACTCCAAGTGGGGCGCGAACCATGCCATATCGAAGGCATAGCCCGCCTCGCGCATTTCCGTCAGCACATCGCGCAGGTCCATCTCCACGAATGTATGCAGCAGCCAGCGGTCATGCAGCTGGGTGCCCCAGCGGGCCAGGGGCGCGCGGTAGGGCGTCTTCCAGAAGCGCGAGACGAGTGCACGCAACAGCAGCTGCTGCACGATGCTCATGCGCGCATGCGGCGGCATTTCGAAAGCACGCAGCTCCAGCAGGCCCAGCCGCCCGGTGGCTGAATCGGGCGAGTAGAGCTTGTCGATGCAAAACTCGCTGCGGTGGGTATTGCCGGTCACATCGACCAGGATGTTGCGCAGGGTGCGGTCGACCAGCCAGGGCGGCATGTGCGGGGTATGCAGCAGCTTGCTGCGGTCGATTTCGCGCAAGGCGATCTCGAGCTCGTACACCTGGTCGTTGCGTGCCTCGTCGACCCGAGGCGCCTGACTGGTTGGGCCGATGAAGAGCCCGGAGAAAAGATAGGACAGGGACGGGTGGTTGTGCCAGTAGGCAATCAGGGAGGCCAGCAGGTCGGGCCGGCGCAAGAAGGGAGAGTCGGCCGGTGTGGCGCCCCCCATCACGAAATGGTTGCCGCCCCCGGTGCCGGTGTGGCGGCCGTCGGTCATGAACTTTTCGGCCGACAGGCGGGTTTCGAAGGCAGCCTGGTAGAGAAACTCGGTGCGTTGCACCAACTCGGCCCAACTGGCGCTGGGGTGGATGTTGACCTCGATCACGCCCGGATCGGGCGTGACCTGAAGCTGCTTGAGACGGGGATCGCGCGGGGGCGGGTAGCCCTCGAGCACAACCTTCACGCCCCGCTCGCGTGCCGTGGCTTCGATGGCGGCAACGAGACCCAGGTAGTCATCCAGGCGCTCGAGGGGCGGCATGAAGACGTAAATGAGCCCGCTCTTGCCGCCATGCTCACGCTCGGCCTGGGGCCCGTTGCCTCGCTGCGGGTCGCGCACTTCCACGCACAGGGCGGTACGGGTGACCCAGTGGGCCGACTCGAAGCGCCCCGGTTGACGCGTGGCGTCTGCCGCCCGGCCCCCGGGCCCCGCCGGGGTGCCGCCTTCGGCGAACGCTTCGCCGGTCAGATGCGCCGGGAATTGGGCTTGTCCCTGCGTTCCCGTCTGAGTACGCATCTGGGAGGACGTCTGGGTACGCGTTTGAGTGAGCATCTGCGCCGGGTGCGCCAGCGCCTCGCGCGCGGCATACGGGTCCTGCTCCACCAGGTACGGGTAGTCACCCTGGCTCACCCAGGGCAGCGAGTCCAGCGGCAAGCGATAGCCCATGGGCGAATCG
Organism: Ramlibacter sp.; assembly: GCA_030831585.1. Lineage (GTDB taxonomy): Bacteria > Pseudomonadota > Gammaproteobacteria > Burkholderiales > Burkholderiaceae_C > Ramlibacter. Next base: position 5,938 of record JAURKV010000159.1, on the reverse strand, counting down.
CCCGGCATCAGGTACATGCGCTCGTCGCGGAAGAACCAGGGGCCGGTGCTCCAGGCGGGCCCCGCCAGCGCGGGGTCGGCTGCCTTCAGCGGCAGCACCCAGCCCACCACCTTGTCCAGGCCCTGGCCAAAGACACGGCGCAGACGTTGCCTTTCGAGTTCGTCGTCCAGCCGCGCGTCGAAGGGGTCGACGTTGACCGGCAGGCGCCGCTCGCGCCAGAGGTAGTACCAGGTATCCTCGTATCCGGGCAGGACCCATTGGTCGGTCAGGCCGAGATTGGCGCTGAGGCCGCGGATGAAGCGCTCGGCATCTTCGTTCGTGTAGTGGTGGGCGTGCCTTTCATCGGCAAAAAGGGAAGGGTCTTCCCAGCAAGGCAGGCCGTCGGCACGCCAGCAGATCGACAGCGCCCAGCGCGGCAGCTGTTCACCGGGGTACCACTTGCCTTGGCCAAAATGCAGGAAGCCGCCTGCACCGTACTCGGCGCGCAGCTTGTCCACCAAGTGGGTGGCAAAGCCGCGTTTGGTCGGGCCCAGGGCATCTGTATTCCATTCCGGTGCGTCGCGGTCTTCGGCGGCCACGAAGGTGGGCTCGCCGCCCATGGTCAGGCGAACGTCGCCGGCGGCCAGGTCGGTGTCGACCGCCTCGCCCAGAGCCAGAACCTCTTGCCACTGCTTGTCGGTGTAGGGCCGGGTGACGCGGGGCGATTCATGGACACGGGTGACCGCCATGTGGTGGGCGAACTCCACCTCGGCATCGTCGACCAGCCCTTCGATCGGCGCCGCGCCGGAGGGTTGGGGCGTGCAGGCCAAGGGAATGTGGCCCTCGCCTGCCAGCAGGCCCGAGGTCGGGTCCAGCCCGATCCAGCCTGCGCCCGGCAGGTACACCTCGCACCAGGCATGCAAGTCGGTGAAGTCGACCTCGGTGCCACTGGGGCCGTCCAAGGCCTTGGTGTCTGGAGCAAGTTGAATCAGGTAGCCCGAGACGAAGCGCGCCGCCAGGCCCAGGTGCCGCAGCAGCTGCACCAGCAGCCAGCCCGAGTCGCGGCAGGAGCCGCAGGCTTTGCTCAGGGTTTCCTCCGGCGTCTGCACGCCAGGCTCCATGCGGATCAGGTAGCGGATGTCCTGCTGCAAGCGTTGGTTCTGGCCCACCAGGAAGTCGATGGTGGGCTGCTGCTTGCGGTCGACCTTGTCCAGCCAGGCCTGAACCTGGGGGCCGGCCGGGTCGACGGCCAGGTAAGGCGCCAGTTCAGACTGCAGCTCGGGCGCATAGGCAAATGGGAAAGTCTCGGCCGCCGGCTCGAGGAAGAAGTCGAAAGGGTTGTAGACCGCCATCTCGACCACCAGGTCGACCGTGACCTTGAACTCGCGGGTCTTCTCCGGGAACACCAGCCGGGCCTGGTAGTTCGAAAACGGGTCTTGCTGCCAGTTGATGAAGTGCTTGGCCGGCTCGACCCGCAGTGAGTAGGAAAGCACCTTGCCACGGCCGTGCGGCGCCGGGCGCAGGCGCACGACCTGCGGGCCGAGCTGTACCGGGCGGTCATAACGGTAATGGGTGACGTGGCTCAGGGCTGCATGAATGGCCATGGTGTTGCTTAAGCAAGAGCAGTGCCGGATTGTGCTGCAGCCCGGCTCGCCAGCAGCCGTTCGAGGGCTCTGGCGTCGACCGGCTTGGTCAGGTGGTGGTCGATTCCGGCCTCGGCACTGCGTCGCTGATCGTCCTCGCTACCCCAACCGGTGACCGCCACAAGCAGAAGACCGCCTAGGCGTGGCTCGGCACGCAGGCGACGGGCCACTTCGTAGCCGGTGAGATCGGGCAGGCCGATGTCGAGCAGCGCGACGTCGGGCACCCATTCGGTGGCCTCGGTGATGGCGCTCGCCCCATCGTGGACGCGGTGGACTTGGTGGCCCAGAAGCTCGAGCATCATCGACAGGCTCTCGGCGCCGTCGACGTTGTCGTCAACCACCAGCACCCGTAGGGCGTCGCCGACGGACATGCCGGCCGGTCCCAGGTCGCCGGCGTAGATCTGGCCGGGTGCGCTGCGGGCCAGCGGCAGGCGCAGGGTGAAGCGGCTGCCCAGGCCCAGGCCCTCACTCTCGGCCATGATCGAGCCGCCGTGCAGCTCGACCAGCTGCTTGACCAGGGACAGGCCGATGCCCAGTCCGCCCTGCGAGCGGGACAGGGTGTGCTCGATCTGGGCGAACAGGTCGAAGACCTTGGGCAGGGTCTCGGCCGACAGGCCAACGCCGTCGTCGCTCACGGCCAGTGCCAGCATGGCGCCCTCGGTTCGCACATGCAGTTTGATGTGGCCCCCCTCCGGCGTGTACTTGGCAGCGTTGTTCAGCAAATTGCCCAGCACTTGGGCCAGGCGGGTGAGGTCGCCGTCGAGCCAAAGTGGGCCCTCGGGCAGCACGATGGAAAGCTGGTGACCGCCGGCGTCGATGGCCGGGCGCGAGGCCTCGAGCGCGTTGTCGATGATGGACTGAACAGTGATTCGCTCACAGCGCAGGTCGACCCTGCCCCGACTGATACGGGAGACGTCGAGCAAGTCGTCGACCAGGCGTACCAAATGGCTGGCCTGGCGCTCCATCATTTCCTGGGCCCGCGCGGCGGCGCCTGTGAGCTGGTCACAGCGGCGCAGGATTTCGAGTCCATTGCGGATCGGCGCCAAGGGATTGCGCAGCTCGTGCGCCAGGGTGGCGAGGAATTCATCTTTGCGCACGTCGGCGTCGCGCAGAGAGGTGTACATGCGCGCGTTGTCCAGGCCGGTGGAGGCAATGGCCGCCAACTGCGTGAGGATGGACTCGTCCTCTGGGCTGAAGGGCGCCCCCTCGCGACCGCCGTCACGGCTGACTTCGCGGCCCCAAACCTGCAGACGGCCCAGCGGCCGGCCGCCCTGGCCGGTGAGGTGGACGCTGAGCACGCCCTGCGCCGGCGGGTCGTCCGAGCCCATGCGGTCGCAGCAGCGTGCCACGGCCCGGATCGGCGGGTGGCGGTCGCCGTCGTGCATCTGCACCGTGGTGCAAGCCCGCTGCGCCCCCAGAATTTCCCGCGCCTGCAGGGTGAGCACTTGGGCAATCTCGTCGGCTGACAAGCTGGCATGCACCAGGCGCGAGGCCTCGGCCAGGTGGGACAGCAAGCGCGCGTAATGGCGCTCCTCGCCGAGGAGACGGTTGACGCTGTCCTCGGCCCGCTTTTGCTCGGTGGCATCGTGCAGGACGCCCAGCACGCAGCCGATCGCGGCGCCGCTGGGGCCGTACTCGGGGACGAAACGACCTGTGTAGTGGCGCGGCCCACGGCGGCTTTGGAAGGTGAACTCCAGGGTTTGCGCCAGGCCGTCTTCGCGCACCGCGGCGATGGCTGCTTCCCAGCGCTCGCAGAGCTCGGTGGGCAGGCCCGCCTCGCGGGGGGTGGATCCAATGAATTCACGCGGCAGACGCCCCGTCATCCGCTGAATGGCTGCATTGACGAAGACCATGCGCTGCGCGCTGTCGAAGCGGGCCAGCACGTCGGGCGTGTTGTCGGCCAGGGACTGCAGCTCACGCTCGCGTGCCTGCAGCGCGTCTTGTGCTTGCTTGAGGGGCGTGATGTCGGTGGACAGGCCGCCCAACGCCCAGGCCTCGCCGGCGTCATCGACCAGCGGGAACTTACTTGAGAGGTAGGTGGCGGGCTGGCCGTGGTTGGCGGCTTGCTCCTCGGCGACCATCAGCCCGCCGCCGGCCAGGGCTTGGGCGTCATTGGCCCGCAGCGCCGCGGCCAGGGTAGGCCCCCAGGCCTGCTCGTCAGTGGTTTGCGCCGCCTGGCGTTCGCTCAGGCCAGTGCGGTCCCGCCAGCTGCGGTTGGTGAGCAGGTAGCGTCCTTCGAGGTCCTTGGCATAGACCAGTGTGTCGGTGCCGTCGATCACCCCCTGGATCGTTCGCAGCGCCTGGCGCAATTGCGCCTCGGCGCGCTTGCAGCGGCTGATCTCGGTGTGCGTCACCACCAGGCCGGTGCCAGCCGGATGCCGGCTTAGGTGGATGAGGAAGCAGCGGCCGCCCTGCCAGTCGTATTCCAGGCCGACTTCGGCGTGAGCCCCGGTGGGGGTGGCCAGCAGGTGCCGCACCTGTGCCAGCAAGGCCGGTGCGTCGGGCTCGCCGGCCGCCACCGCGGCCTGGCAGGCTTCGAGATAGCTCTGGCCCAGGCGCGCGCAGGAGACCGCGCCCTGGCCGTGCCGGGCGAACCGCTCCCAGGCCTGGTTGCTGGCGATCACCCGACCCTGTGCGTCGATCAGCAGCACATGGTGAGGCAGGGCGTCGAGGATGTCGCGCGCGAGGAGCGCTGGTGGGTCCGCGTCGGTGGTGCAGGCCGGTGCACTCACCGGAGCGCCTCCAGGTGCGCGACCCGCAGGGCGGGAAAGCCCTCGTGGTTCGGGGGAGGCGATGGGCAAGGGGGGGGTGGATGGTCAGACATGGCGGGCTCCCAAATTCAATACTTTAGAAGTATAAAAGCGCGATGGTGGCAAGGGCTCCCGTGATTGCCGGCGAAGCGACTGGCGCTGTCGACCCGGCTTGCCCGACCGCAGGACCTGTGGCGCCAGCAGCCGGTGTCAGCGCCACTGATGTGCAGGGTTCACCGCCTGCAACGAGCCCGGCCGCGCTGGCCCTGGGGTGGCTGGTGGGTTGCGCATGCCAACTGCAGCAGGCGCAGCTGTGGCGGCCCGAGATTTATGCGGCCTGGGGCGCCTTGTGTGTGATCGTCGGACTGGCGGGTCTGTGGGCGCTTCAATGGACACGGCCGCACCTTCGCCCCTCGCACAGGGCTGGGGTTCGTAGCGCGGGGTCATGGTGTCTTGTCTTCGTACTGGCCTCCGGTCCGGGCTGGAGCACTACCGCGCTGCGCGCGGTGGAGCGCGCAGCGCGGGCCTTGCCCGCCGCCCTCGAGGGCCGGGACCTGCAAGTAGAGGGCCGTATCGACGCACTGCCGCAGGCGGTGGAGGGCGGCTACCGGTTCGAGTTTGCAGTGACCTCGGCCCGCGCGGTCTCCAGCGCCGGCGCTGAGCTGCCGGCTGCGTCCCTGGCTGGGCTTCGGCGGGTTCAACTCTCTTGGTACGGCGCGGTGACGCCGGCTGATGCGGGTCCGGATACGGGTACGGATGTCAACGCGGATACCAATGCCAATTTCAATGGCAATACCGACACCCGCGCCGGGGTCGCCAATCCGGTGCCTCCGGCCGCACCGGTCTCTGCTCGCACCACCCCGGTGCTCAGGGCTGGCGATCGATGGCGCATTGTGGTGCGTCTGAAGGCGCCCCATGGCCTGGCCAATCCCTGGGGCCCTGACCCAGAGCTGGGCGCCTGGGAGCGTGGCATCCAGGCCTGGGGCTATGTGCGCCAGGGCCCCCGCGACCTGACTCCGGTGCCGCTCGGTTCTGCCTGTGTCTTCACAGGCGGCCAGGACGGGTGGCCCTGCCTCGACCGCCTCCGGCAAAGCGTGCGCGATGCCTTGCTCGCACGAACCGAGGCCCGCAGCGCGGCTGGCGTGTTGGCAGCTCTGGTGGTGGGAGACCAGGGGGCGATCTTGCCGACCGACTGGGCCCTCTACCGGGCGACCGGCATCGCGCACCTCGTGAGCATTTCGGGTTTGCATGTCACGGTCTTCGCCTGGGTGGCGGCACTCGTGGTCGGCGCAGCATGGCGTCGCAGCGCCTGGTTATGCGAGGCATGGCCGGCGCCCCATGCGGCCATCGCAGGAGGCCTGCTGCTGGCGGCTGCCTATGCAGCCTTCAGTGGTGGCGGGGTACCGGCCCAGCGCACCCTGGGCATGCTCGCCGTGGTGGGCGCGCTGCGCTTGTCCGGACGTCGCTGGCCCTGGCCCACGGGGTGGGCCGTGGTGGCAGCCGCCGTCTGCGTCTGGGACCCGTGGGCCCTGCTGCAGCCAGGCTTTTGGCTCAGCTTTGTTGCGG
>JAURKV010000158.1 GCA_030831585.1 Ramlibacter sp. | reverse complement strand
GCCGAAGGAGGGCTGGCAGCCCGTATCCAGGCGCGGCTCAATGCCCTCGAGACCGAGGACGTGCGGGCCCTGGCCACGGCTGGCGCCGAGATTCGCGGCTGGGTCGAGGCCCAGCCTTTCCCGGCTGACCTCGAAGCCGCCATTCGGTTGGCGTTCGACACCCTGTGTGGCGGCAACGCCCAGGCCAGCTTTGCTGTGCGCTCGTCGGCTACCGCGGAAGACCTGCCCGACGCCTCCTTCGCCGGTCAGCAGGAGACCTTCCTCAATGTGGTGGGCATCGAGCAGGTGCTGCACAAGATGAAGGAGGTCTTTGCCTCCCTCTACAACGACCGCGCGATCAGCTACCGGGTGCACAAGGGCTTTGCCCATGCCGATGTGGCCCTGTCGGCAGGCGTGCAGCGGATGGTGCGCTCGGACCTGGGCGCAGCGGGTGTGATGTTCACCATCGACACCGAGTCCGGCTTCGAAGAGGTGGTTTTCATCACCGCCAGTTACGGGCTGGGCGAAACAGTGGTGCAGGGCGCGGTCAACCCCGATGAGTTCTATGTCCATAAGCCCATGCTGGCCGCGGGCAAACAGTCGGTGATCCGCCGCAATCTCGGCTCCAAGCTCATCCAGATGGTCTTCGCCTCGCACGAGGAAAAGGCGGCCAGCGGCAAATTGGTCCAGACCCTGGACGTCCCGCTGGAGCAGCGCAACCGCTATTGTTTGAGCGATGCCGATGTACAGCAGTTGGCCCGCTACGCGGTGCTGATCGAAAAGCACTACGGTCGTCCCATGGACATCGAATGGGGCAAGGACGGTCAGGACGGCGAGCTTTACATCCTTCAGGCGCGCCCGGAGACGGTCAAAAGCCAGGCCCAGGGCAAAGCCGAGCTGAAATACAAGCTCAAAGGCAAAGGCACGGTGCTGGCCGAGGGTCGAGCCATTGGCCAGAAGATCGGCACCGGCCCGGTACGTATCGTTCACAACTTATCCGAGATGGACAGTGTTCAGCCCGGTGATGTGCTGGTGGCCGACATGACCGACCCCAACTGGGAGCCCGTGATGAAGCGAGCCAGCGCCATCGTGACCAACCGGGGTGGGCGCACCTGCCATGCGGCCATCATCGCCCGCGAGCTGGGCATTCCAGCCGTGGTTGGCTGCGGCGACGCGATGGAATCCCTCAAGGACGGCACCCTGGTCACCGTTTCCTGCGCCGAGGGCGATACCGGTCGCATCTACGACGGCCTGCTCGAGACCGAGGTCACCGAGGTGCAGCGGGGCGTCATGCCCCCCATCAAGACCAAGATCATGATGAACGTGGGCAATCCCCAGCTCGCCTTCGACTTCGCCCAACTGCCCAATGAGGGCGTGGGTCTGGCGCGGCTGGAGTTCATCATCAATAACAACATCGGGGTGCACCCCAAGGCCATCCTCGACTACCCCAACGTTGACCAAGACCTCAAGAAGGCGGTGGAGTCGGTGGCACGCGGCCACGCATCGCCGCGCGCCTTCTATGTCGATAAGGTGGCTGAGGGCGTGGCCACCATCGCCGCCGCCTTCTGGCCCAAGCCGGTCATCGTGCGCCTGTCGGATTTCAAGTCCAACGAGTACCGCAAGCTGATCGGCGGCTCGCGCTACGAACCCGAGGAAGAAAACCCCATGCTGGGCTTTCGCGGTGCGGCCCGCTATATCAGCGCGGATTTCGGGGAAGCCTTTGCCATGGAGTGCGAGGCGATCAAGCGGGTGCGCGGCGAGATGGGGCTAACCAATGTGCAGGTCATGGTGCCTTTCGTGCGTACGGTGAGCCAGGCCGAGAGGGTGGTGGCGCTGCTCGCCAAGTTCGGCCTCAAGCGGGGGGAGAACGACCTCAAAATCATCATGATGTGCGAGATACCCAGCAATGCCATCCTGGCCCAAGACTTCCTGCAGCACTTCGATGGGTTCTCGATCGGCTCCAATGACCTGACTCAGCTCACCCTGGGGCTAGACCGCGATTCCGGCTTGGAGCTCTTGGCGCACGACTTTGACGAGCGTGATGCGGCGGTGCTGGCACTGCTCAAGATGGCCATCACTGCCTGCCGCGAGCAGGGCAAGTACGTGGGTATCTGCGGCCAAGGGCCCAGCGACCACCCCGACCTGGCGCAATGGCTGGCGGACGAGGGGATTGCATCGATCTCGCTCAATCCCGACAGCGTGATCGACACCTGGCAGCGCCTCGCCGCAGCCTGAACCGGGGAGGACGGCGGATGTCACAACCCCAGCCGTCTACTGCCGAGGCCTACCCCATTGGCCGCCTGCACCGCAACCTGCTGCTGTACGTCCTAGTGCTATTGCTGGCCCTCGCCGGCCTGCTGCAGGCCGAAGAGGCGGGTCTGTCTCGGCGTTGGTTGGGCCCCTTGTTTCTTTTCGCCTCGGTGATGATGTACGCGGTCGTCGGCATCTGGTGCCGCACCAGCGACCCGCACGAGTACTACGTGGCCGGGCGTCGCATCCCCGCGATGTACAACGGCATGGCCACCGCTGCCGACTGGATGAGCGCGGCCTCCTTCATCAGCTTAGCCGGGGCGCTGTACTTGCAGGGTTTCTCCGGCATGCCGGGGGCTCCGGGTGGCATGGCCTACCTCATGGGTTGGACCGGTGGCTTTTGCCTAATCGCGCTGCTGGTGGTGCCCTACTTGCGCAGCCTCGATTTGTACACCGTGCCGGACTACTTTCAGTTGCGCTACGGAGGCCGTTGGCCGCGCCGGATCGCGGCACTGTCTGCCGTTTTGTGCTCCTTCGTTTACGTGGTGGCCCAGATCTATGGCATTGGCCTGATCGCCTCTCGGCTCACCGGTGTGCAGTTTGAAATTGGCATCTTGCTGGGGCTCGGCGGTGTGCTGCTTTGCTCCTTTTTGGGGGGGATGAGGGCCATCACCTGGACCCAGGTGGCGCAGTACGTCATCTTGCTCATGGCGTTCCTTCTCCCCGTGTCCTGGCTGGCCTACAAGCAGTTGGGCAATCCGCTGGCGCCCCTGGTCTACGGGGAGCAACTGGCCAAGATCAGCGCTCTCGAGAAAGAGTTGGCTGCCTCGCCCGCCGAGCAGTCCGTCCAGGCCGCCTACCAGCGCCGCGCCAACGAGCATCGGGCCAAGCTCGCCGACGTCGAGTCGGCCCTGGTGCGCGAGCGAACCGAGGCCCGGGACCGCGTCCGCCTGCTCAAGGACTCTGGCGCCAATGCACTGGAGGTGGCCGACGCCCAGCGTGATTTGCAAAACCTGCCGGCCCATGCGGCGGCGGCGCGAGAGCAGTGGGGGCGAATCGTTGCCGAGAGCGAGCATAGAGCCCGGCCGCTGGGGGGCTTGCCAGCCCATGGCCAGGCCTTTGCCGGTAACCCTGAGGGCACGCCTGAGGAGCGCGCGCAGTTCGACACCTCACGCCGCAACTTCCTCGCGTTGACCCTTTGCCTGATGCTGGGAACCGTGGGGCTGCCGCATCTGGTGACCCGGTTCTACACGACCTCGTCGGTGTCACAGGCCCGCAGCTCGGTGGCCTGGGCCCTGTTTTTCATCGGGATTCTCTACATCAGCGCGCCGGCGCTGGCGGTGATGGTCAAGTTCGAGGTCATGAGCGGGCTGACCGGCATCCGCTATGAGTCCCTGCCTGCCTGGATCGTGCAGTGGGGGAGGGTAGACCCCTCGCTCGTTTCGGTGCGCGACATCAACGGCGACGGCGTCGTGCAATTTGGCGAGATCCAGTTGGGAGCCGACATCGTGATGCTCGCCACCCCGGAGATCGGCGGGCTGCCTTACGTGGTTTCTGGTCTCGTGGCCGCTGGCGGGCTGGCTGCCGCGCTCTCCACCGCTGATGCCCTTTTGCTCACCCTCAGCAGCGCCTTGGTCCGTGACTTGTACGCGCAGGACGTGAGTGACCGCGCGACTCCCGATCAGCGGGTGGTGCTGTCCAAGTTCGCCTTGCTGGCCATGTCGGTGCTGGCCGCTGCCGTGGCCATGTTCAAGCCCTCGGACATCATCTCTCTGGTGACCGCTTCGTTCTCGCTCGCGGCCAGTGCATTGGTGCCAGCCATGGTGGCGGGCATCTTCTGGGCCGGTGCCTCCTCGCTGGGGGCGATCGCTGGAATGCTTGCGGGTTTGTGTACTACCATCTTCTACATGGTGGGCAATGCGACTTGGTTCCTGACCTGGTCGGGTCGAGCCTCCGGGCCGGACTGGTGGGGCATCCTGCCTGTGGCCGGCGGTGTGTTCGGGGTCGCGGCAGGTTTGGCCGCGCTCGTGGCCGCCAGTTGGCTTGAACGCGGCCTCGGTCGGGTGTTGACCCTGCGCTAGCCTGCTACAATCGCAGGCTTTGCCTTGCCACACTGCGCTTTCGGGATTGTCCCGGGGGCAGGACGGGTCCTCCACGCAGCGACCCTCCCAGGACGGATTCCTTCAGGGATTCAGCCAAAGCAGGTGGCTTCTATCCTCAAGGAGAATCCATGCGTCATTATGAGATCGTCTTGCTGATCCACCCGGATCAGAGCGAGCAGGTTCCCGCCATGCTCGAGCGCTACAAAGCCATGATCACCGCCGGCGGCGGCAAGATCCACCGGGTCGAAGACTGGGGCCGCCGTCAACTGGCCTACCAAATCAACAAGCTGGCCAAGGCCCACTACCTGTGCGTCAACATCGAGGCCGATCAGGCCGTGATGGGCGAACTCGAGCACGCCTTCCGCTTCAACGACGCTGTCCTGCGTCACCTCACCGTGGTCAAGAAGAAGGCTGATACAGGCCCTTCCTCCATGATGAAGACCGTCGAACGCGAAGAGGCCCGCAAGGCCCAGCAGGCGGAACTGCAGCAGGGCTGATGCGCCGCCCGCGCGCGTGAACCAGGTTCTACTGAGCGCCGCCATCGCCGAGGCGAAACCTCTGCGGTACACGCCGGCCGGATTGCCCGCTCTCGACCTTCAGCTCGAACACGAGTCCGAGGTGACCGAGGCAGGTGGCAAGCGGCAGGTCAAGGCAGCGATCCGGGCCGTGGCCTTCGGGCCGCAGGCAGAGACCCTGGCCAGGCAGGTGATCGGTAGCCACTGGCGATTCGCCGGCTTCTTGGCCACCCCGCGCAGCGGCAAGCACCCCGTGCTACATATTCAAGAGTTTCAACCCATTTGATTTTTCGAGAGGTCCCCTTATGGCCACGTTCAAGAAGTTCAACAAGGACAAGCGTCCGAAGCGCAACACCCAATCGCTGCTGTTCAAGCGCAAGCGCTTCTGCCGCTTCACCGTCGCCGGCGTCGAAGAAATCGACTACAAAGATGTCGATGTCCTGCGCGACTTCATCGCCGAAAACGGCAAGATCATCCCGGCCCGCCTGACCGGCACTCGCGCCATTTACCAGCGCCAGCTCAACACCGCCATCAAGCGTGCTCGCTTCCTGGCCCTGGTGCCCTACAGCGACCAACATCGCATCTAAGAGGAGAACACCATGGAAATCATTCTGCTCGAGAAGGTGGTCAACCTCGGTGACCTGGGCTCCATCGTCAAGGTCAAAGACGGCTACGCCCGCAACTTCCTGATCCCCGCTGGCCGTGCCCGCCGCGCCACCGCCCAAAACAAGGCCGACTTCGCCGCCAAGCGCGCCGAACTCGAGAAGGCTGCCGCTGCCAAGCTGGCCGAAGCTCAAGCCCAGGGCGAGAAGCTGGGCGGTACCACCGTCAAGCTGACTCAAAAGGCTGGCGTGGACGGTCGCCTGTTCGGCTCTGTCACCAACTTCGACATTGCCGAAGAGCTGGCCAAGGCCGGCTACCCGGTGGCCAAGGCCCAGGTGCGTATGCCCAATGGCCCGATCAAGACGGTGGGCGACAGCACGGTGTCCGTGGCTTTGCACACCGATGTGGTGGTCGACATCACCGTGACGGTCTACGGCGAGACGGCCTAACCGCCTTTCTGCCTTCGAAAGGCCGCCCTCGGGCGGCTTTTTCTTTGCCTCTCCCTCGCTTGTCCCCTGCTTGGACACGGCTTATCCACAGAGTTGTCCCGTGACCCGGCGGTGGGACCGGAATACCATGCGGGTCTGGATGAAATGAGATGTCTGCAGTATTGACCCCCGTCGAAGACGATTTCCCGCGTGACCGTGAGGTGGCGCAGTTGCGGGTCCCGCCGCACTCGATTGAGGCCGAGTCCAGCGTGCTCGGCGGTCTGCTCCTGGACAACGAGGCCTGGGACCGCATTGCCGACCTACTGACACCGGGTGACTTCTATCGATACGAGCACCGCCAGATCTTCGATTCGATCCATGGCCTGTTGGAAGGCAGTCGCCCCGCCGACGTCATCACCGTTTTCGAAGCGCTACAAAGCCTGGGCAAGGCCGAGGAAGTGGGTGGCCTGACCTACCTCAACTCGCTGGCCCAGTACGTGCCCAGCGCCGGCAACATCCGGCGCTATGCGGAGATCGTTCGCGAGCGGGCCATCTTGCGCAAATTGGTCAGTGCTTCCGACGAGATTTCTACTGCTGCCTTCAACCCCAAGGGCAAAGCGGTCGAGAAGATTCTGGATGAAGCCGAGCAGAGGATCTTCGCCATCGGCGAGGAAGGCTCGCGGATGAAGGAGGGCTTCCAGGACATGGGCTCCTTGGTGGTCGAGCTCCTGGACCGGGTCCAGGAGATGGCCGATAACCCCAATGACATCACCGGGGTGCCCACCGGCTTCTACGACCTTGACCGCATGACGTCCGGGCTGCAGGCCGGCGACCTGATCATCCTGGCAGCGCGTCCCTCTATGGGCAAGACCTCGCTGGCCATCAACATCGCCGAGCATGTTGCCCTCCACGAGGAACTGCCGGTGGCGGTGTTCTCGATGGAAATGGGGGCCTCTCAGCTGGCGGTGCGTATCGTCGGCTCGATCGGCCGAATTGACCAGGGCCACCTACGCACAGGCAAGCTAAGTGACGAGGAATGGCCTCGCCTGACCGAAGCGATCGAGAAGCTGCGCAACATCCAGCTGCACATCGACGAGACCCCGGGCCTGACCGTGAGCCAGTTGCGGGCCAACGCCCGGCGCCTGGCGCGCAAGTGCGGCGGCAAACTCGGTCTGATCGTGGTCGACTACCTGCAACTCATGAGCGTGTCCGGCAGCATGAGCGACGAGAACCGCGCCACCGCGGTGGGCGAGATTTCCCGCGGGCTCAAGATGCTGGCCAAGGAACTGGGCTGCCCGGTGATCGCGCTGTCGCAGCTGTCTCGTGGCGTAGAGGCGCGCACCGACAAGCGGCCGATGATGTCCGACCTGCGCGAGTCGGGCGCCATTGAGCAAGACGCCGACGTCATCATGTTCATCTACCGCGACGACTATTACAACAAGGACTCCAAGGAGCCCGGGGTTGCCGAAGTGATCATCAGCAAGCAGCGTAACGGCCCGACTGGGACCGCCAAGCTCGCCTTCCTTAAGCCCCTGACCAAGTTCGAGTCTCTCGCCGGCGGCGGCGGTGGAGGCGACTATTTCTGAGTCAGTTGGCAGCGCCTGCACGCAGACAAAGAAAAAGGGCCGTTGACGGCCCTTTTTTTGTGGTCGATGGGTCGCGCTCTCAGAGCACCTCGGACGCGAAATCAGCCAACCTCGACCGCTCGCCGCGCGCGAGGGTGATATGGCCGCTGTGCGGCCAGCCCTTGAACTTGTCGACCGCGAAAGTCAAACCCGAGGATCCCTCGGTGAGGTAGGGGGTGTCGATCTGCGCCAGGTTGCCCATGCAGACGATTTTGGTGCCCGGGCCGGCACGGGTGATCAGGGTCTTCATCTGCTTGGGCGTGAGGTTCTGCGCCTCGTCGATGATCAGGTACTTGTTCAGGAAGGTGCGCCCGCGCATGAAGTTCAGGCTCTTGATCTTGATCTTGCTGCGCACCAGATCGTTGGTGGCGGCGCGGCCCCAGTCGCCGGCCGAGCCGTCCGAGCGCGCCAGCACCTCCAGGTTGTCGTCGAGCGCGCCCATCCACGGGCCCATCTTCTCTTCCTCGTTGCCGGGCAGGAAGCCGATGTCCTCGCCCACCGGAACCGTCACGCGGGTGACGATGATCTCGGTGTAGCGGCGGTCGTCGAGCACCTGGCTCAAGCCCGCGGCCAGCGTCATCAGCGTCTTGCCCGAACCGGCCGTG
>JAURKV010000157.1 GCA_030831585.1 Ramlibacter sp. | reverse complement strand
GAGGCCTCGGGCCTGCAGCTCCGATAGCCAAGGCCTCGGGCCTGCAGCTCCGATAGCCAAGGCCTCGGGCCTGCAGCTCCGATAGACAAGGCCTCGGGCCTGCAGCTCCGATAGACGAGGCCTCGGGCCTGCAGCGGCGCAGGGGAGGGCACAGGGCTCAGCGTCCGATTGCAAACACCGCCGGCGCGTCGCCAACCCCCTCGGCCGCGCGCTGCCTCCACGCTCGTACCGGCATGCTGCGGGTGCGACCGCTTGCCAGGGTCAGCCCGCTGCTGACCGACAGCCGGGTCTCGGGCTGCAGTGCCTGCAGCAGCGCTTGAAAGAGCGCCATGTTCCGGTAAGGCGTCTCGATGAACAACTGGGCCTGGCCTTCCCGCAACGCCAGCGACTCCAGGGCGCGAATGCGCTGCGTCCGCGCCGCGGCATCCTGCGGCAGGTAGCCGACAAAGGCGAAGTTCTGCCCGCCCAGGCCGCTGGCGGCCAGCGCCAACAGCAGTGACGACGGCCCCACCAGGGGGATGACCTCCAGCCCCATCGCATGGGCGGCGCGTGCGACCGAAGCGCCTGGGTCGGCCACCGCCGGCATGCCCGCCTCGCTGGCCAAGCCGACGTCGTGGCCCGCCAAGGCCGCTTGCAGCAGAGGGCGGGCGTCAAAGCCGGTGCCGGCATCGCCCTTCTTGTGTACCTCGCGCGGCAGCTCGGTGATCACTTGCTGCTGTATCGGTGCTGCCAGGGGGTGGATGGCATCGACCCGCTTGAGGACGGCGCGCAGGCTCTTGGCGCTCTCGCAAATCCAGTGCTGCAGGCTGGCCGCGGCCTCCAGCGTGGCACCGGGCAGCACCTGCGCGATAGGCACCTGCTCGTCGCAGCCAAAGTCCAATGGCACGGGGACCAGCAGCAGGCGCCCGTGGCGGCGACCGGGTTCATCGGACGATGCCGGGCCCGCGTTTGGCAGGGGGGTCGGTGGCGGCTGTGTCATGCCAGCAGCTGCAAGCCAGCTTCACGCAGCATGCGGCAGGTGCGAATCAGGGGCAGGCCCACCAGGGCGGTGGGGTCGTCGTTGTCGATCGCTTCCAGCAGCGCGATGCCCAGGCCCTCACTCTTCGCGCTGCCCGCGCAGTCGTAGGGCTCCTCCGCGCGCAGGTAGGTCTCGATCTCGGCGTCCGACAGGTCGCGAAACCGCACCCGCACCGGCGCCAGGTCCAATTGCTCGAAGCCGGTGGCATGGCAGACCACCGCCACTGCGGTTTGGAAGATGACGGTACGCCCGCGCATCAGCTGCAGTTGTTGCACCGCGCGCTCGTGCGTACCGGGCTTGCCCAGCGGCAGTCCGTCGAGGTCGGCCACCTGGTCCGAGCCAATCACCAGCGCTTCGGGGTGGCGCAGGGCTACGGCATGGGCCTTGGCCAGGGCCAATCGGCGCGCCAGGGCTTCGGGGGATTCGCCGTCCAGCGGCGTCTCGTCCACCTCGGGCGCGTCGACCTCGAAGGGCAGACGCAACCGGTTCATCAGCTCGCGTCGATAGCGGGAGGTGGAGCCGAGCACCACGGTGCGGTTGGCACCAGGCGCGGCGGGGGAGGAGCGGGCAGCGGTGTGGTCGGTCGTGGGCATGGGCTTCTGGGCCCCGGCTCTCGCGAAGCGCGGAATCAGTCGGGCGGTGCGGGTCGGGGCTTTGATTCTCTTACACTGCCCGGCATGTCCAAGGAGTTCAGCGCTCAGCGCCTCGACGTCAAGGCCTTCGCCGAGGACGGTGCCCAGCTTTCCGGTCAGGCGCCGCTATCCGGCTTCGAGCGCCTCATGGCTGAAACCGAGGGGCGGGGCGGCGAGCGGCTAATGAGTTGGCAGGCCCAGGGCGAGATCCGCAACCCCCTGCATGTGCACCCGCATCTGTGGCTGCACCTGCGCGCCGGCGCCTGCCTGTCCCTGGCCTGCCAGCGCTGCTTGTCCCCGGTGGATGTGGAGGTAACCGTCGACCGCAGCTTCCGCTTCGTGGCCGACGAGCGCATGGCGGAAGCCGAGGACGATGCTTCCGAGGAGGACCTGCTGGCGCTGTCGCGCAGTTTTGACCTGCTCGGGCTGGTCGAGGACGAGGTGCTGATGGACCTGCCCTTGGTGCCACGTCACGCGCATTGTCCCGAGCCGCTGCCGGCCCCAGTCGATGACCACTTTGACGAGGTGGAAAGTAGCAAACCCAATCCCTTTGCCGTTCTCGGACGGCTCAAGAAGTAGTCACATTGCCCGGTTTCCGGGCCGCCGCCTTTGGCAGTAGGGCGGCTGCCTCCTGCGGGCCACCCTGGGCGCCTCGACAGGGCCCCCCGTCCCCGGCCCGTCCCCATCCCTCGGGGCTTGAATGCCGCTGGAGCCTGTGCAGGCCTGGGCTATAATCCGTGGTTCTGCGCAAGCACCCACGTGCCGGTGAACTGTCTGTCGAAAGATTGCACCCGGCCCGGCTTGCAACCTCACTCAATTTTTGAGCACTGCCGGCTCGGACCTCGTTCCCAAGCCAGGCGAAGCAAACAGGAGTCCGTCATGGCCGTTCAACAGAACAAGAAGTCGCCTTCCAAGCGGGGCATGCATCGCTCGCACAATGCCCTCAATGTGCCGGGCATCGCTGTCGAACCCACCACCGGTGAAACCCACCTGCGTCACCACATCAGCCCCAACGGTTTTTACCGGGGCCGCAAGGTTCTCAAAACCAAGAACGACGCCTGATCACCGGCGCTGGCGCCTCTTCCGCCTTGGCCCCTGTAGCCCTGCGGGTTGACGCCTCTCCCCTCGTGATTGCTTCCTCCCAAAGGCCCGACGCCGCTTGTGTGGCCCGGGCCTTTGCCTTTGCCAGGCCCGCCCGCTGGGCCAGGTGACCGGAGGCACTACAGTTGTGTCCATGACCACTTTGGCTGTCGACTGCATGGGGGGTGACCACGGTCCCCGCATCACGCTCCCCGCTTGCAGGCAATTCCTCGAGTCCCATCCCGACGCGCATCTGCTGTTGGTGGGCCGACCCGAGGATTTGCAGTCCTTCCGGCACCCGCGCGCCCAACTGATCCCCGCCAATGAGGTGGTCGCCATGGACGACCCGGTGGAGACCGCCCTGCGCCGCAAGAAAGATTCTTCCATGCGGGTGGCCATCGCGCAGGTCAAGGATGGCAAGGCCCAGGCCGCCGTCTCGGCCGGCAACACCGGCGCCCTGATGGCACTGGCGCGCTACCTGCTCAAGACCGAAGAGGGTATCGAGCGCCCGGCCATCGCCTACCCCATGCCCAATGCCCGCGGCACCGCCACCACGGTGCTGGATCTGGGCGCCAATGTCGACTGCACCGAGCAGCATCTGCTGCAGTTTGCCGTCCTGGGCTCGGCCCTGGTGTCGGCCCTCAGCCATGTCGAGTCGCCCACCGTGGGCTTGCTCAATATTGGCGAGGAGGAGATCAAGGGCAGCGAGGTCATCAAGCGCGCCGGTGAGTTGCTCCGCGCCGCGGCGGCCAATGGCGACCTCAACTTCCGCGGCAATGTCGAGGGCAACGACATCTTCAAGGGCACGACCGACATCGTGGTCTGCGACGGCTTTGTCGGCAACGTGGCGCTCAAGACCAGTGAAGGCCTGGCGGCGATGATCGGCGGCTTCCTGAAGGAAGAGTTTTCGCGCAATCTGTTCACCAAGCTGGCCGCGCTCATCGCCCTGCCCGTCCTGGCCGCTTTCCGCCACCGCGTCGACCATCGGCGCTACAACGGCGCCGCGCTCATGGGCCTGCGGGGCCTGGTGTTCAAGAGCCACGGCTCGGCCGACGACTTCGCATTCAGGCATGCGCTCGAGCGCGCGTATGATGCGGCCCGCAACAACTTGCTGGAGCGGGTGAGGGCGCGCATCGCCCACGCTGGCCCGCTGCTGGCAGCGGGCGCCGCTGACGTGGCCGCTGGTGCCCTTGCGTCGCAACCCGCTTCAACGCCTGCGGCAGCACCCGCCGAGGCCGCCTGACCGGAAACACATGACGACCTATTCCCGCATCACCGGCACCGGCAGCTACCTGCCTCCCCGCCGTGTGACCAACGCTGACCTGGTGGCTGATCTGGCCCAGCGCGGCATCGAGAGCTCTGACGATTGGATCGTTGAGCGCACCGGCATCCGGGCCCGTCATTTCGTCGACGCCGGCGTGAACACCAGTGATCTGGGCGCCCAAGCCGCCAAGCATGCGCTGGCAGCCGCCAACTGCCAGCCCTCGGAGATCGACCTCATCATCGTGGCCACGTCCACGCCAGACATGGTCTTTCCGTCTTCGGCAGCGATCCTGCAGCGAAAGCTCGGCGAGCTCATGGGCGCCGAGGGCGCGCTGGCGGGCTGCCCGGCCTTCGATGTGCAGGCCGTGTGCAGCGGCTTTGTCTACGCGCTCACCGTGGCCGATGCCATGATCAAAACCGGCGCGGCGCGCAAGGCGCTGGTCGTGGGCGCAGAGGTCTTCTCCCGCATCATCGATTTCAATGACCGCACCACCTGCGTTCTGTTTGGCGACGGCGCTGGCGCGGTGGTGCTCGAAGCGTCTGACACGCCCGGCATCCTGGCCACCGACCTGCACGCCGACGGCCGCCATGTCGACATCCTCTGCGTGCCGGGCACGGTGAGCGGCGGTCAGGTCCTGGGCAGTCCGCTGCTGCGCATGGACGGCCAGGCCGTGTTCAAACTGGCGGTGGGCGTGCTGGAGAAGGCCGCCCGCGCCACGCTCGAGCGCGCCGGCCGCACCGAGGCCGACGTTGACTGGCTCATTCCCCACCAGGCCAACATCCGCATCATGGAAGGCACCGCCAAGCGGCTCAAGCTCCCGCTTTCCAAGCTGGTGGTCACGGTGGATCAGCACGGCAATACCTCGGCCGCCTCCATCCCCCTGGCGCTTGACGCAGCGGTCCGCAGCGGCAAGATCAAAAAGGGCGAGACCCTCATGCTCGAGGGCGTGGGCGGCGGCTTCACCTGGGGTGCGGTGCTGCTCGATTTTTGAGCGGCCAGCACACTGCGATCTCTCCGCCACCCCTTCGCCAACTTGCCGTCATCTCTCTGCCGCCGTCTTCCGTCATCACGAATCACCGAGGCCAGACACCCGTGAAACCATTTGCTTTTGTCTTTCCCGGCCAGGGCTCCCAGGCTGTGGGCATGCTGGACGCCTGGGGCGACCACCCGGCGGTACGCGCAACCCTGGCCGAGGCCTCCGAGGCTTTGGGCGAGGACATCGGTCAGCTCATTCACGAAGGCCCGAAAGAGGCCCTGGCCCTGACCACCAACACCCAGCCGGTGATGCTGGTGGCCGGTATCGCCGCGCTGCGCGCCTGGCGCGCCGAGGGGGGCGCCGAACCTGCGGTGGTGGCAGGCCACTCCCTGGGCGAGTACAGCGCGCTGGTTGCTGCCGGCTCGCTCACCCTGGCCCAGGCCGCACCGCTGGTGCGCTTTCGGGCACAGGCCATGCAAGAGGCGGTGCCCGTGGGCGTGGGCGCCATGGCCGCCATCCTGGGCCTAGACTCGGCCCAGGTGGTCGAGGGCTGCCGCCAGGCCAGCGAGAGCTTCGGTGCGGGCAGCGCTGAGGTGGTCGAGGCAGTGAACTTCAACGACACTGCCCAGACCGTGATCGCCGGCAGCAAGGCGGCTGTCGACAAGGCCTGCGAAATGCTCAAGGCCATGGGTGCCAAGCGCGCGCTGCCACTGCCGGTGTCCGCTCCCTTCCATTCGAGCCTCATGAAACCGGCCGCCGACCGTCTGCGCGAAAAGCTGGCCGCAACCGCCATCCTGGCGCCCCGGATTCCCGTGGTGAACAACATCGACGTGGCGGTCGAGTCCGACCCCGACCGGATCCGCGACGCCCTCTACCGCCAGGCCTTCGGCCCGGTGCGCTGGGTCGAGTGCGTGCGCGCCATCCAGGCCCGCGGTATCGATACCCTGGTCGAGTGCGGCCCTGGCAAGGTGCTGGCCGGCTTGTGCAAGCGCATCGACGCCGGCCTCACCGGTGCCGCCCTCTACGACCCCGCCACGCTCGCTGACGCGAAAGGCCTGCTGCCATGAGCTCATCCCCCGCATTTGCCGGCCAGGTCGCCCTGGTGACCGGCGCCTCCCGCGGCATCGGTGCGTCCATCGCCGAAGAACTTGCCCGACGGGGTCTGAAGGTCATCGGCACTGCCACCACCGAGGAGGGCGCGGCCCGTATCAGCGCCGCGCTGGCGGCCGTCCCGGGCGCCCCGGCCGGCTGCCGTGGCGCCAAGCTCGATGTCAATGACGCCGCCGAGGCCGAGGCCCTCGTCGAAGCCGTCATCAAGGAGCACGGGGGCCTGCAGGTGCTGGTCAACAACGCCGGTATCACCCGCGACATGCTGGCCATGCGCCTGAAGGACGAAGACTGGGACGCGGTGCTGGACACCAACCTCAAGGCCGTCTTCCGCATGAGCCGGGCGGTCATGCGCCCCATGATGAAGCAGCGCTACGGCCGAATCATCAGCATCACCTCGGTCGTGGGAGCCTCCGGCAACCCGGGGCAAGCCAACTACTCGGCGGCCAAAGCCGGCGTGGCCGGCATGACCCGCGCCCTGGCCCGCGAGTTGGGCAGCCGGGGCATCACGGTCAACTGCGTCGCGCCGGGCTTCATTGCCACCGACATGACCGCCGGTTTGCCCGAGGCGCAGCACAAAGCATTGCTCGGCCAGATTCCTCTGGGCGCCCTGGGGCGGCCAGAGGACATCGCCCACGCCGTGGCCTACCTGGCCTCGCCCGAGGCGGGCTACGTGACCGGCCAGGAGCTGCACGTCAACGGCGGCATGTTCATGGCCTGAGGACGGGCCGGGCCCGCCAGCCGCTAAAATCTACGGTTCTATTACAACCCTCTGAGGGAATCCATGAGCGATATCGAAGCACGTGTCAAGAAAATCATCGCCGAGCAACTCGGCGTGGAAGAGTCCCAAGTGACCAGCGAAAAGGCCTTTGTCGCCGATCTGGGCGCCGACTCCCTCGACACGGTGGAGCTGGTGATGGCCCTGGAAGACGAGTTCGGCATCGAGATCCCCGACGAGGACGCCGAGAAGATCACCACCGTCCAAAACGCCATCGACTACGCGATGGCCCACAAGAAGGACTGAGCATCGATGAGTCGCCGTCGCGTCGTCGTCACCGGCCTGGGCTGCGTCAGCCCCGTGGGCAATTCGGTGGCGGAATCCTGGGCCAACCTTCTCGCCGGCCAGTCCGGCATTGACACGATCACCCAGTTCGACGCGTCGGCCATGGCCTCCCGCTTCGCCGGCGAGGTCAAAGGCTTCAACATCGGGGACTACATCCCCGAAAAAGAAGCCCGGCACATGGACCGGTTCATTCATCTGGGCATTGCCGCGGCGGCCCAGGCGGTCAAGGACAGCGGGCTGCCTACCGGCGAAGCCCTCACGCCCGAGCAGGCCGAGCGCATTGGTTGCAATATTGGCTCGGGCATTGGCGGCCTGCCGCTGATTGAGGCCACCCATACCGAGTACGTCAATCGCGGCCCGCGCCGCATTTCGCCCTTCTTCGTGCCGGCGTCGATCATCAACATGATCTCCGGTCACGTCTCGATCCAGTATGGCTTTCGCGGCCCGAACATCGCCGTGGTCACCGCCTGCACCACCGGCCTGCACGCCATTGGTCTGGCCGCCCGCATGATCGAGTACGGCGACGCCGACGTGATGGTCGCTGGCGGCGCCGAAGCCACCATTTCGCCCCTGGGCGTGGGCGGCTTTGCCGCCCTGCGCGCCCTGTCGACCCGCAACGACGACCCCAAGACCGCCTCCCGGCCCTGGGACAAGGACCGCGACGGCTTCGTGCTTGGCGAAGGCGCTGGCGTTCTGGTGCTCGAGGAGTACGAGCATGCGAAGGCGCGCGGCGCCAAGATCTACGCCGAGATCGCCGGCTTTGGCATGAGCGCCGACGCCCACCACATGACCGCGCCCGACGTCGACGGACCCCGCCGGGCCATTGCCCTGGCGCTGGCTAACGCAGGTGCGAACGCGAGTGACGTCGACTACGTCAACGCGCACGGAACCTCGACCCCTTTGGGCGACGTGAACGAATCCAACGCCCTCAAGCTGGCCCTGGGCGACCACGCCAAGAAGGTGGTGGTGAACTCCACCAAGTCCATGACCGGTCACCTGCTGGGTGGCGCGGGCGGCATCGAGTCGGTGTTCACCACCCTGGCGGTCTACCACCAGAAGAGCCCGCCCACGATCAACATCTTCAACCAGGACCCGGAGTGCGACCTGGACTACTGCGCCAACACCGCGCGCGACATGAAGATCAATGTGGCAGTGAAAAATAACTTCGGATTCGGCGGCACCAACGGCACGCTGGTGTTCAGGCGCGTCTGAGTTCCGGCCTTTTCTCCCCATGCGCAGCGCCCCGCCGGTCCACATGCCGGCGGGGCGTTCGTCCTTTGGGCTGCGCCTGGGAGCCCGCCTTCCGCTGGTGTCGGCTGGTTTCGGCATGGCGCTGACCGTGCCTTGGGCCTGGCAGGTCTGGCCAGCCTGGCACGTCTGGTCCGCTTGGCCAGCTTGGCACGATCCAGCTTGGCGGCCCCTGGCCGCAATGGGCGTCTGCTTGGTCTACGCCGCCTTCGCCTGGCGTCTGTCCAGGCCCCGTGCCTTGGCGCGGGCCGAAGGCGTGCTGGCCTGGGACGGGCAAGCTTGGTACTGGCGGACCGGTCCGCCGGCAGGCGCAGGGATGGTCCCGGTCAGCGGCGACGGCTGGCAGGTCGAGCCCGAGGTGACACTCGATCTTCATGGCCTGCTGCTCCTGCGCCTGATGCCCCTCGACCCGCATGCCGGACCGCAGCGGTGGCTCTGGCTGACGCCGCAGGGCGATTCCGGACGATGGCGTGCCCTGCGCCGCGCCCTATATTCAAGTGGCACCCGACCCGCGCAGTGATCCGCGTCGGCGGCTGCGCCATGACGCCCCGCCTGATCCTCCCCCTTTCCCTCGTCCCCCATGCGCTGCCGGACCCCGACGCCTTGCTGGTGCGGCGCACCGTCGAAGGCGACCTGCGGGCGTATGACCAACTGGTGATTCGCTACCAGCGGCGCATCGAACGACTGATCTCCCGCTTGGTGCGCGATTCAGACCTGGTCGAGGACATCGCCCAGGAGACCTTCCTTCGGGCCTTCCGCGCCTTGCCGCGGTTTCGCGGCGAGGCCCGTTTCTACACATGGCTCTACCGGATCGCGGTCAACACGGCGCGCAAGGCCCTGTTGGTGCTGCGGCGTGACCTTCTCATTACCGAGACAGCCCTGCGCGCCAATGATCCCGAGGACGAGGGGGGCATGGGCGCACCCGGCGAGACCGAGCCCTCCGGCGACGAGACGCCCGAAACCGCGCTGGCCGCCAAGGAGGTGGCCGCCGCACTCAACCAGGCCATGGCCACATTGCCAGAGGACCTGCGGCAAGCGGTGATCCTGCGCGAGATCGAGGGCTTGAGCTACGAAGAAATCGCCCATTGCATGCACTGCCCCATTGGCACGGTCCGCTCGCGCATCTTTCGGGCTCGCGAGGCCATCTCGGTCCGGGTACGGCCCCTGCTGGCAAACCAGACGGGCAAGCGTTGGTAGCCTTCGGACCTCGGTGCGGGTGGGGACTTGTACCGCCGCCCGCCGACCCCATCTGAGGGGTGCCAGAATCGCGGCGTCCGCGCGGTCATGTGCCCCCAGGCACCCGGACCCGGCCGACCCGCCCGACCCCACAGGAGATCCCATGCAGTTGTTCTTGAAGCAGACCCTCAGCCCCTTGGCCCTGGCGCTGGCCCTGTCCGTTCCCAGCGGCCTGGTGGCCACCGCACCCGCCGCCTACGCGCAGTCCGCACCGCAGCGCGGTGTGCCCGACTTCACCGAACTGGCCGAACAGGTCTCGCCGGCGGTGGTCAATATACGCACCCTGGAGCGCGCTCGCGCGCCCTCGGCTGCCGCCCCCGACGATGAGACGCAGGAGTTCTTCCGCCGCTTCTTCGGCCAACCCTTGCCCGGCACCCCCCGGGGTGGCCAACGCCCCGGGCAGCCCGGCCAACCGGGGCAGGGCGATGGAGAGTCCCAGCCGCGCGGCGTGGGCTCGGGATTCATCCTTAGCGCCGACGGCTACGTGATGACCAATGCCCATGTGGTTGATGGCGCCGAGGAGGTCATCGTCACGCTGGCCGACAAGCGCGAATTCAAGGCTCGGGTGGTGGGCACCCCCGACCGTCGCACCGACGTGGCGGTGCTCAAGATCGAGGCCAGCGGCTTGCCGCTGGTTCGCATCGGGGACGTGAGCCGGCTCAAGGTCGGTGAGTGGGTCATGGCCATCGGCTCGCCCTTTGGCCTCGAAAATACTGTCACTGCCGGCATCGTCAGTGCCAAGCAGCGCGACACCGGCGACTACCTGTCCTTCATCCAGACCGATGTGGCGATCAACCCCGGCAACTCCGGCGGCCCCCTGATCAACCTGCGCGGCGAGGTGGTGGGCATCAACAGCCAGATTTACTCCCGCTCGGGCGGCTTCATGGGGATCTCCTTCGCGATCCCAATCGACGAAGCCATGCGCGTGGCCGACCAACTGCGCGGTCCGACCGGACGTGTGAGCCGGGGCCGCATTGGCGTGGCCATTGACCAGGTCACCAAAGACGTAGCCGAATCCATCGGCCTGGGCCGGCCCCAGGGCGCTCTGGTGCGCAGCGTGGAGTCGGGCTCGCCGGCGGACAAGGCTGGCGTTGAGGCCGGCGACATCATCCTGCGCTTCGACGGAAAATTGATCGAGCGCGCCAGCGACCTTCCGCGCCAGGTTGGGAATACCAAGCCGGGCAGCCGTTCGACCATGACCGTGTTTCGGCGCGGCGCCCAGCGTGACCTCTCCGTGGTCGTCGCCGAGATAGAGCCCGACCGCAGCGAGCGCCGCGCCAGCGTGCCGCAGCGGGAAGAGCGTCCGCGCGGTTCGGCGGCAGCACAGGCCCTTGGCCTGACCGTTGCCGAGCTCACCGAAGCGCAGCGCAAGGAGCTCAAGCTCAAGGGCGGCGTGCGGGTGGAGGCGGCGGCCGATGCCGCCGCTCGCGCTGGCATGCGCGAGGGCGATGTCATTGTTTCAGTGGGCAATGTGGAGGTGGCCAATCTGCGCGAGTTCGAGGCAGCCATCGCGCGCGCCGACCGCAGCCGGCCGATCGCGTTCCTGGTGCGCCGCGGCGAGCAGGCGGTCTATCTACTTGTTCGCCCCGGCCGCTGAAGTCTGGCCCGGGTCCCGGCCCCAGGGCTGGCGGCCCAGCCGCTGGCGGGGTCGGGCAGGGCGGTTGCACGGACGGGGTATAGCCCCTTACCCCGCTCGGGATTACCGTCTTTCCCAAGCTCTTATCGCCCCTGAAAAAAAATATTTGGACCCTCCAGGCTCGCACCAAAGTATGAGTAGGCGCTCACAAAGCCAGGACCTAAACACCTTTTCGATAGAATCAGGCCCTTGTTACTGCGGCTCCGGGGCATATTGAAACAGGGGCACGATCACGATGCGGGATGGGCTCAGGATAACCACCGCTCGTCCACAGATCGCCCACATGTTGTCCCACGGCCTCCCTCCATCATCTGTTAATAAGCTGTGAATAAAAGCCTTGTTGTTGGCCTGCAACTCTGCCGAGGCGCTGGCTCCCGTCTGTACGCAGAGGGGATTTTGCCTACAATGAACTTCCAACCTTCGCAGTTGCCATTGATTGTTGGTTCAGGGCGCGTCGTCTTACGACGCGCCCTTTTTTCTTGCCTGCTTCCCTTCGAAGCCCTTTGAATTCAATCACTTAAGTCCGCTGTCTTGATGAATCACATCAGAAACTTTTCGATCATCGCGCACATTGACCACGGCAAGTCGACCCTCGCCGACCGCCTGATCCAACGCTGCGGTGGACTGTCTGATCGCGAGATGTCAGAGCAGGTACTGGATTCGATGGATCTTGAGAAAGAGCGTGGGATAACCATCAAGGCACAGACCGCCGCACTGCAATACAAGGCGCGCGATGGTCAGGTCTACAACCTCAACTTGATCGACACGCCCGGTCACGTCGACTTCTCGTACGAGGTCTCGCGTTCGCTCTCCGCTTGCGAAGGCGCGCTGCTGGTGGTGGACGCCAGCCAGGGCGTGGAGGCGCAGACGGTGGCCAACGTGTATTTGGCGCTGGACGGCGACCTGGAGGTGATCCCCGTGCTGAACAAGATCGACCTGCCGGGCGCGGAGCCGGAGCGCGTGCGCGACGAAATCGGCAACGTGCTGGGCATCGACTGCAGCGGCGCCATCTTGGCCAGCGCCAAGCAGCGCGTGGGCATCGACGACATCTTGGAGTCGATTGTGGCGCGCGTGCCGCCGCCGCGCGACACGGCGGGCGAGCCGCTGCGCGCGCTCATTTTCGACTCTTACTACGACTCCTACCGCGGCGTGGTGGTCATGTTCCGCGTC
>JAURKV010000156.1 GCA_030831585.1 Ramlibacter sp. | reverse complement strand
GATGCGACCGGGAACCTAACCGGTCAGCAAATCCACAGAGAGAGACAAGTCCGAGGTCGTCCATGTCGCATTCCGAGTACCGCATCGAGAGCAATCGCCCCCTGTCTGGCCGCTTCGGGGGTGTACCGCCCCTGGCACCCGACCGCCCACTTTTGGTAGGTAGCCGGGCCCTGGCGGTGGCGCTGGCAGCCAAGAGTTTCCGCACCGAGTCTGGCCAGGAGATCCGCGTGGTCTATGTGCCAACCGGCGAGATCGTCTTCTGCAAACAGGAGGACGGCCCAGCCGACACCTGACCCGATGCCTCGGCTCGGGCGGCGGTGGCGGGGATACGCCGGGCCTCCAGGCTCCTTTTTCGCCTTCTTTCGCCTTCTTGTGCCTTCTTTCACCCTCTTGCGCCCAATTGCGTTCAATTAAGGCTCATCAGGTTTTAAAGACCGTTATCCCGCCTCATTCTCTTAATCGCACCTTGTTTCGCAGGGTACGACTGAGCAACATGACCGGCACCAGGCCCACCAGCACCAGGGCCAGCGAGGGCAGCGCCGCCTCGCCCAGGCGCTCGTCGCGGGCCAGTTGGTAGGCCACTACGGCCAGGGTGTCGGTGTCAAAGGGACGCAGCACCAAGGTGGCCGGCAACTCCTTCATCACATCCACGAGCACGAGCAGCGCGCCGGCGAGCACCGAGCGCTGGAGCAGCGGCCAGTGCACGCGCGCCAAGAGGCGAAGGCCTGACACGCCCAGCATCCGGGCCGAGTCATCGACCGAGGACGGTATGCGGGCATAGCCGGCCTGAACCGACTGCAGGGCCACCGACATGAACCGCACCAGGTAGGCCCAGACCACGCCCAATACGGTGCCCGTCACCCAGAAGGACAGGGGCCAATCCGGCCATCGGGCCTGCAGGGCGCCCACCGGGGCCAGCAAGCCGACCACAATGACCGCGCCCGGCACGGCGTAGCCCAGGCCCGTCAGCTGCACCACGCCGCGGGTCAGCGGGTCGCTGCGTTCGCGCAGGGCAAAGGCCAGGGCCAGGGCGATCACGATGGCCAGCGCGGCGCCGGCCACGCCCAGGCGCGCGCTGTTGAACGCCCACTGACCAAAGCGGTCCCAGGGCAGGTCGACATCGGCGGCCAAGAGCGGCCGCAGCATGAACAGCACGGGCAGGACGAAGCCCGCCAACACCGGCAGACCGCAGACCAGCCAAGCCAGCAGCGCGTGGCGGCCCGACAGGCGCAGGGGTTGGGCTTCGACCGAGCCAACACGGGCACCACCCAGCGTGGCAAAACGCAGGCGCCGCTGGGCCCGGTGCTCCAGCCACAGCAGCAGCCCCACCACCGCCAGCAAGGCGGTGGCCAGTTGGGCGGCGGCGACGCGGTTGTCCATCGCCAGCCAGGCCTTGTAGATGCCAGCGGAAAAAGTCTGAATACCGAAATAGCTGGCCACGCCAAAGTCCGCCAGCGTTTCCATCAGCGCCAGGGCCACGCCGGCTGCAATGGCCGGGCGGGCCAGTGGCAAGGCCACGGCCAGCACGCGCCGGCGCATCGACGCGCCCAGCAGACGGGCGGCCTCCATCAGGTGGGCGGCGCGCTCCGACAAGGCCGCCCGCGCCAGCAGGTAGACATACGGGTAGAGCGTGAAAACAAAGACCCAGGCAGCCCCCGGCAGGTTGCGCACCTCAGGAAAGACACGGCCTTCCAAGCCGAAGGCTGCGCGCAGCCAGGTCTGCATCGGCCCCGAGAATTGCAGGAAGTCGGTGTAGGCATAGGCCACCACATAGGCTGGCATCGCCAAAGGCAGCAGCAAGGCCCACTCGAAGCTGCGACGGCCGGGGAACTCGAACAGGGTCACGGCGGCCGCGCCGGCCGTGCCCACCAGCGCCGTACCCACGGCCACCGCCAAACACAGCGCCAGGCTGGCACCGGCATACCGCGGCAGCACCGTGGAAGCCATCTCCCGCAGGATGTCTGCGCTCTGCGCGTCCCACTGCAGCCAGGCCGCCAGCACGCCACCCACCGGCAGCAGCAGGAGCAGGGCCAGGACCAGCAGGGGCAGGTCGCGAAGGCGTAGGACGGGCGTGGGGGCGGGGGACAAGCAAGAAGGCATCGAGAAAAACAGTCAGGATGCAATTGAGAATTGTATGCATCTAGAATTGTCCCCATGCACTTGGCCCTGTCCCACCTGAGCGTGCGCTACCCCGGCGCGGGCCGGACCGCGGTCAAAGACGTGTCCTTCAGCCTGGAACGCGGCGCGATTGGCGTTCTCATCGGCCCGTCCGGATGCGGCAAGACCACCTTGCTGCGGGCCATCGCCGGGCTGGAGCAGGCCAGTGACGGCGAGGTCCGAATCAGTGACCAAGTGGTGGGCAGCCCCGCTGCGCATGTGGCGCCGGAGGCGCGCCGCATTGGCATGGTGTTCCAGGACTACGCCTTGTTCCCGCACCTGGACGTGGGCCGCAACATCGGCTTTGGCTTGGAGCGCCTGCCGCGGGCGCAGCGGGCGGCCCGGGTTGCCGAGGTGTTGGCCCTGGTGGGCCTGCTGGGGCTGGAAGGCCGCATGCCACATGAGTTGTCGGGCGGCCAGCAGCAGCGGGTGGCCTTGGCCCGCGCGCTGGCACCCCAGCCCGAGTTGCTGCTGCTCGACGAACCCTTTTCCAACCTCGACATCGACCTGCGCGAGCGACTGGCCCACGAGCTGAGGGCCATCCTCAAGGCGGCGGGCGCAACGGCGCTGTTCGTCACCCACGACCAGCTCGAGGCCTTTGCCATTGGAGACGTGATCGGCGTCATGCACCAGGGCCGGCTCGAGCAGTGGGACGACGCCTACACCCTGTACCACCGGCCGGCCAGCCGCTTCGTCGCGGACTTCATCGGCCACGGCGTCTTCACCCCGGCGCAGATCCGCGAGGAGGCCGGCAAGGTGGTGGTCGACACCCCGCTGGGGGTACTGTCCGACGTGGCGGAGTGTCCGCTGCCTACCGACTTTCCGGGCGGGCAGTGCGAGGTGCTGCTGCGCGCCGACGACATCTTGCATGACGACGACGCCCCGGTGAAGGCGCAGATCCTGCGCAAGGCCTTCCGCGGCTCGGAGTTTCTCTACACCCTGCGCCTGGCAGGCGGCCAGGAGGTAATGGCCCATGTGCCCAGCCACCATGACCACCGCATCGGCGAGTGGATCGGCATCCGGGCGCAGGTGGACCATGTGGTCACCTTCAGCCGGGACTGACTTCGCTCACCCCCTCGCCGGTCCTCGCCTGAACCTCTTCGGGCCATTTTTTTGTTGGGCGCTTCAAGGACCCCACGCTGCAATGGCGGTGGACCATCGCGGCGTACATCACCCGGCGAAAGTCGTCTCCGGTAGGCCATGCACCCCGGGGATCTGGATCGAGAACAGGGATCCGGAAAGTGGTGCCTTCCGGAGAACCTCGGCGCTCAATCGCACCGATGCGCTGGTGACGTACAGGGTGTCCAGGTTGTCCCCGCCGAAGCAGCAGCTGGTCGGCCGCGGCACCGGCATCATGATCCGCTGCATTTCCTCGCCCTCCGGCGAGAAGCGCGAAATGCGCCATGCATCCCAGACCGCCACCCAAATGCAACCGTCGGCATCCACCGTGAGTCCGTCGGGGGTTCCGTCTGTAGCATCAAAGGTAATCAAGGGACGGCGGTTTGCGATTTCGCCAGCGCGCAGGTCAAAGTCGTAGGCATAGATGGTGCGACGGGTCGAGTCCGTGAAGTACATCTGCCTGTTGTCCGGGCTCCAGCCCATGCCATTGGAGACCGTGAAGCCGCTGTCCATTTTTTTCCACTGGCCATCTGCGTCGACACGAAAGAGATTGCCCCGGTTGGCCGCTGTGGCCATGTCGAGCGAGCCCACCCAGAGACGCCCCATCCGGTCGCACTTGCCATCGTTGTAGCGGTTGCCAGGCCGGTCGGACTCCGGGTGGCACAGGGGACGTAGGCGCTTGCTGCCCTCGTCGAATGTCATGATGCCGCCTGGCGTGGCAACCAGCAGCCCGCCGGTCGCCTTGGGGATGGCCAAGCTGACCATGGTGCCGAGCTTGATCTCCTTGTCAGCGCCTTTGGATGTATCGAAACGGTGGATCGCGGGGGTGAGGATGTCGACCCAGTACAGCGCGCCATCGCGCGGCGACCACATCGGGCCTTCGCCCAGCAGGGAGTGGTGCTCACTCACGCAGTCGACCTTGGAATTGAGTCCTTCCGCGGGCACCTCACGGGGCGCGATCGACATGAGCTGGCCGCCGGCGTTGTGCGAAATCCGGCGCGCGGCGCCAATGAGAATCGACGAAAGGCTGTGCGCTTGCATGACGCCCAGGCGCTCCGACGGCGCGCTGATACTCACGGCGCCGATCGGTCGGCCCTCGATGTCAAAGACGGGCGCAGCAATCGAGATGACCCCCTGCGCCTCGGATCGGTCTTCAATCGCATAGCCACGGGCCCGCGAGAGGTCCAGTTCTGCCCGCCAGGCGCCCGTCGGCCCCATCAACTCCACCTGCCTCGCGGTGTCGAGATAGGCAATGACGATTCGCCCTGCGGCGCCAGTGTTGAGGGGCATTCGCAGGCCGACTTTGGACGTGGCACGCAAGCCGTGTCCGGTCTCCTCCGACGCAATGAGCACCAGGCTCTCACCATCCGGCACAAGCAACTGGATCGTTTCGCCGAGGGTGTCTCGCAGGCGCACGAGTTCGTCCTGTGCGGCCAGACGCAGGTCAAAGTCACTCCACACCTCGTGCGCAAGCTCGAGCAGCCTGAATCCGAGCCGGTAGGTTCGGGTGTACGGATCTTGGCGCAGCAGGCCCTCGCGCATGAGGGTCGCGAGGATGCGGTAGAGCGTCGCCTTGGGGAGTCCGCAAACGCGCAGCAGCGCTGTGAACGTCATCGGCGCCGGCGCCCCGGAAACGATATTGAGCAAGCCCATCGCCTTTTCCAGAACGCCTGCGCCTGGCTCATTGGCAGGCGGAGATGGCGGCAGGGGCTGGGAGATAGCGGGTTTCATCAATTGAGACTGGGAGGCGCGACTTGCGCGCCTGCGCTGTATTTTCTGCCAACAGTCGCCCTATAGATCCCGCGGGTTTGTCCCAATGACTGAAACCGGGCGCGAAGGAAAAAATCCGCCTCGGATCAAAGGTTTCATTGAACGGAACTCAATACAGGAGACACCCTATGCTCAATCGCCGCCTCTTCAATCAATCCCTGGCCGCCGCATCCGTCATGGGGCCAGGTGCCGTGATGGCTCAGCAACGCGCGATCACCTATGTGGGCTGGTCGCACGATGAGGCCGCCAGTAAGCCCACCCTAAATGCGATGTTCGATAACTTCCGCAAGGCCAATGCGGATGTGAAGGTGGACGTGGTCGGCTTCCCCTGGGCCCAGATGCAGCAAAACATCCTGCTGCGCATGCGCTCGGGCCAGCCTCTGGACGTGGTGCAACTGGCCGAGCGCTGGCTGCCGCAGTTCGGCTCGACGGGGCGACTGGCGGATGTGCAAGAGGTGTTCGGCAAGGGGCAACTCGAGAAAATCATCCACCCCGGGGTGCTCAAGCTGGGCTCTTACCGTCGCAAGCAGCTCGGCCTGCCGTGGACGGCCGGCTCCATCGGCATGGTGGCCAATGCCAATGTGCTCAAGTCCGCAGGTGTGTCGGCACCGCCCCGTACCGTGGATGCGTTCGTGGAGGCGCTCAAAGCCATCAAGCGCACCCAGCCGCAGAGCGTGCCCTATGCGATGACGACCAAGAACAACAACTCCATGAGCCCGGACTTTCAGGTCTGGCTCTGGACCTTCGGCGGCCAGCTGTTCGACGACAAGGGCAAGGTTGTCGTGAACAGCCAGGCGGGCGTGAAAGCGCTTTCCTTCCTGGCCGATTTGGTGAAGGACGGCCTGGCAGCCAAAGACGTGGACCGCCCGGATTCGCGCCGGATGTTCGCGCAGAACCAGACCGGCTTCTATCACGATGCGCCGCTGGCACGCGGTTTCGCGCGGAACAATTCGGGCAAGGGAACCGACTTCGACAGCAGCGTCGTGGCCATGGCCACGCCGGTGCTTCGCGCCGGTGACACGCCCCAGTCCTTCGCCTGGGGCCACCTGCTCACTTTCTTCGGTGATGCCAAGACGCTCAACGTGAATTCGCCCCAGGTGAAGTTCGCGGCCCACCTAGCCCTGTCCGATGCGAGCCAACTGGCCTACTTCAAGGACCAGGGCCTGTTCCCTGTGACCAACAGCGCGCTGGCCCAGCTCGCTGGCGACCCCTATGTGGCGGCCTGGACCAAGGCGGCAGCAAGCGCCGAGCCGGACGAGATTTCGATGTGGCCTAACTCCGCCGACCTGACCACCATCGTCGGCGAAGAGGTGCAAGGGGCGCTGCTGGGTCAGAAGACCGCGCAGGCAGCGATCGAGAGCATGGCCAAGCGCCTCGAAGCCAAGATCGCCGAACTGCCCAAGACCTGAGACAGCGCCCGATCGTGACCCTGTCCAGCCCCGACACGCCAGGAAGCACGCTGGCGCCGCCTCCCCGGTGGCGCAGAGGCGGACTCAAGGCGCAGGAGCGCCGAACTGGATTCCTGATGCTGGTGCCGGCCCTCATCGCCTTCGCGGTGGTGATCCTGCTGCCATTCATCCAGTCGCTTCGTCTGTCGCTGTACCGGTTCACGATCGACATGGACCGGCCGTCCTTCATCGGGCCGGGCAATTTCGCCCGCCTGCTGTCGGATCCGGGGATGGGGACCGTATGGATCAACAGCCTGGTGTTTGTGGTGCTGACCACCGCCGTCACCTTCGCGCTGGGCCTGGCGTGGGCGCTGATGCTCAATCAGCCGTTCCGGGGGCGCGGGATGGTCCGCGCGCTGACGCTGCTGCCCTGGGTGTTGCCCTCCACGGTGACGGCCTTCCTGGCAGCCTGGATCTTCAACGGACAGTACGGCGTGCTCAACGCCTTGCTGCTCAAGGCCGGCTGGATCGCCCAGCCGATCACCTGGCTGGCCGAGGAGCGCGGTGCCATGGCGGCGGTGATCGTCACCAAGGCCTGGCTGTCGGTGCCGCTGTTCATGGCCTTCTTCCTGGCCGGCTTGCAGGGCGGCTCACAGCACCAGGTGGACGCCGCGCGTGTTGACGGCTGCCACAACTGGGGGGTGCTGCGGCATGTGATCGTTCCGCATCTGATGCCTACGATGATCATCGTGACCATCTTGGGCGCGATGGGAAACCTGCAGGCCTTCGACGTGATTTACGCGCTCACCCAGGGGGGGCCGATCAAGGCCACCACCATGCTCTCGGTGGAGGTCTACAAGCAAGCCTTCCAGAACTGGGACATGGGAACAGCCTGCGCGGTGGGAGTGATCTGGTTTGTGACCATTGCCGTCCCGGCCACGTTCTACCTGCGCATCCTTTTCAAGCGCGAGGCCTGACCGATGCTGCACCTTCACACGCCGGTCCAGCGAACGGTCTTTTGGCTGGCCTTCGCGCTGATCGCCGCCTTCCTCTTTCTGCCCCTGGTCTGGATGGTGATGACCTCACTCAAGCCAGAGTCGGAAATCTTCATCCGCTTTCCCTCCCTGTGGCCCGACGCGCCGACGCTGCACTCGTACGTGGCGCTTTTTAGCCGCGGGGAGATGGCCGAGCAATTGAAAAACAGCCTGATCACGGCCGGCGGCGGCGCGCTGCTCACCGTTGCCCTGGCCACCTACGCGGCCTACAGCTTTGCGAAGTTTCGCTACCGGGGACGCAAGCCACTGATGTTCCTGATGCTCTCAGCGCAGATGTTTCCTTTCGCCATGATGTTGATCAGCCTCTACCCCATGCTGCAGTGGGCGGGCTTGCTCAATACCCGGCTGGGGCTGGTGATCGCCTACATCATCCTCGCGCTCCCGAGCGGCACCTACATGCTCTATAGCTACTTCGTGAACATTCCCACCGAGATCATCGAGGCGGCGCGCGCGGACGGCGCAGGCGAGCTGTACATCTTGCACCGCATCGTCCTGCCTCTGGCGATGCCGGCCCTGGTGACCGTCGGGCTCTACTCCTTCATGTGGGCCTGGAACGACCTGCTGTTCTCGCTCACGCTGGTCACAGCGCCCGAGTTGCGGACCGTTGGCCCAGGCCTGCTTCTCAATTACCTTGGCGAGAGCCGCAGCGACTGGGGGGGCGCCATGGCGGCCTCCATCGTGATCTCCCTGCCCGTCGTCATCGGCTTTGCCTTCCTGCAGCGCTTTTTCATTCAGGGTCTCACGGCCGGGGCGGTGAAGTCATGAACAGACTCCAAGGTAAGGTGGCCCTGGTCAGTGGCGCCGGGCGCGGCATTGGTGAGGCCATTGCCTGCGGCTTTGCAGCCCAGGGCGCACGGGTGGTGGCCCTCGAGCGAGATCCGCAGACGGCGGCTGCCTTGCGAGAGAAGCTGCCAGGCCATGACATCGAGGTGGTCGACGTCTGCGAGCGCGGCGCATGGAACCGCCTGGTGGCGGCCACACTCGCGCGTCATGGAAAGGTCGACGTCCTCGTGAACAACGCGGTGGCCTACACCGAGCGCTCAGCGCATGACTGCAGCGACGAGGACTGGGAGGACACCATCGAGTCGGCGCTGACCGCCGTCTTTCGGGCCTGCAGGGCAGTGCTCGCACCCATGATGCAGGCGCGCAGCGGCAGCATCGTCAATATCTGCTCGGTCAACCAGATCGTCGCCAATCCGCGGCTGGCCGCCTACACCGCCGCCAAGGGCGGCATCCATGCCCTGACCAAGCAACTGGCGGTGGAATATGGTCCGCATGGCATTCGCTGCAACGCTATATCACCGGGGCTGATCCTCAACGAACGGACGCTGGCTGGCCGCTCGGCAGCAGACCTGCTGCTCGATGCAGAGGCCTACCCGGTGG
This sequence comes from Ramlibacter sp., assembly GCA_030831585.1. Taxonomy (GTDB): domain Bacteria; phylum Pseudomonadota; class Gammaproteobacteria; order Burkholderiales; family Burkholderiaceae_C; genus Ramlibacter. The sequence goes on along the minus strand of JAURKV010000156.1, from coordinate 5,614 downwards.
GCCGCGCGGGCGTGCCCGATGACGTCGCCCTGGCAGCGATTTACCTCGCCTCCGACGAGTCCTCCTTCGTCAGCGGCATCGACCTTCCCGTCGACGGAGGGCTCACCTCGGTGGCGCCCTCTGCCCTGGTATCGCCCAAGATTCGCGCTTGGTGGGGGCGCGAGCCGCTTCGCCTGCCGGGCCAGTGAGCAGCGGGTGCAGCCGGCTTCACCTCCCCATCATCATTTCGCAGGAAGGCGCGTATGGCGCAGCTAGATCTCGTCGGCGTCACCAAGAGCTTCGGCGACGCCAAAGTCATCAAAGGTGTGGACTTGCGCGTGGCGCATGGCGAATTCTGTGTCTTTGTCGGCCCCTCGGGCTGCGGCAAATCGACGCTGCTGCGCATGATCGCCGGGCTGGAGGAGTGCAGCAGCGGGCGCATCCGGATCGACGACGTGGACGTGACCGACCAGCAGCCTGCCGAGCGTGGCATTGCGATGGTCTTCCAGTCGTACGCCCTCTACCCGCACATGACGGTTGCCGAGAACATGGGGTTTGGTCTGAAGATCGCCAAGGTGCCGCGCGCCAAGATCGACGCCAAGGTGGCCGAGGCCGCCAGGACGCTGCAGATCGAGCATCTGCTGGCAAGGCGCCCGAAGGACCTCTCCGGGGGGCAGCGCCAGCGGGTGGCCATCGGGCGGGCAATCGTCCGGCAACCACGCATGTTCCTCTTCGACGAGCCCTTGTCCAATCTGGACGCCGCCTTGCGCGTTGAAATGCGCGTCGAGCTTGCCCGCATCAAGTCGCAGCTCGACACGACCGTCGTTTATGTGACCCACGACCAGGTCGAGGCCATGACGCTGGCCGACAAGATCGTGGTCATGCGCGAGGGCACCATCGAGCAGGTGGGCCGCCCGCTCGATCTCTACGCCCGACCGGCCAACCAGTTCGTCGCTGGCTTCATCGGGTCGCCCAAGATGAACTTCTTGCCGGTTCAGGCCAGTTCTGCAGGCCCGGACATGCTCGATGTTCGACTCGCAGACGGCGGAATGGCTCGTGTGGCCTGCACCGCCCGCGTGAACCCGCAGACCCCTCTGACCTTGGGCATCCGGCCAGAGCATTTGTCCATCGCACCGGCTGGCCAGGGCGGCATCGCCGGGGAGGTGGTCGTTGCGGAGCGCCTGGGCGGAGAAACCTATTTCCATGTCCGGGTGTCTGGCCAGGTGCTGATCGCACGCATCCACACTGACTCGGCATTGGGGGTGGGCGATCGCGTCGGGCTCACGTTCGATCCGGCTGCGGCGCATCTTTTCCAGGCCGATGGTTTGCGCCTGTCAGAACCCTCGCAAGTTCACCAGGAACACGCCACCTCATGAATGCCGATCATCCCCTGCAGGTTGTCGCCTGCCGCCACTGGCGGGTCGCCATGCCGTTTCGTGAAGCGCTCAAGTGGGGCTCCGGCGCACGTCCAGCGGCCAACCGTTTGATCGTCGAAGTCACTTTGGCCAATGGCACCAAAGGCTATGGCGAAACGATCTGCCTGCTCGAATTCATCGAACCGGTGCTGGTCAAGACCATTCTTCCGATCGCTCTCCAGTACCGAGCAACGGACGTGGAAAAGCTGCACCGGCACGTGCTGGGCGCCGGCTACTACCACCACAAGCGCGCCGCCGTGATGGCATTGGCCGCCGTCGAGATGGCCTTCTGGGACGCTCAGGGTCGCCACAGCGGCATGCCGCTGTGGGCGCTATGGGGCGGCGCGTACCGGCAACAGGTCGAGGTGGCCGCTTACCTGTTCGGAACGCATGCGCCCAGCCTGCGCGAGAACGCAGCGCGGTTCCTCGACGCGGGCTACCGCAGCTTCAAGGTCAAGATCGGCATGGACGAGGCTTCGGACCTGAGCAACGTCGAGGCTGTGCGGGGAACCGTTGGATCTCTGCCGCTGCGCGCAGACGTCAACGGGGCCTGGACACCCGGCACTGCGCGCCGGTCCCTGGAGAAGCTGCGTGCCTTCGACCTCCAGTACATCGAGCAGCCACTGGAGCTCGACGACCTGCTCGGGCACGCACAGCTTCGGCAAATGCAGCCGGTGCCCGTCGCGCTCGACGAGTCGGCTTACACCCTGGCCGATGTGGGCAACATCACTCGAATGGGCGCGGCTGACGTGGTCCTTCTTGATCCGCACGAGATTGGCGGCCTGTGGCAAACCATCAAGGCCGCCGCCATCGCCGAATCCTCTGGCATCCCGGTCACGCTGCACAGCGGCGGAGAGCTGGGATTTTCGCAATCGGCCTACATCCACCTGGCGGCGAGCATTCCGAACATGTCGATCTCGATCGACTCGGAACGGGCCTACCTGTCCGACGACGTGGTAACCGACACGCCGCGGCTGCAGGGCGGTTGCTTCGCTCTGCCCGACCAGCCCGGCCTGGGGGTGGAGCCCGATTTCACCAAGTTCGATCGCTATCAGACGGACCGCATCGACGGCGCCTATCTGGATGCTTCCCGCCCGGGTTGGTTTGCGACCAAGCCGTCGTACTGACCTGATGCTCATTTAACAAGGAGACTGCAATGAAGAAATGGTTTTCCCTGGCGGCGTTGACATGGCTGATGCTCGGGTCCGCTGCAGCGACTGCACAGACCTGGCCACAAAAGCCGATACGGATCATCGTGCCCTACACGGTTGGCGGCGCTTCGGACATCACCGCCCGGCTCATGGCCGAGCGTTTTGCTGCGCGGATGGGGCAGCCGGTCACGGTTGAAAACCGCGCCGGCGCTAGCGGCACGATCGGCACCGACGTGGTCGCCAAGGCGGCGGCAGACGGCTACACCCTGGCCTTCGTCGCCAGCTCGCACGTGGTGAACAAGGCCTTGTTCAGCAAGCTCGGCTACGACCCCATCAAGAACTTCGCGCCCATCACGCATACGGCCAACGTGCAACTGGTGATGGTGGTGCCCGCAACTCTGGGAGTCAATTCAGTCCAGGAGTTCATTGCCTTGGCGCGATCCAAACCGGGTGCGTTGAGCTACGCATCCTCGGGCAGTGGCAGCAACCCGCAGTTCTTCGCGGAAATGTTCAAACAGGCCGCCGGCCTCGAACTCGCCCATGTGCCCTACAAGGGCAGTACAGAAGCCCACACCGATTTGCTGGCCGGACGCACGCAGCTGATGTTCGACGCGCTCGCGTCGGTCTCGCCCCATGTCAAGAGCGGCAAACTCAAGCTTCTGGCGGTGGCCGGGCCTACGCGCTCGGGCTTGCTCCCGGAGACGCCGACGCTGGCCGAATCCGGACTGCCCGGAGTTGGCGCAACCTCCTGGGGGGCGCTGCTGGCGCCGGCCGGTACGCCCAAGGCAGTGATCGACCGTCTTCACCAGGAGTCCGTCGCCGCCCTCAACAACCCGGAGGTCAAGAGTCGGCTGGGGGCACTGGGGGCCGAGGTGGTGGCTTCGACGCCCGAGCAGTTAGCAGACCTCATGCAGCGCGAAGAGACGCGATACACCAAGATGGTCAGGGACTTGCAGATCAAGGCCGATTGACGCCACGGCTGTTGCCCGGTGCCTGAGGCGGAGATGCAATAAGGAGTGACTGGGTGCCCCCACTTCAGCTGCGAAGCAATGGCCTCACGCTGGACCTGCTTCCCGATCTGGGTGGCTGCTGGAAGGCCTTGCGCTACCGCGCCGGCACTGGCCCGGAGATCGACATCTTCCGCCGCCTTGCGCCACAGAGCACCGACCCCTATGCCTCCGGCGGATTTGCGCTCGTGCCCTGGTCGAACCGGCTTTTCGACCGACAGTTACGTCTGCCCGAACAAGTGCTGACCCTGCCGGCCAATCGCCCGGGCATTGACCTGCCCGTGCATGGCGTGGGCTGGATGAGTGCCTGGCAGGTGGAGGCGATGGCGCCCTCGCGTGCGGTGCTGCTTCTCGCGCACCGCGCCAATGCCTACTGGCCGTACGACTTCGAATGCCGACAGCGCTTCAGGCTTGAGGGTGGACGGGTCCGCTTCGAGCTGGCTGTGCGGAACACGTCAGAGCAGGTCATGCCGGCCGGTGTGGGCTTTCATCCCTGGTTCGCCGCCGATCGGGGTGACCGCGTCACCTTCGAGGCGGCCTCCCTGTGGCAGCAGGACACCATGGGTAGGCCACAAGAACAGATGCCCCTGGCAGAAGCTGCGGCTCTCGATTGCCGACACCCGCGTGAAGTGTCCGACCTCATCGTGAACCACTGCTACAGCGGATGGGGCCGAGCAGCGGTGCTCGATCGACCAGCGACGGGTCTGCGGGTTCGCCTCAGCGGGTCACCCTCGCTCACGCATCTGATGGTCTATCGGCCGGCGGATGCCGCCTGGCTCTGCATAGAGCCGGTGAATCACGCCACCGGCGCATGGAGCGTGCCGGCGCTGCATCGCCCCGAGCACGGTGTGCAGTGGCTGGCGCCCGGCGCGCAGTTTTCTGCGGCCATGGACATCGAGGTGGCCACTTGCTGACGAACAATCCATGGACAAGGGTCGGATGAAGCGACGTTATCAGGGCGTGTTCCCGGTGGTGCCCACCACCTTCAAGGACGATGGGAGCCTGGACCTGGAAAGCCAGAAGCGCTGTATCGACTTCATGATTGACGCTGGATCGCAGGGCCTTTGCATCCTGGCCAATTTCTCCGAGCAGTTCTCGCTCTCCGACGAGGAACGGGAGATCATCAGCCACACCGTGCTCACGCATGTGGCAGGACGGGTACCGGTGATCGTCACCACCACCCATTACGGAACGGCCGTATGCGCGGCCCGCAGCCGACAGGCCCAGGATCTGGGCGCGGCCATGGTGATGGTGATGCCCCCCTATCACGGCGCCACGTTTCGCGTGACCGAACCACAGATCTTCGACTTCTATTCCCGTGTGTCAGAGGGCCTCTCGATCCCGGTCATGGTGCAGGATGCGCCCGTCAGTGGCACGCCCCTTTCGGCACCGTTTCTTGCGCGCATGGCCTCAGAGATCGAGCAGTTGGCCTACTTCAAGATCGAGGTCAGCGGCACTGCCTCCAAGCTGCGCGAGTTGATCCGTCTCGGTGGGGATGCGATCGAGGGGCCCTGGGATGGCGAGGAGGCCATCACCTTGCTCGCAGATCTGGACGCAGGGGCCACCGGGGCCATGACGGGTGGCGCCTACCCCGACGGCATTCGGTCCATCATGGATGCCTATCTGGGAGGGCGGCGCGAAGATGCAGTGCAGGCCTATGCACGCTGGTTGCCCCTGATCAACTACGAGAACCGCCAGAGCGGCATCCTCACCGCCAAGGCGCTGATGAAGGAGGGTGGCGTGATCCGCTGCGAGGCCTCCCGCCACCCCTTCCCGGCGATGAACCCGGATGTCCGTGCCGGCTTGATGGATACCGCCCGACGCCTCGACCCCATGGTCTTGCACTGGGGGCGCTGAGTCGGGCAAGCCCGAATACCCATCGACACCGTCGCAACGCCGGGCCTCGGCAGCGTCAGCGGCTGGCGTCGCCGGTTCGGAATTCGCGGGTCAATTCATCAAGCCGCTGGCACAGGTCGGTATCAAGACGCAGGCCGGCTGCGGCCCAGGCGTCAGCCAATTGCTCGGGCCGGCTCGCACCAATGATGGCGCAGGACACGCCGGG
>JAURKV010000155.1 GCA_030831585.1 Ramlibacter sp. | reverse complement strand
TGCAGCGGCGCCTGGGCCACCGCTTTACCAACACCGCGCTTCTCACGCAGGCGCTCACCCACCGCAGTTTCTCGGCCGCTCATAACGAGCGCCTGGAGTTCTTGGGCGATTCGGTTCTGAACCTGGTGGTTGCCGACCTGCTGTTCGAGCGCCTGCAGTCCCTGCCCGAGGGTGACCTTTCGCGCGTGCGCGCCAATTTGGTCCGGCAAGAAACCTTGCACCAACTGGCTGAGGGCCTGGAACTGTCCGACGTATTGAGCCTGGGCGAAGGCGAGTCGCGCTCGGGCGGTGCCCGACGGCCCTCCATCCTGGCCGACGCGCTGGAGGCGGTGATCGGTGCGGTGTACCTCGACGCTGGCTTTGACGCCGCTCGCGCCCTGGTGCGGCGGCTGTTTGCCGACGTCGAGATCAAGCCTGAAATGCAGGCCGCCGCCAAAGACCCCAAAACCGAGCTGCAGGAGTGGCTGCAGGGCCGGCGCATGCAGCTGCCGATCTACCGCGTGGTGGGCACCCTCGGGGCGGCCCACAAGCAGACCTTTGATGTTGAGTGCGAGGTGGCCGAGTTGTCCGCCACCGAGCGGGGTATCGGCGCCTCGCGCCGCGCCGCTGAACAGGCCGCCGCCGCCGCCATGCTCATGGCGCTCAGGCAGCGCGGCTTGGCGCGAGCCTGAGGGCCTGTGCCGGCGTTCCCCCTTATTTGATGCCCATGACCTCTACCCCCTCGACGGACCACCCGTCCGACACCTCTGCGGCCGACCCGTCTGCCCTGTCCGGTGATACCTCCGCTGGCACCCCCGGTGACGTCCCCGACGACACCGCCGGCGAAGCCGGCCTGCCCGAGGTCCACCAGATCCCGGAGATTCCCCCCGTCGGCGGCCGCCGGCAGCCCCCTGCAGACGCCCCCGCGGGCCAGCGCTGCGGCCTGGTCGCCATCATTGGCAAGCCCAACGTGGGCAAATCGACCCTGCTCAATGCGCTGGTGGGGCAAAAGATCTCCATCACCTCGCGCAAGGCCCAAACCACGCGGCACCGCATCACTGGTATTCGCACCCTGGGCGACACCCAGTTTGTCTTTGTCGACACGCCCGGATTTCAAACCCGGCACGCCACCGCGTTAAACAAGTCCCTCAACAAGACGGTGCTGGGCGCCGTGGGCGATGTGGACCTGGTGCTGTTCGTTGTCGAGGCGGGCAGCTTCACCCCGGCAGACGCCAAAGTGCTGGCGCTGCTGCAGCCCGGCATTCCGGTGCTGATGATCGCCAACAAGCTCGACCAGGTGAACCGCCGCGGCGAGCTCGCGCCCTGGCTGCGCGAGATGCAGCTGCGCCACTCGTTCAATGAGTTCGTGCCCATGTCGGCCAAGAACCGCGGCGACATCGAGCGGCTATTTGCCATCGTCGGCAAATACCTGCCCGAGCAAGCCTGGTGGTACGCCGAAGACGAGCTCACCGACCGCAGCGAGAAGTTTCTTGCCAGCGAGACGGTGCGCGAAAAGCTGTTTCGCTTCACCGGCGACGAGCTGCCCTATACCTCCACCGTCATCATCGACAAGTTTGAGGAAGAGCCCAGCCCCAAGCACAAGCGCATGGTGCGCATTGCCTCCACCATCGTGGTCGAAAGAGACAGCCACAAGGCCATGGTCATTGGCGACAAAGGCGAGCGCTTGAAGCGCATCGGCACCGAGGCCCGCCAAGAGCTTGAGAAGCTCATGGACGCCAAGGTCTTCTTGGAGCTGTGGGTCAAGGTTCGCTCGGGCTGGGCCGACGACGAGGCCCGCGTGCGCAGCTTCGGCTACGAATAAGAGCAGGCCCGCGCGCGATGGCCCTCCGCCGCATCTCGCACGAGCCGGCCTATGTGCTGCACCGCTACGACTGGAGCGAGTCCAGCCTGATCCTAGACGTTTTCACCCGCCACCACGGTCGCATTGCCCTGGTGGCCAAGGGCGCCAAAAAGCCCAGCTCTAACTTCCGCCCCGTGCTGCTGCCCCTGCAGCCGCTGCGCGTCACCTATGGCGGCGACGGCGAGATCCGCCCGCTGAAAGAGGCCGAGTGGGTGGGCGGCCATGTCATGCCCACGGGCGATGCGCTGCTGGCGGGCTATTACCTCAATGAATTGTTGATCCGACTGCTGGCGCGCGACGACCCGCATGCCGCGCTGTTTGACGCCTACGCCTCGGCGGTGCTGGTGCTGGCCGGCGAGCTGGGCCAAGCCGCGGGCGCCCGCGACCCGCGCGACACGCTTGAGCCAGCCCTGCGCGCCTTTGAGCTGGTGCTGCTACGCGAAGCCGGCCACTTGCCGCCGCTAGACCTGCAGGCCTTCACCCTGGCCCCCTTGCAGGCGGGCGAGCGCTACGCCTTGGTGCCTGAGGGCGGCCTGGTGCGGCAGGCTGAGGACAACTCGCGCCCGGGCCTGGAGGCCGGGCGCTGGCTGGCGCTGGCCCAGGCCCTGGAGCAGCCCGCGGCTTATGGCCCGGTGCTGCGGGTGGTGGCCGAGGTGGCGGGGGAGCTGAAGTCGCAGCTGCGCGCGGTGCTCCACTACCATTGCGGGGTGAGCGTGCTGCGCACCCGGCAGCTGATGATGGACCTGCAGGCCCTGTGAGGCCAGCCCACTAAGACCCTGAGCGATGACCACCGAAAAAACCGCCTTGTCGGTCAACCTGAACAAGGTTGCCCTGGTGCGCAACACCCGCCACCTGGGTATCCCCAGCGTGACCCGCGCCGCCACTCTGTGCCTGGACACCGGCGCCCAGGGCATCACCGTGCACCCGCGTCCAGACGCCCGCCACATTCGTGCTGCCGACGTGCACGAGTTGCATGCGCTGGTGGCTCAGCGCCCCGGTGTCGAGTTCAACATTGAGGGCAACCCCTTTCACAACCTGATGGACTTTGTGCGCGAACTGCGCCCGCAGCAGGTGACCTTTGTCCCGGACAGCGAGGGCCAATTCACCAGCGACCACGGCTGGAGCTTTCCGCAAGACGCCGAGCGCCTTCGCCCGCTAGTGGCCGAGTGCCACGCGCTGGGCGTGCGGGTGAGCCTGTTCATGGACCCGTTGCCTCAGCAGATGGCCGCCGCCCGCGCGGTGGGTGCCGATCGGGTGGAGCTCTATACCGAGACCTATGCCCGCGCGTTTGGCACGCCCGCCCAGGGAGAGGTGCTGGCGCGCTTTGCCGCCGCCGCCCGCGCGGCGCGCGAGGCCGGCCTGGGCGTGAACGCCGGCCATGACCTCAGCCAGGCCAACCTCGCCGACTTCTTGCGTGCCGTGCCCGGCGTGCAAGAGGTGTCGATCGGCCATGCGCTCATCTCCGACGCGCTGGAAGCGGGCTATGCCGGCGCGGTGCGCGGCTACCTGGCGGCCATCGACCAGGCCTTTGCCTGAGGCCGGGTCACACCGGGGCACGCTTGATTTACGGTATCGGCACCGACATCTGCGATGTGCGGCGCATCCGCGCCTCGCTCGACAAACATGGCGACCGCTTCGCCGAGAAGGTGCTGGCCCCCGGCGAGCTGGTCACCTGGCGCGCCCGCAGCGCCCGCTGGCCCGAGCGCGGCATTCGCTACTTGGCCACGCGCTTCTCGGCCAAGGAGGCGTTTAGCAAGGCGGTGGGACTGGGCATGCGCATGCCCATGACCTGGAAGCTGTGCGAAATTGCCAAGCACCCGAGCGGCCAGCCGCATATCGTGCTGCACGGCGGCCTGAAAGACTGGTTTGAGGCACAGGGCCTGGTGGCGCATGTGACCGTCACCGATGAATCCGACTACGCGGCGAGCTTTGTGGTGGTCGAAAAAAATTAAGCGCCTGAAGCGGTGCACGAAGAACATGAACGAACACAGCCCCCTCATTCTCGACGTCGCCGGTCTGGCGCTCACCGACACCGACCGCCGCCGCATGGCGCACCCGCTGTGCGGCGGCATCATCCTCTTCGGCCGCAATTGGCAAAGCCGCGAGCAGCTCGAGGCCCTGTGCGCCGACATCAAAGCGGTGCGGGACGACCTGCTCATTTGCGTGGACCATGAAGGCGGCCGGGTGCAGCGCTTTCGCACCGATGGCTTCACCCACCTGCCGCCCATGCGCGCGCTGGGCGAGCTGTGGATGAAGGACGGCGGAGCAGGCAAGACGGCCATGCGGGCCCAGGACGCGGCCGTGGCCTGCGGCTATGTGCTGGCGTCTGAGCTGCGCGCTTGCGGGGTGGACTTCAGCTTCACCCCCGTGCTGGACCTTGATTGGGGTGAGAGCGGGGTGATCGGCGACCGCGCCTTCCACCGCGACGCCCGCGTGGCCACGGTGCTGGCCCGCTGCGTGATGCAGGGCCTGCTGCAGGCGGGCATGACGAACTGCGGCAAGCATTTCCCCGGCCACGGATTTGTGAAGGCCGACTCGCACACCGAGATTCCGGTGGACAAGCGCACGCTTAGAGCCATCTTGCAGGACGACGCGGCGCCCTACGAGTGGCTGAGCGCATCACTCACCAGCGTGATGCCGGCGCATGTGATCTACCCCAAGGTCGATTCGCGGCCTGCGGGCTTTTCCAGCAAGTGGCTGGGCGACATCTTGCGCGGGCAACTGGGCTTTCAAGGTGCGATCTTCAGCGACGACCTGAGCATGGCCGGCGCCCGCCTGATCGATGGCCGCGAGGTGAGCTACACCGAGGCCGCAACCGTCGCACTGAATGCCGGTTGCGACATGGTGCTGCTTTGCAACCAGTCGGTGCCGGCTGGCGGCGCGGCGGTCGATGAATTGCTGGAAGGCCTGGACAAGGCCCGCCGCCAGGCCAAGTGGCGGCCCAGCGAAGCCAGCGAGCAGCGCCGGCTCGACTTGCTGCCCCAGCGGCCTTCCGATTCCTGGGATGCGCTGATGGCGCAGCCGCAGTACATGCGGGCCTTGGATCTGTTGCCGTCGTAGCCTCTGGCATCAATGGGTCTTGGGAGTCGTCTAGCGGCGCGTTTCAAGCACGTGGGGACGGACCTGGAGTTGCCGAAGCGCAGCCAGGCCCGGCGAACGGTGATCTGATCAGCCCCAAGTGTTGACCCTTCGGCGGATCTGGAACCTGCCGCAGGCTGGTACGAGGCCATTCACTGAACCGGCACTGCACCACCCAGGCCACGCACGCCAGCTCCAGGCACAGCCCGAACAGGGCGGGAAGGCCTTGCCGCAGGTCTGCAACGACAGTGGCGAGCGGGAGCGGCAGCGCGGTGTTCACCCAGGCGTTGAAAGCTGGCCATTGGCACAGCGCCAGGAACAGGGCCAAGGCACACACCCGGTAGGCGAACCAGTCATGCCCCATGCGGGACAGCGGCAAAGAGGGCGCTAGCAGCAAGAGGAGCAGAAACAGACTGGCCCCGCTGGCTTCTGGCGGCGAGAAAAACAGCAGTCGGCTGGCCTCGCACACCAAATAGGCCAGGACAAAGCGCATGTCCGAAAACCCGAGGCGCCCCCGGTCGACACGCCAGGTGATGCGCCAGGCGCACAAGGCCAGAACCGTGGTGGCCAGTGCGTGTAGGGTGCTGGGCAAGTGGGGCCCGCTGCGGGCGTTGGCTAAGCCGGCCAGCAGGCTCAGGGCGAGCAAGACGGAGAATAGGCGCGCCATCCAAGGCGGGGCGAGGCTACCGGCCTCTCGGGGAGCCCGCGCCAGTTGCCAATTGGCGAGTACGAGCAAGGGTAGCGTGGCCAGCGCCACCCAGGCCGGGGCCTGCATCAGCAGGAGGGGGGTGTTGGGAAACATGCGGGGCTGTCCTCCGGGGCGAGGGGCACCGCGGCATGCAGGCTGCATGCGCCGCGGCAAACCTGCTCAGCAGTAACCGTGGGGGCAAAGCAGGTTCCCCAATCCACTTTGAATTCAACACATCACTAGCCGGAGTGAACTGATTTGCCCGGCTCCCAACTCACCCAGGCGGTGCCGTCGGTTGGCGCCCGACCACCCCCCTTTTTGAGATGTGGAGCCTGGGATGCCTCAGAAACAAATGTTGCCTCGCGCAATGATGCGCGGCCTCGGTTGGGTATCCCAACCGCTTCCTGGCCTGGGCACCCAGGTCGCCTTCCACTTCATGACCACGCCGGGGCGACGGCGGCCTGCCTTGCCCGGTACGCCCGTCGCCGAGCGCCGCCTGCGGACGGCCAGAGGCCTGGTGGTGCATGCCTGGGGTCAGGCGGGGCCGATGGTGATTTGCATTCATGGCTGGCAGGGCGCAGGCCACCAGTTCGCGCACTTGGCGCGTTACCTGGCGGCGCAGGGCCTGCGCGTATGGGCAGTGGACGCTGCGGCGCATGGCGAGTCGCCCGGCAAGCGGGCCACCCCGGTGGACCTGCTGTACGCCCTGCGCGAGGCCTCCGCGCTGGCCGGAGAGCCAGCCGCGGTGATCGGCCATTCACTGGGCGCGGCCATGGCCATGGTGGCCTGCCGCGAGGGGGCGCCCTTTACACGGCGGGTGCTGGTGGCCGGCCCCACCTCGTTTACCGAGGTGTTTAACCGCTTTGACCGGCACATGGGCCTGTCGCCCCGCGCGCGCGAGGCCCTGTTCGGGCGTATCGAGGCGCAGGTGGGCCGCACGATGGAGTCGATGAACCTGCTGCACCATCCGCCGCAGGGCACGGCGCTCGTGATCCACGACGAGAACGACACCGAGGTGCCCGTGCAGTCGACCCGCTCATTGGCGGCCGTGTGGCCGCAGGCCGAGGTGTGGATCACCCAGGGGCTGGGGCATGTGCGCGTCTTGCGTAGTGAGGTGGTGGCCCAGCGGGTAGCGGAGTACTTGGTGAATGGGAGCTCGGTCCTAGAGGCTGCTTTTGATTGAAAGCCTGCTTTAACTGGGGCCGGTCAAATTAAGCCGTTCTTTCATTGGGCCGTGACGTTCAATTTCGCGCTCAGGTCTGGGCAGGCGTAGCCCGCAGCATCATCAAGGCCCCCACCATCGCCACGCCCACCGCCGCCGAGAGGTACAGGCTGCCCAACCCCCACCGCGCCAGCGCCAGGCCAAAGAGCCACGGCGCCATGGCCTGCGCAATGCGCGCCGGCACCAGCAGCAGGCCCTGGCGCTGGCCGTAGCCCTGGGCGCCGAAGATGGCCAGGGTCATGGTGCCCTTGGCGATGGTGAGGATGCCGTTGCCCGCGCCATGCAACAGGCAAAAGGCGGCGGCGCCCGGCGCGCCGAAAGCCAAGAGCACCGCCACACCCAAGGGGTGCAGGGCCGAGGCGATGCGGCCTGAGAGGAGGGGGTGCAACTTTTGCAACACGCCAAACTCCAGCAGCCGCGCGGCCACCTGCGCCGGGCCGATGAGGCCACCCAGGGCGACGGCTGCGGCCAGGCTCACCCCGCTCGCCATCAGCAACTGCGGCAAGTGCGAGGCGAGGGCGGTGCTCACGAACAGGGAGCCGCTGAAGACGAAGGAGAGCAGGAGGACGGTGCGAAGGCCCCGGTCGGGCGTGGGCGCGGCCGGTGCGTCTGCAACCCGGTCTGTTGCGGTCACGGAGTTGTCTGCCACCGCCTTGGCGGGCGCTTCGCCGCCGCGCACCTCCAGCGCCGGCGCCTTCGGCAGCGACAGATTGAGCGGCAGCCCCAGCAGCAAGTGCATCGCGGCCCAGCCCAGGCAGGCCCCGCGCCACCCCCATTGCGATTCCATCCAGGCCGAGAGTGGCCAGCCCACGGTGCTGGCAAAGCCGGCGAGCAAGGTGATGCCGGTGATGGATGACCGCGCCTGCTGCCCGTGCAGCCGCACGAGGGTGGCAAATCCCGCTTCGTACAGGCCGCTACCCATGCCGATGCCCATGACCGCCCAGGCCAGGACGAGGCCCCAGCCGTCCTCAGCCCGCGCCAGCAGCACGAGCGCGGTGGCAAACACCAGGCTGGTTCCCGCCAACACAGGCCGGCCACCGCGGCGGTCGATGGCGCGCCCAGCCCAGGGGCCGACGGCGGCCGAGACCAGCAGGGCCATGGTGAAGGCGGCGAAGACGGTGGGCGTGTCGACGCCCGTGTCTTTGGCCATCGCGGCGGCCAGCACCGCGGGCAGGTAGTAGGTGGAGGCCCAGGCCAGGGTCTGGGCCGTACCCAGAAGGAAAACATTGCGGACGCTGGGCGGGGTGGTCATGTGAGCGGTCCGCCTGTGCCCGTGGCCGGTCTCTTGGGCGGACGCTCAGGCGTCCGGGCTGGGGGGCTTGGGCGAGCCAGCCGTGGGGGCAGCGGGTGCTGCGGGTGCGGTAGCAGGCGTTGCCGCCGGGTTCGCTGCCAGACTCGCGGCGCTTGCCGCCTCCTCGCGCTGACGCTGCTCGCGCTTGCGGCGCTCTTGCTTCAGGTCATGCAACTGCCACAGGCCCCAGGCCAGGGCCAGCAGGAAGACGCCAAGCTCGATCCAAATGCCCATGACGCGCTCCGTGCCGAAGGGGTCAGACCTCGCGCCGCAGCGCGGGGAAGAGGATCACATCGCGAATGCTGGGCGAATCGGTCAGCAACATCATCAGGCGGTCGATGCCGATGCCGCAGCCGCCCGTGGGCGGCATGCCGTACTCGAGGGCGCGCACGAAGTCGTGGTCAAAGAACATGGCCTCGTCGTCGCCGGCGTCCTTGGCGTCCACCTGCGCGTGAAAGCGCGCGGCCTGGTCCTCGGCGTCGTTCAGCTCTGAGAAGCCGTTGCCGAACTCGCGGCCGGTGATGTAGAGCTCAAAGCGCTCGGTCACCTCGGGGCGTTCGTCGTTGGCGCGGGCCAGCGGCGAGATCTCGGTCGGGTGCTCCATGATGAAGGTGGGCTGCCAGAGCTTTTCTTCCACCGTTTCTTCGAAGTACAGCACCTGCAGGCTGGCGAGGGTGCGGGTGGAGAGGCGGTGCTTTTCTTCGCTGAGTCCGAGCTTTTTCAGCGCCGGGATCAGCCACTCGCGGTCATCGGCGCCAGCGCCGGCGTCGGTGTGGGTGGCAATGGCTTCGCGGATGGTCAGGCGGGCAAAGGGCTCGGCCAGGTCGACCGGCTTGCCGCCGTAGGTCAGTTGCAGCGTGCCCGCGGCCTTGACGGCGGCGTCGCGCACCAGGGCCTCGGTGAAGTCCATCAGGTCGCGGTAGTTCCAGTAGGCCGCGTAGAACTCCATCATGGTGAATTCGGGGTTATGACGCACCGAGATGCCTTCGTTGCGGAAGTTGCGGTTGATCTCGAACACCCGCTCAAAGCCGCCGACGATGAGGCGCTTGAGGTATAGCTCCGGCGCGATGCGCAGGAACATCTGCTGGTCCAGCGCGTTGTGGTGGGTGGTGAAGGGGCGCGCATTGGCACCACCGGGAATCGGGTGGAGCATAGGCGTCTCCACCTCGAGAAAGTGGTGTTGCACCATGAAGTCACGAATGCCCGTGATGGCCTTGCTGCGCGCGATGAAGCGCTTGCGGGCGTCTTCGTCGGTCATCAGGTCCACATAGCGCTGGCGGTACTTCACTTCCTGGTCGTGAATGCCGTGAAATTTGTCCGGCATCGGCCGCAGGCTCTTGGTCAGCAGGCGCACCGAGGTGGCGTGAACCGAGAGCTCGCCGGTACGGGTTTTGAACAGATGGCCCTCGCAGGCCACGATGTCGCCCAGGTCCCAGTGCTTGAAGGCGGCGTAGACCTCTTCACCGACGCTGTCGCGGGTGACGTAGATCTGCACGCGCCCGGTGCCGTCTTGCAAGGTGGCAAAGCTGGCCTTGCCCATGACGCGTTTGAGCATCATCCGGCCGGCGATGCGGGCCGGCAGCTTTTCCGCCTCTAGCGTGGGTGCCTCCTTGAAGCCATGAGCCTCGTGCAGGGCGGTGGCGTGGTCGGTGGGCTTGAAGTCGTTGGGGAAGGCCACCGGGCCGCCGTTTTTTTGCACCTCGCGCAGGGCCTTGAGCTTGTCGCGGCGCTCGGCGATCAGCTGGTTCTCGTCAACGGCGGCTTGGGGGGTGGCTTGTTCGGACATGAGGAGTCTTGGGCTGGAGGCAGGGCAGGGGCCCGGCCAAACCCCTGATTCTAGTTTTTCAGGGCCCGGCCCCCGGCCGGCGACGGCCTGCCCATGCCCGGCCGGGATAATGCCCCCCATGTTGCTCAAGGCCGGCGCGATCTCCCTGCTGCTGCTGGTGGCCAGCCGGCTGCTGGGGCTGCTGCGTGAGTCGGCCCAGGCTGCCGCCTTTGGCGCCACTGGCCTGGCCGACCTGGCGGTGCTGATGCTCACGCTGCCAGACTGGATCACTGGGGTGCTGGCCAGTGGCGCGTTGTCCTATGTGCTGGTGCCAGCCTGGGCTGGGCGCAGCGCGGCGCAGGTGGCGGCGAGCCAGCGCCGGGTGGCGCGGGTGGTGCTGGGCCTGGGGCTCGCGTTGGGCCTGGTGGCGGTGGCTGCCCTGATGCTGGCGCCGCAGGCGGTGCTGGGGTGGTTGGCGCCCGGCCTGCCAGCCTCATTGACCGGGCTCGCTGTGCCCGGTGTTTCGACCGAGCCGGGAGCCGCGGTGGCCTGTATGGCAACTGCGGGGCTCTTGGCGATGTCGCCAGCCGCATCCGGTCTGATCTGGAGCGCGCTGGCGCTCGCTCCTGCTTTGCTCGCTGCCCTGTGGGCGACCCGTTTGCAGCACGAGGGCGATGCGGTGGGCTTGTACGGGGCCAACCTGGTGGTCAATGGTGTTCTGGTGGCGGCGATCGGCTTTGCCGGGTGGATGCTCGGGAGCGGCATGGCGAGCGCGCCTGGACACGGGGGCCCGGGTCGCGCCGATGGCGCGGTGCTGGCACTGGGCCTGGGGCTGCTGGCGGCCATGGGCCTGCGCTTGGCCTGGCAGGCCTGGCGGGAGGGACGCGCCCAAGTCGTCGCGCCAGTGGTCGCGCCAGTGGTCGCGCCATTGCCGGAGGCACCGGTGCCCCTGCCACCTCCGCCCGCCTGGGCCTGGGCCATCCTTGCCGCCGGCCTGCCCCTCGCCTTGCCCTTTGCCGCCCGCTCCCTGGCCTCGGCCGAGGGGGAGGGCGCGCTGGCGGTTTTCAACTACGCCTGGAAGCTGGTCGAATTGCCGCTCATGCTGGCCATCCAGTTGGTGGCTACCCTGGCCTTTCCGCGGGTGGCGCGGGCGGTGGCTGCGGGCCTGGATCAACCCGGCACCCGGGCGCCGGTGCAGGCGGCCTTTGGCCTGGCCTTTGCCCTGGCCTGCGCTGCCTGCGCAGGCCTGCTGCTGGCGGCCGATGTCGCCGCCCGTCTGCTTTTTGGCTGGGGCCGGATGGACCCGGCCGGCCTGGCGCAGGTGGCCGAGTGGAGCCGCATCGGCGCCTGGAGCCTACTGCCGCAGGCGCTGTCGGCGGTGGGCCTGACCGTGCTGGCCGCTCAGTCTCGGCTGCGGCCCGCGGCCCTCTGGCATGCGCTGGGCTTGGCGGTGCTGCTGGCGCTGGGGTCGCTGGCTTCAAGCAGCGCGGCCTTCCTGATGGCAGCACTCTGCGCCGTGCTTGGCATGGTCGCCCTGGGCGTGCTGGCAGCCATGGGCGGCGCAGTGCGGCGTCTCCTCCCATGGGCGTCCATGGGCGCGGCGCTGGCCGCACTCGCGGTGGTGGCCTGGCTCGCGCCCTGGGTGACGCAGCTGCTGCCGGCGCCGGCCTGGCGCCTGGCCTTGGCGGTGCTCGCTGCCCTCGGCGTGTTGGCTGTGGCCTGGGCCGCCGCCGGCCCTCTGCGGCAGACGCTTCGGGGCAGGGGCGACTGAGGGGGCTTTGCGTCGCCCAGCGGCGATAATCGCAGGCTGCCCGCGCCCATGCTTGACCTCATTCAAATCACCAACGA
>JAURKV010000154.1 GCA_030831585.1 Ramlibacter sp. | reverse complement strand
TGCGCCAGCACCTTCTTGACCGCCACTTCAATGCGGTCGGCGGCCTCGGCCTGGTTCAGACTGAAGCGCAGCATCATCGCGGCCGAGAGGATGGTGGCCAGCGGATTGGCTACGCCCTTGCCGGCGATGTCGGGCGCCGAGCCGTGCGAGGGCTCGTACAGGCCCTGGTTCTTGGCGTTGAGGCTGGCCGAGGGCAGCATGCCGATGGAGCCGGTGAGCATGGCAGCCTCATCGGAGAGGATGTCGCCGAACATATTGCCGGTGACCACCACATCGAAGAACTTGGGCTTTTTGACCAATTGCATTGCGGCGTTGTCCACATACATGTGGTCGAGCGTGACGTCCGGGTATTCCGCTCCGATCTCTGTGAGCACGTCCTTCCACAACTGGAAGGTCTCGAGCACGTTGGCCTTGTCGACGCTGGTGACATGCTTGCCTCGCTTGCGGGCGGCCTGAAAGGCCACGTGCGCGATTCGCTCGATCTCCGGGCGCGAGTAGCGCATGGTGTCGAAGGCTTCCTCGGCGCCGGGGAAATGGCCGTCAGTGGCAACACGGCGGCCGCGGGGCTGGCCGAAGTAAATGTCGCCGGTGAGCTCGCGAATGATGAGGATGTCGAGGCCGGCAATCAGCTCGGGCTTGAGGCTAGAGGCGTCTACCAGCTGCTCGTAGCAGATGGCCGGGCGGAAGTTGGCGAACAGGCCCAGATTCTTGCGCAGGCCCAAAATGGCCTGCTCGGGGCGCAGCGCGCGCTCGAGTTTGTCGTACTTCCAGTCGCCCACCGCACCGAACAGGATGGCGTCGGCCGACTGGGCCAGCTTGAGCGTTGCCTCGGGCAGCGGGTGACCGTGTGCCTCGTAGGCGGCGCCGCCCACCAGGGCGGTTTCCATCTCGAACGAAAGGCCCAGGACATGGAGGACCTTGACCGCCTCAGCGACGATTTCGGTGCCGATGCCGTCACCGGGCAGAACTGCAATTTTCATGGGGATTTTGGGTACCAAAAAGGGCAGGGCGTTGGCGCCGGCGCGCCAACGGCAAAGGTTAGCCGTGCAGCGTGCGAGCCAGCCAAGGCTTGGTGGCCAGGCGCTGGGCTTCAAAGCTGCGGATCTTGTCGGCGTGGCGCAGGGTCAGCCCGATGTCGTCAAAGCCATTGATCAGGCAGTACTTTCGGAAAGCTTGGACGTCAAAGGGGATCTCTTCGCCCTGGGGGCGCACGATCACCTGGCGCTCAAGGTCGACGGTGAGGCTGTAGCCCGGGAAGGCGGCGACCTCGTCGAACAACTGGGCCACGATGGACTCGGGCAGGGTGATGGGCAGCAGGCCGTTCTTAAAGCAGTTGTTGAAGAAGATGTCGGCAAAGCTCGGGGCGATCAGCGCCCGGACGCCCCACTGGACGATGGCCCAGGGCGCATGCTCACGGGAGGACCCGCAGCCGAAGTTTTTACGCGCAATCATGATGGACGCGCCCTGGTAGCGCGGCTGGTTCAGCACGAAGTCCGGGTTGGGCTTGCGCGAGGCCGGGTCCTGGCCGGGCTCGCCCGGGTCCAGGTAGCGCCACTCGTCGAAGAGGTTCGGACCGAAGCCGGTCTTGCGGATCGACTTCAGGAACTGCTTGGGGATGATGGCGTCAGTGTCGACGTTCTCACGGTCCATGGGCACGACAACGCCCTTGTGCACGGTGAACTTGTCCATGGCTTTACTTCTTCTTGGCCGCGTCTTCGATGACGCCGCCGGCTTTTTTGATGTCCTGACCGATGCCTTCCAGCGTGTTGCAGCCGGTCAGCATCAGGCTGACGATGGCAGAGAGGATCAGGGCGGTGAGTGATTTCATGGCGGGTTCTCCGGGAGCGGTCAGGCGAACTGGCGGATGTCGACGAAGTGGCCGTGGATCGCCGCGGCCGCGGCCATGGCGGGCGACACCAGATGGGTGCGGCCACCGCCACCCTGGCGCCCTTCGAAGTTGCGGTTACTGGTCGAGGCGCAGCGCTCGCCCGGCTCGAGCCGGTCGGCGTTCATCGCCAGGCACATGGAGCAGCCTGGTTCGCGCCACTCGAAGCCGGCGGCCATGAAGACCTCGTGCAGTCCCTCGCGCTCGGCCTGGGCCTTCACCACGCCCGAGCCCGGGACGACCAGGGCCTGCTTGACGGTCTTCGACACTTTTTGCCCCAGGCGTTTGACTACCGCTGCGGCCTCGCGCATGTCCTCGATGCGGCTGTTGGTGCACGAGCCGATGAAGACTTTGTCGACATGAATGTCGGCCAGCGGCTTGCCTGGCTCCAGGCCCATGTAGGACAGGGCGCGCTCCATGGCGCCGCGCTTGTTGGCGTCTTTTTCTTTGTCGGGGTCGGGCACTCGGGCGTCCACGCCCAGCACCATTTCGGGCGAGGTGCCCCAGGTGACCTGGGGCAGGATCTGGGCGGCGTCCAAGGTCACCACGGCGTCGAAGCTCGCATCCGGGTCGGAGTGCAGGGTTCGCCAGTAGGCGGCCGCCTGGTCCCACTCGACGCCAGCGGGCGCCAGCGGGCGGCCCTTGACGTACTCGATGGTCTTGTCGTCGACCGCCACCAGGCCGGCGCGTGCACCGGCTTCGATGGCCATATTGCACACCGTCATGCGGCCTTCCATGGACAGGCTTCGAATGGCGGCGCCGCCGAACTCGATGGTGTAGCCGGTGCCACCTGCGGTACCGATCTTTCCGATGATGGCCAGCACCATGTCCTTGGCAGTGACGCCGCGGGCCAGTTGGCCATCAACTCTGACCAGCATGTTCTTGGCCTTTTTGGCCAACAAGGTCTGGGTGGCCATGACGTGCTCGACTTCGGAAGTGCCGATGCCGTGCGCCAGCGCGCCGAAGGCGCCGTGGGTGGAAGTGTGGCTGTCGCCGCAGACCACGGTCATTCCTGGGAGGGTGGCGCCCTGCTCCGGGCCGATGACGTGGACGATGCCCTGGCGCTTGTCCAAGAAGGGGAAGTAGGCGGCAGAACCGAACTCGGCAATGTTCTTGTCCAGCGTGGTCACCTGCTCCTTGGAGATCGGGTCGGTGATGCCGTCGTAGCCCAACTCCCAGCCGGTGGTGGGCGTGTTGTGGTCGGCGGTGGCAACGATGGAGCTGATGCGCCAGACCTTGCGGTCTGCCTCGCGCAGGCCCTCGAAGGCCTGCGGGCTGGTCACCTCGTGGACCAGATGGCGGTCGATGTAGAGGACGGCGGTGCCGTCCTCCTCGGTGTGGACGACATGTTCGTCCCAGATCTTGTCGTAGAGGGTGCGTCCCATGATGTGGCGGTCCGTGCGGTCCTAGTGGACTCAGGTTGCGTGCAACCCTTCATTTTATGTCTTGGCCGGGTTGTGCCCGACAGAGCCATTTCAGGACCGGATTCCCGGCGTGGGGCGGACCGCAGGGCTGGCGGCAGTCCCAGTCTGATAGCGCACCCGGCAGAACGGTTCGAAGCTAAACTGCGCAGTATTCTGTACATAGGAGTGCAAAGTGGCCATTCACGCGCGAGATGTTGTTCCCTTCACCCAGGCCCGTGCGCGGCTCTCGGAGCTGGCCGAGGAGGTCAAGGCTGGCGCCGAGAAGGTCATCACCCGCAACGGGGAGAGCTATGTGGCGCTGATCGATGCGGCGCGCCTCGATTACTACCACCAGCTGGAGGAGGAGCGGATGACACTGCTGCTGCTCGAGGATGCGAGGCGGGGGTTTGAGGACATCGAGGCCGGGCGGACACGCGACGCCAAAGAGGCGCTGGAGGATATCCGCCGGCAATGGGCACTGAGGCGAAAGGCCAAGGGCGCGCAAGGCGAGGGGCAGGGTCGCTGATGCCTGAGGTTCAATGGCGTGTCGATACGGCGCCAGGGTTCGAGCGCGGCTTGCAGACCATCGCCCAATTCCTGGAGGACGCCGGCGCGCCGCAGGTGCTCGATCGCCTGCTGGACGATCTGGAGGGTACGGTGTTTCTGAACCTGACCCGCTTCCCGCGCATGGGCCGCCATTTCAAGGAGCGTGGGCCAGAATCAACGGAGTCCTTGAGTACCTTTGAGCGGCTGCAGCTTTCGCAGGAGCAGGAGGTGAGGGAGTACCTGCATGGTGGCTACTTGATTCTCTACGCGGTCCTGGCCGAGACCCGGCGACTGGTGCTGCTGTCGATCCGCCATGGCCGCCAAGCCGGGCACGGCTGAACGGGCAATGCACAATCGCGGGACGAGTCAGTCATTCATTCGAGCCCCTTCGGCGCACCTTCACTCGGTCCCGAATTCACAAAGAAGTAGCGCTTCCTATCCCTATGTCCGAATCCCGCTTCATCCTGGCCGGTGTCATGGGGTGGCCGGTGGCCCACTCCCGATCGCCCGTTATCCACAAGCACTGGATTGCCCAGTACGGACTCCAGGGGACCTACGTGCAGTTGCCGGTCCAGCCCGAGCGATTGGGCGATGCCATCCGCGGCCTGCCTGCGCTGGGCTTTGCCGGCTGCAATGTGACGGTGCCCCATAAGGTGGAGGCTCTGGCGCTGATGGACGACGTCCATCCGGTGGCCCGGCGCATGGCTGCCATCAACACCATCGTGGTGCGCGAGGACGGCAGCCTCTATGGCATGAACAACGACGGCGCCGGTTGGGTGCAGAGCCTGCGCGACGCCGACCCGGCCTGGCGCGCGCAGGCCGGTCCGGCCCTGGTGCTGGGCGCCGGCGGCGCTGCCCGCGCCATCGTCGTGGCCCTGCTGGACGAGGGCGCCCCCGAGGTCCGCCTGACCAATCGCACCCGTGAAAAGGCCGAGGCCCTGGCACAAGAGCTTGGCCCCCAGGTCAAGGTGGTCGACTGGAAAGACCGCAACCAGGCGATGGCCGGCGTGAGCCTGTTGGTCAACACGACCACCCAGGGCATGCAGGGTCACCCGGCCCTGGATGTGGTGCTTGACGACCTGCCTGTGGGCGCCCTGGTGTCTGACCTGGTCTATATCCCGCAGGAAACGCCACTGCTGGCCACGGCGCGCCAGCGTGGGCACCGCGCAGTCGGCGGCTTGGGCATGTTGATCAACCAGGCGAGGCCGGCCTTCCACGCCTGGTTCGGCGTGATGCCCGAGGTGACGCCGGCCTTGCGGGCTGCGCTACAGGCCACGTTCTGAGGTGAGGCGGTCGACGCTGCAGCCCGGCTGAGGGACGGTCGTCCCCGGTTGCAGATCGTCAGCGTCTACGCCGCCGCCATCTCGGCCTTGATCCACGAGGAATTCGGGGACGCCATGATGAGCGCGATCGACTTCGGCAGTCGGCCTCCGCTCAGAGTTCGTCGCTGAACCAATCCTCGGCGGCATCCAGGAGCAAGCCGCCTGCGACCACGCCCGCTGTGACGCCGAGCCCCACGCCGGCGCCGATGGTGGTCACCTGTGCGAGCAGGCCGCGGCCCCACGCGCCAGAGCGATCACCCGCCTGCTCGCGCGCAGATGACGTATCACTCGCGGGATCCAGCGCCCTTGCCGGGGCATCGACCGGCCCTCGTTCTTGTGCCAGCTTCGCCTGTGCCGCCTGGAGAGCCTTCTCGAGCGCCATGGTGCGTTGCACGAGCAGGTAGAGCGCGTCGGGCTGGCGCGCGCATTGCTCCAGGATGAGTGTCTCGGCGGCGAAGTCCTTATCGGCGGCGCGCGCACGCAGCAGCGGCTGGAGGAACTGCAGCAACTCGTCTCGTTCGTGTCGGTTCATGAATGGACGCTCCAGAGTGGGGGATCGTGCTAAGGGCTCTATGCCAACGTCAGCAGTCCGTTGTCAGAGGGTGTGACGCCCTGACTTGTGGCTCGCTCAGCCTGCTTGCTTGCCCGTGTTCACCATCTGCATGGCCGAGGCGATCAGGCCCGACACCTCGGTCATGTTGCCCGGTACGATCAGCGTGGTCTTGGCATCTTGCGCCACTTTGCCGTAAGCCTGCACGGCTTGCTCGGCCACCTTCAGTTGCACGGCTTGCTCACCTCCGGGCTGGCGGATGGCGGTGGCAATGCGCTCGATCGCCTGGGCCGTGGCATTGGCCATTTCGGTGATGGCCGCGGCGTCACCTTGGGCCTTGTTGATGGCAGCCTGCTTTTCGCCCTCCGAGCGGGCGATGAAAGCCTCGCGTTCGCCGGTGGCAATGTTGATCTGTTCCTGGCGGCGACCTTCCGAGGCCGCGATCAGGGCGCGCTTCTCGCGCTCCGCCGTGATCTGGGACTGCATGGCCAGCAAGATCTCCTTGGGCGGGGTCAGGTCCTTGATCTCGTAGCGCAGCACCTTGACGCCCCAATTCAAGGCCGCTTCGTCGATGGCCGCCACCACTTGTGCATTGATGATGTCGCGCTCTTCGAAGGTTTTGTCGAGCTCCAGCTTGCCGATGACGCTGCGCAAACTGGTTTGCGCCAGCTGCGTCACCGCCACGATGTAGTTGGACGAGCCATAGCTGGCTAGCTTGGGGTCTGTCACCTGAAAATACAGGATGCCGTCCACTTGGAGCTGGGTGTTGTCCCGCGTGATGCAAATCTGGCTGGGCACGTCGAGCGGGATTTCTTTCAGGCTGTGTTTCTGGATCACCTTGTCGACAAAGGGAACCACAAAATTGAGACCTGGTGCCAAGCTGGCATGGAATTTCCCGAGTCTTTCAACGACCCAGGCCTCCTGTTGCGGCACGACCTTGACGGTTTTGACGATGAATAAGATCGCGATGCTGACGAGGACTGCGGCGATTTCCATGGCGTTTCTTCCTCTTCGATGGGTGGAGCGGGCGGCTCAGATTTTTTCAAGCACGAGGCGGCTGCCTGCCACGGCCTGAATGCGGTGTGCCCCCGTTGCGGGAGACTGGCCGGGGGCGAGCATAGCGCTCCAGAGCGCGCCGCGGTGCTTCACCTGTGTCAAGCCTTGCGCATCCCAGGCCTCGACCATCACCGTGCTCCCCAGGTCCAGATGCTGGTCTTGCGCGTCTTGCGTCGTGGGGACTTGGCGTTTGCGCCACTGGCCGAGCAACACGGCCCCCAGACCGCCCACAGCGGCGGCCACGATCAGCTGCGTGCTCAGCTCCTGTCCTGCCATGGCCGACAAGGCCGCAGCCGCAGCGCCCAGCCCAAGCATCAGCAGATAAAAGGTACCGGTCGCCAATTCCAGCGCCACCAGGACACCGGTCAGCACCCACCAAATCGTTGCATCACTCATGACGGATTCTCCTCGCGCATGATCGCATCGCCAGATCGGCGATGCTTGCAACTTTATACC
>JAURKV010000153.1 GCA_030831585.1 Ramlibacter sp. | reverse complement strand
TGCGTCGCTGCGTCGCGACGATCTGCTGTCGCTGGCGCGCAAGGTTGACGCGGCGGTCGATGCAGACATTGAGCGCCAAGCCGGTCGCAATATTTCGCCGGTACAAATCGAAATCGAGATGGACGACGGCACAGTACACCACGCGCGGGTCGATGCACCCCTGGGCCATCCCAGCCTGCCCATGTCGGAAGCTGATTTCGACACCAAGGCGCGCGACTGCATGCGCGTGGCGATCCGCCCGCTGGTGGCAGACGCAGCCGACCGCCTGCGCGATGGCGTCAACCGGCTGGCTGGCATGAAGGACATGCGCGAACTCATTCACGTGCTGGCACCCGCCGGCTGACTCTGCACCCAAGACACTCGATTAACCACCGCGAGGAGACACCATGAACCGCAAAAACAATATCCAACGCCGCACCGTCCTGGCGGCGGGCGCCAGCGCCCTGCTGCCACTGCAGGCCCACGCGCAGGCCGCTTGGCCCAACCGCCCTATTCGACTGATCGTTCCTTTTGCCCCGGGTGGAAGCAACGACATCTTGTCGCGCGTGCTCGGCGCGAAACTCAGCACGCGCCTGGGTCAATCGGTCGTGATTGAAAACAGGGCTGGCGGCGGGGGCACCCTCGGCACCGAGTTCGTCGCCAAATCTGCGCCCGACGGCTACACACTTCTGTTCGCTTCGACCTCGGTCACAACCAACGCCGCCAGCGGTAAGAAGCTGCCCTATGACCTGCTCAAGGACCTGCAGCCCATCGGCCTGATGGCTGCCACCCCCTTTACTGTCGTAGTCGGCAACGATGTGAAGGCAAACACCCTCAACGAATTCATCGCGCTGGCGCGTGCCAAGCCCAAGAGCGTGAACTACGGCACCGCCGGCATTGGTGGCATCAATCACCTCGGTACCGAGCTGATGTCCTCAGCGGCCAAGATCGAAATGACCCACATCCCCTACAAGGGCATCGGGCCGGCCTTCACCGACCTGATGGGGGGCAGCCTGCAGATGACGCTGCCGACCCTCGCCTCGGTCCTGCCCCAACTGCGTGGCGGCAAGATGCGCGCCCTGGCAGTGACCAGCGCGCAGCGCTCCCCCCTGGCGCCTGAAATTCCGACCGCGTCGGAAGCCGGCCTGCCGGGTTTCCGTCTCGAGGCCTGGTTCGGTCTGCTCGGTCCGGCCAACATGCCGCCCGCCGTTCTGAAGCGCCTGAACGAAGAACTCAATTGGACGCTCACCCAACCCGACATGAAAGAGGCGCTCACCCGCGAGGCGGCGGCCACCATGCCCGGAACCCCCGAGGAGTTCGCCAGCCTGCTGCGCTCCGAGGTGGCACGCTGGACCAAGTTGATCAGCGAAAAGAACATCCAGATCGATTGACACAGGCATGCGAACGATCTCCCTGGCGCAACTGCGGTTCGTTGACCTCCTCGATCCCGGTGATGTCGTCGCCTGGCCGCAGGGGCCTGGCGAGCCGCTGGCCCTGACCGAGCGTCTGGTCGCCCAGGGGGCAGAGCTGAAAAATCCGGGGCTGCTGTTCGCGCTCACGGAATCAGACACCCTGCGCCCCGAGTTGCGCGAACACTTCCGGCTGTTTGCTCTCAACGGGGCCGGCACCAGCCGGCGTGTGACGGCGGTTGCAGAGCTCATTCCCTACCAGCTCAGTGACCTGTGCCCCATGATCAGGGGCGGCCAGCTGCCGATGGACGTGGTGTTGATTCAGGTGCGGCCGCTGCCCCAGGGCGGCTACACGCTGGGCGTGGTTTCCGACTTCACAAGCGCCATGGTCGAACGGGCCCGTGTGGTGGTCGCACTCCTGAACCCCGCGCTGCCCCTGATGCACGGCGACTCTCGGGTAGAAGCGGAAGACATCGACTGGCTGGTCGATGGCGACACCCGCCTGATCGACATGCCCGACCCCCAGCCCACCGCACTGGAGCGCGAGGTCGCCCGTAGGGTGGCCGAGTTCGTGCCTGACCGGGCCACCGTACAACTGGGCATCGGCACCCTGCCAGCCGCTGTGGCGCAAGCCCTGCACCAGCACCGCGGACTGGGCGTTCACAGCGGCGTGGTGTCCGACGTGCTGGTCGACTTGGTCGAGCGTGGCGTCGTCACCAACGCCCACAAGGGCGTCGACGCCGGACGCACCGTGACCGGGGGCCTTTTCGGCACCCAACGCCTGCGCGACTTCGCCGAGCGCAGCGGCCTGGTGGAGATGCGCAGCGTGGAATACACGCACCAGGTCGCGACCGCCAAGACGCTGTCCCGCTTTCACACCATCAACTCGGCGATCGAGATGGACCTGTGGGGCCAGGCCAACTCTGAAGTGGCCGGGGGTCGCTACCTCGGAGCCATTGGCGGCCTGCTCGACTTCGTGCGCGCCGGCACGGCCTCACCGGGCGGCCACTCAATCATCGCCTTCTCGTCGGCCACACCAGACGGCAAGCATTCGCGCATCGTCGCCTCGCTGGGCAACCGACCGGTGACCGTTCCGCGGGTGGAGGTCGACGTGGTCATTACCGAGCAGGGCGTGGCCCAACTCCGTGGCTGCTCCCTGCAAGAGCGCGCCCGCCGGCTGCTGTCGATTGCCCACCCCGACCACCGCGAAGCACTGGCGCGCGGCTGGCGCGATGCCGGCCACATGAACACCTAAGCCGGGCTGACCGCAAGAACACCTCCTTCATTTTTTCCATCCAAGCAAGTCCCCATGACCCCCACCAAGCTCAAGCTATCCCCTGAACAACGCGCCCTGGTCGGCGCTGTGCGTGACCTGTCCCGTGACATGGACTTCCGTGGCAACTCCATCAAGTACATGGACGGCACCTACCCCTGGGAGAACCTGGACGCGCTGGCCCGAATCGGCGTGCTGGGCATGTCCATCCCGGAGGAATACGGCGGCATGAACCTGCCGGTTTTCGACACCGCGCTGGTTCTTGAGGAAGTCGCCAAGGGTTGCTATGCGACCGCCATGGGCCTCATGGGCATGCTGGGCGTTCAGGTGCGTGTGATTTCGACCTACGCGCCCGAGCACATGAAGCAGGACATCCTGCCCAAGGTTGCCGCCGGTAAGGCGCATTTGGCGGTGTGCATGACCGAGCCGCATGCCGGTACTGACGTTCCCAACTACAAGACCAACACCACCATCAAAGACAACCACGCGGTCGTCAACGGGGTCAAAACTCTGATCAGCCGCGCCAACGAAGCCGAGTGGTTCGTGGTGTTCACCCGCATCAACGGCTCGCCGGGCCGCCATGGCATTGGCTGCGTGCTGGTCAATCGCAACTACCCCGGCTTTGAAGTCACCGCCCGCTATCACACCATGGGTGGCGAGTATCTGGCAGAGATCCAGTTCAACAACGTCGAGGTGCCGCTCGAGAACGTCATCCTCCATGAAGGCGGGATGAAACAGCTCATGTCGGCCTTCAATACACAGCGCTGTCTCAACCCCAGCGTCTCGCTGGGAATGGCCGAGGCCGCGTTTGAAGAGGCGGTGAAGTACGTGCGCGAGCGCACCATCCGCGGCCAAGCGGTGGCCAACTTCCAGGGTATCCAGTGGAAGCTGGCCGAGATGTACCGCGACATCGAGGCCGGACGCGCGCTTTTGTACCAGGCGGCACTCACGGCCAACCCCTTCCCCGACCCTTACCAGGCAGGCATTGCCAAGATGTTCGTCAATGAGATGGCCGTCCGCGTGGCCAACGAGGCCCTGCAGGTGCACGGCGGCTACGGCTTCACCGACGACTACCCCATCTCCCGCATCTACCGCGGCGTGCGCTACGGCACCCTGGGCGGCGGGGCGACCGAGGCGCTCAAGGACCTGGTGGGCAAGAAGATCGTGAGTGACTTCGATCCGGTCGACGGCTTCCTGTCCATGGGCAACTTTTAAGCGCGCCTGCACGATCGAACTCTGGAGAACGCGATGTCTGGCACCCAGCCCCATCAACCCCTGGCGGGCATCACCGTCCTGGATCTGTCCCACGTCTACAACGGCCCCTACGCCACCTTCCTCATGGCAATGGCGGGGGCCGAGGTGATCAAGATCGAACCCTTCGAGGGCGAACACCTGAGAAGCCGAGGCGACATGGGCGGCGCCGCCTTGCCGTTTGCAATGCTCAACTCCAACAAAAAGCCGGTGACGCTCAATCTCAAGTCAGAGCAGGGGCGCGCGCTGCTCAAGGAGATGGTCCAGCGGGCTGACATTCTGGTAGAGAACTTTGCGCCCGGCGTGATGGACCGCCTGGGCGTCGGCGCTGCCGTCTTGCATGAGGTGAACCCGCGCTTGGTCTATGGCTCGAGTTCTGGCTACGGCAAGGAAGGCCCCTACCGCGATTACCCGGCGATGGACCTGGTGATGCAGGCGATGTGCGGCGTGATCGAGTGCACCGGCTACCCCGACCAGCCTCCGGTCAAGGCCGGCGCCGCGATGTGCGATTTCATGGCTGGCATTCACCTCTATGGCGCCATCATGACCGCGCTCTTCGAGCGCGAGCGAACAGGCAAGGGCCGCACTGTCGAAGTGTCGATGCAAGAGGCCACCTATGCCTCGCTGGCCTCCAACCTCGGCATGTTCCACGCGCGTGGAGCGGCTGCCCCCTCACGTACCGGCAACCGCCATGGCGGCCTGGGCATTTCTCCCTACAACGTCTACCCCACCACCGACGGCTATGTGGTGCTCAACGCGCCGGGCGACCACCATTTCCGCGCCATTCTCGAGGTGATGGGCCGGTCGGACTTGAAGGACGACCCGCGCTTTACCAGCCGCTCCACCCGGGTTGCGAACTTCAACGATGTCGACACGCTGATCGAGAATTGGACGACGACACTGCCCAAGCATGAAGTGGCCAAGCGCATGCAGGCGGCCAAGGTGCCCTGTGCGCCGGTGCGAGGGCTGGCCGAAGTGATGGCCGACGAGAACATGCACGCGCGTGGCAGCCTGCAATGGATCGACCACCCCGATTTGGGCAAGGTGGTGCTTCCCCACTCGCCGCTGATCTTCGAGGGCAGCGAGCGGCGGCCGATCGAGCCGAGCCTGCCACTGGGGGCGATGAACGACGAGGTCTATGGCACTTGGCTGGGGCACTCGCCCGAAGAACTCAAGGCGATGCGCGAGCAAGGCATCATTTCTTGAGGGGCTGCGGCGCCTGTGGCAGACGCCGCCGTCCTCAGGCGGCCAGAGTTACTTCGCCATCGAGCAATGCCCGCCGCTCACCGCCTGACCAGAGCCAGCGGCGATCAGGGGCGGTTCATCGCGCAGGTTGATCGGCGCCGAGACGGTGAAGTCCCAGGCCAGAAAGGCGGCCAAGAGTGACCAAAAGGCCCATTGAAGTTTTCTTGTGGTGGTCATGGGGCGCACTCCTCAAAACCCGTAGCGGCGGCGAATGCGCACACCCAGCACGGTACCCACAAAGGCCATCGGGACCCAGATCCACCCATGCAGACTGCCAGTGGAGATGCCGCTCAGCATCGCGCCCACATTGCAGCCGAAGGCCAAGCGCGAGCTGTAGCCCATGACAAAGCCGGCAACCAGGCCAATGGCCCATTGCTGCAGGGTCAGCGGCTGGGTATCCGAAGCCGATTGGCGGGCCGAGATCCACAGCGCGCCTGCCAGGATGCCGATGCTGGTGATGGTGGTCACATCCATCAGCACCGTCTGCGTCAGGCGCTGGGCATTGCCCGCCTGGCTCCAAAAGGCGTTGGCAGCCGGGTCAAACAGGCCCAGGGCAACAGACACCTTGGCGGCCCACAGGCCAAAGCCATACACCACGCCCCAGGGCTGGCCGGCCAGCACGAGGTTGAGGGTGGCCAGCACCGCGAGCGCGATCGCACCCCAGACCCAACGACGCTCCAGCCAAGCACGGCCTGGACCCACCCACAGGCGGACACCCACCAGCGCAAGTGCCAGCCCGGCAAAGGTGAGGCCAAGGGCCGTACCCGTCCCGAATTCAGCAGAGAGGCTCACCGGCGCCGCCTGGCCGAGGGCCAGCCAGGAGTCCAGATGCACCGAGCCCAGGAAGCTGCCCAGCGCAAACAGGGGCAGGATGGCCGCATTCAGCGGTACGCCCAAGCCGGCCTTGTAAAGGGTGCCAGAGCCACAGCCATCGGCAATTTGCATGGTCAGGCCGAAAACGAAGGCACCCACCAGCAGGCTCACGCTGGGAGGGCCGAGGGCCGCATTCAATTCCGAAAATTGCCCCAGAAGCGGCAGCGCCGCGGCACTGGCCAGCGCCAGCAGCAGTGCCTGCCCGGTGACACCGCGCGGGTCACGCTGCTCTATCAGTTGGCGCCAACCGGTGGTAAAGCCAAAGCGCGCGCCCGCCAGCGCCGCGCCCATGCCGACGCCCACCAACAGCAGCACGGCCTGGCGGACCGAGACAAAAAACAGAAGGAAGATGAAAAAGGCGGCCACCAGGGCCGCCAGAGGGAGTCGCTTCATGGTGCGAACGGTAGCCAGAACGCCCAGAGTATGCCTGCGGGCAGTCCTCGCGGCGAAAGGAAGGTCAGTTGATGATCTTGTTCACCCAGCCCTTGGCGTCTTGAAGCAGTTGCTGGCCGCGGCTGGGGGCATTGGCCATGGGCAGGTTGTTGTCCTGCGACCACTCCACCATGGAGGCCGCGTAGAGCTTGACGTTCTTGTGGCCCACCACCTCGGACATGGCAAACCAGTTCGTGGCTGCCCAATGACCCGTATTGCAAAAGGAGATGGTCTCTTTGGCTGGGTCGATCTTGTTGGAGGCAGCGATCTGCCTGGCTTGGTCGGCCGAGACAAAGACAGCGGTACCGGGGGCGAACCACTTGTCAAAGGTGACATTGACTGCGCCAGGCAGGGTGCCGGCGGCCTTGGCGGCAGGTGCCTTGGTCTCGCCCTGGAAGAAGGCGCTGGGACGTGCGTCGATCAGCGCGCTGTCGCCCGACTTGATGCGCTTGGCTACCTCTTCGGTGGTGACGATCTGGCTGGTGTCCAACTTGGGCTGGAAGGTGCTCGCGGTGATGGTGGGCACGCGATCGTTGATCGGTAGCTTAGCGTCGGTCCAGGCCTTGACGCCGCCGTTGAGCACGGACAGTTCCTTCAGACCGAGGATTTTGAGGGTCCAGTACACGCGGGCAGAGGCGCCAAAGTCGGTGGTGTCGGCGCCGGTGGAGACAACCACCGCATGGGTGCTGGGGGTGAGGCCCAGGCTCTGCACCAAGGCGGTGAGCTTGGGCAGGTGGGGAAGTTCGCCAGGGTTGGTAGAAGGCCCGCGCCATTGGCCGTAGTGGGCGCTTACAGAGCCAGGGATGTGGCCGGCAGCGTAGAGCTGCGGCTCACGGATGTCGATCACCCGGACATTGGGGTCGGCCAGTTTGGCTTGAAGCTCTTGCGGTGAAAGCAAGGGCGGGGCGGCCATCGCAAGCTGGGCCAGAGATGCGAGGGTCAAACCGAGGGCGAGAGATGCAAACTTTTTCACGGAACTACTCCTGATGAGAACTCTGATTTTTGATGAGGCAGCGCCCGGCGGGAAATACATATTCGTTGAATGCTTATGCTTTTGACCAGCCTTGGGTCTGGCGAGCGGAAGTGGGCTGAGGGCAAACCTCGAACTGCTATACTTTTAGGCTAGCCAGAAACGGCCTGGGTTCTTAGCTCAGTTGGTAGAGCAGCGGACTCTTAATCCGTAGGTCGAGTGTTCGAGTCACTCAGGACCCACCAGACCCTTCTACAGAAAAGCCCGCTTCGATTGAAGCGGGCTTTTTTACGCACCCCGTGGCAGGGAGCGATGCGAGAGGTGGGTACGAGGGCGCCTTACCAGCTCACTTCCCGGTCCGGCGTGGACCCGATACGGTGGATAGAGAGGTCCGCGCCCTCGAACTCTTCTTCCTGCGTCATACGCAGGCCCACCGTGAGCCGTATGAGGCCGTAGACCACGAGGCCGCTGACCAAGGCCCAGCCAACCCCGACCAGCGTGCCCAGCAACTGCGCGCCGAAGCTCACACCGCCCAGGCCGCCGAGCGACTGCTGGCCGAAGATACCGCAGGCGATGCCGCCCCAAGCGCCACACAGGCCGTGTAGCGGCCACACGCCCAGCACATCGTCGATCTTCCAACGGTTCTGGGTGAGGGTGAACAACTGCACGAAGATGGCGCCGGCAATGCCGCCCACCACCAGGGCTCCCGCCGGATGCATGAGGTCGGAGCCAGCACACACCGCCACCAAACCGGCCAGCGGGCCGTTGTAGGCAAAGCCGGGGTCATTGCGGCCCATGAGGGTAGCCACCAGGGTGCCACCGACCATGGCCATGAGCGAATTGACTGCCACCAGGCCAGAGATCTTGTCCAGCGTCTGGGCGCTCATGACGTTGAAGCCGAACCAGCCCACGGCCAGGATCCAGGCACCCAAAGCGAGGAAGGGAATGCTCGAGGGCGGGTGGGCGCTGATGGCGCCGTCCTTGCGGTAGCGGTTGCTGCGCGGGCCTAGCAAAAGCACGGCGACCAGGCCGATCCAGCCCCCCACTGCGTGCACCACCACGCTGCCGGCGAAGTCGTGAAATTCGGCACCGGCGACCGATTTGATCCAGTCCTGAAAGCCAAACTTGTTAGACCAGACCGCCCCCTCAAACAGCGGATAGGCCAAACCCACCAGTACCGCGGTCGCGAGAAGTTGGGGGTTGAAGCGCGCCCGCTCGGCGATACCGCCAGAAACGATGGCCGGAATCGCCGCGGCGAACGTGAGCAGGAAGAAGAACTTCACCAACTCGTAACCGTTCTTGGCCGCCAGGGTTTCCGCGCCGACCATGAAGCCGGTGCCATAGGCCACCGCGTAGCCGACGAAGAAGTAGGAGACGGTGGAAACCGCGAAGTCCACCAGAATCTTGACCAAGGCGTTGACCTGGTTCTTTTTGCGAACCGTGCCCAGCTCTAGGAAGGCAAAGCCCGCGTGCATGGCCAACACCATGATGGCGCCCAGCAAAATGAACAGGGCATCTGCGCCCTGCTTGATCGAGTCCATGAGTTCTCCGTGTGCACCGCCCCAAGGCGATTGCGCACCAAGGAAGCAATATTTATTCCCGTGTTGGTGCGACTGACTCGATCAATTTCGCACCAGCTTGCGGCAGGCCCTCGCGCTCCTTTGCCCCGCAATGGTGCATCCGCACCAGTGCGGCGCGAATCGTGCCCAGCTTCGGCACTTCCCGCAGAGGCTGCTCGCCTGCGCCTACATCAGCCACTCCGCCAGCTTCCTAAGGTCCCGCTCCACGACCTGAAGAAAGGAAGCTCCCATGGCGAGACTCACCACCAAGCGCCGCGTACGCGCCTGCTTGCCTCCATTGGCACTCGCCTTGCTGCTCGCCGCCTGCGGCGGAGGCGGAACGCCCAGCCAGCCTTCACAGGCATACGCCGACCCGGGTGCGACCAACGCCTCTGCGCAGGCGGGCAGTCTGCCGGGTGTGCGCCTGGTCTCGGCACTCACATCCGTGCCAAATACCGCGGCCGATTCCAGCCTGGAGCCGCGGCCGCCGCAGGTCATCGACGCGGCACCAGATGGTGAGCGCGTGATCAAGGCGATCAGCGCACTCGACGGCGGCGGCTACGCGGTCGTATGGATGGCACGCGGGCCACTCGTACCGGGCGCGGCCTGGGCGTTATGGGTGCAGCGCTTCGATTCAGAAGGCCAGCGATTGGGGGACCCCGTGCGCCTCGACATACCCGCTGGCGTGTTCGGCGCGCACGATCTGGGCGTCAATGTGCTGCCCGAGGGCCGCATCGGCGTGACCTTCGTCACCCGCCGGGTCGAGAACGACACGTACATGATCACCGAGGTGCACCACTGGCCCTACACCCTGCAGGGGACTATTGACGGCATGGCACGTGTGCTCGATGCCGAGCGCTACCCACGCAACGCCCCGCTTTTTGCGCAGCTCAGTGGCCCGATCGAGGCGTCGACCGCACCCGATGGCAGCCTCTACGTGTCGTGGCGCTTCTTTACACCCACCGCGCAGCAGGGGGTACCAAGTGTGCGCGCGCTGCGACTGGCAGCGGACGGCGAGCCCCTGGGCTGGATCCAGCTGATCGATGACCGAGGCAGGTGGCGGGCCAGCGATATCACCCTCACCGCGCTGGACGAAGGCGGCTGGGTGGTGGCGATGCAGCGCGTGAGCCCGACCGGCGTGCCCTACCGCACCTTCACCCAGCTGGACGTACCGCGACCACTGGCCATGGCTGTGTCGGAGACACAGGCGGGGGACGCCTTCCTGCTGGACCTACGCGGACATGGCAGCGTGCTGTTCACTGCCAACGTAGACCTCGACACCGGTGTGCAGACATCGCCCCGCAGCCTCCACTTCAAGGTGCGCGGTGTGGCTCAGCCCGCGCGCGGCCTGCCCATGCTGCCACTGGCAGCCGTCGCCCTGCGCGGCGGTGACTACCTCACGCTCTCGCCCGATGGCGTGCAGCTATCGGCGCAACGGTACACCGCCGCGGGCGCCCCGGTGGGCGCCCCCTTCTCCACCCCGGCCGCGCCGGGCCTGGTGGGTACGGGGCTAAAGCGTGGTGGCCTCGCGCTGGCCTGGACAAACACCGCGTCTGGCGGTCGGGTGGAGGTGGTCGTGCAAATGATCGCGCCACGCTGAGAACCGACAGGACACCGCCGCGCGGGTAGGGGTTGATCCGGACGCAAAGAATGGTGGGGCCTTTCTATACTCCACGTCGTAATGAACGAACTAGTAAAAACAAGGCATCCAAAGGCGGCCGCAAAGACGGCCGGAGCGGCGCCTACCGCCTCACGTGACCCCGAGCGGACGATGGCCGAAATACTGGCAGTGGCCGCCCGCGAGTTCGCCGCCAAGGGCCTGGCGGGTGCGCGGGTCGACGAGATTGCCGATGCCACCCGCACCAGTAAGCGCATGATTTACTACTACTTCGGCAGCAAAGAGGGGCTCTACCTCCAGGTGCTGGAGAACGCTTATCGCGGCACCCGGCAAAGCGAGTCCCGCTTTCACCTGGCCGACCTCGACCCGGTGACTGCGCTCAAGACGCTGGTGGGCGTGACCTACGACCATCACCGGGACAGCGAGGACTTCATCCGCCTGGTGATGAACGAAAACATGGAGCGGGGCGCCTTTTTACGGCAGTCCGAGGAGATCCAGCGGCTCAACACGCCTGCCATCGAGGTAATTCGCGATATCTACGAACGCGGCAGGGCGCTGCGCGTCTTCCGCGAGGGGCTGGACCCGATCGAAATTCACTCGGTGATCTCGGCCCTGACCTTCTTCAACGTGTCGAACCGGCATACCTTTGGCCTCATCTTCGGCGACAAGTCGGCCGATGGAAAAGCCAATACCCTGAGCCGCGAACTGGTCCAGGACCTGGTCATGCGCTATGTCTGGAATAACGCAGCGGCATAACAGATAGCTGGAAATTCACGATTCGAATGCGTAGTTACCCCCGTGCAGCCAAAACTCTCTAGTTAGTACATTAGCGCCTGAGAAGTACGCACCGATGAAAAAGCTGATCGACACCTACTGCCGCCTGCTGGGTTGGGCCATCGTGGCTTGCCTGGCGGTGATGGTGATGCTGGTCTTTGGCAATGTAGTGATGCGCTACGTCTTCAACTCGGGCATCACCTTGTCCGAAGAGCTGTCACGCTGGCTCTTTGTCTGGCTGACCTTCCTGGGCGCGGTGATCGCAATGCACGAGCGCACCCACCTGGGCACCGACATGCTGGTGTCTCGCCTGGGTGTGACCGGTAAAAAAGTCTTTCTGGTCATTGGCCACCTGCTGATGCTCTGGGCCTGCTGGCTCCTCGGCACCGGCGCCTGGACATTGGCCAGCCTGAACACGGAGTCGCGCAGTCCGGTGATGGAGGCGCCGCAGTCTCTCTTCTACGCCGGCGGTGTGGTGTTTGCCGCTTCTTCCACCGTGATCCTGCTGTACGACCTGTGGCGCCTGCTGCGGGGCGAACTGAGTGAGGACGAGCTCGTGGGCATCCGTGAGTCCGAAGAAGAGCCGATCGACGCGCCGGCGCCCGTGAAGTAAGCGGGAGGCGCCAGGCACTATGACCATCGCCGTCTTCCTCGGATCCCTGCTGGCCGTCATGGCCCTGGGTGTGCCCATCGCCTTTGCGCTGCTCCTGTGCGGCGTGGCCCTGATGTGGCACCTGGGCAATTTCGACGCCACCATCCTGGCGCAGAACCTCATTGAGGGCTCCAACAGCTTCCCGCTGCTGGCGGTGCCCTTCTTCATGCTGGCCGGCGAGGTCATGAACACCGGCGGTCTGTCGCGCCGCATCGTGAACTTCGCGATGGCACTGGTGGGCCATGTGCGCGGTGGTCTGGGCTATGTGACCATCATCGCGGCCTGCATCTTGTCGGCGCTCTCGGGCTCCGCGGTCGCCGACGCAGCGGCGCTGACCGCACTGCTGCTTCCGATGATGGTCAAGGCCGGCCACGACAAGGCCCGCTCGGGCGGCTTGATCGCCGCCTGCGGCGTGATTGGCCCCATCATCCCGCCCTCGATCGGCTTCGTCATCTTTGGAGTGGCCGCCAATGTGTCGATCTCCAAGCTGTTCCTGGCCGGCATCTTTCCGGGCATCTGGCTCGCCTTGGGCCTGTGGGGCACCTGGTGGTGGCTGACCCGCCGCGAGAAACTCGAAATGCCGGAAAAACGCAGTGCGGGTGAAGTCTGGCGGGCACTGCGCGAGGCTGGCTGGGCGCTCACCCTTCCCTTGGTCATCATCGTCGGCCTGCGTTTTGGCATTTTCACGCCGACCGAAGCGGCGGTGGTGGTGGCAGTGATGTCGCTGGCGATCGCAGGCTTGATCTACCGGGAGCTCTCCCTCAAGCAGCTCCACCAGGTGTTCCTGGCCTCGGCCAAGACGACCGCGGTGGTGATGTTCCTGGTGGCAGCCGCCATGGTGTCGGCCTGGCTGATCACAGTGGCGCAGTTGCCGACCCAGGTGGTGTCGCTGCTGCAGCCGCTGCTGGACCGGCCGGTGCTGCTGATGTTCGCGATGATGTTGCTGGTCATGGCGGTGGGCACCGCGATGGACATGACGCCCACCATCCTCATCCTCACGCCCGTGCTCATGCCGCTGGTCAAGGCCGCTGGCATCGACCCGGTGTATTTCGGGGTGATGTTCATCATCAACAACTCCATCGGCCTGGTGACTCCCCCGGTGGGCACGGTTCTCAATACCGTGGCCGGTGTGGGCCGCATGCGGATGGACGAAGTGACGCGAGGCGTGATGCCGTTCATGCTCGTGCAGTTCGCCGTCTTGTTCCTGATGGTGCTGTTCCCGCAGCTGGTCACCGTGCCTGCCAAGTGGCTCTATCAATAACCCCCTTTTTTCCCTGCGGGGCGCGTCTGGTACGCCGCGCCCTGCCCTCCGATTGATGCGTACTGAAACCAACCTGGAGACAACATGAAACGAGTGATGCTCAAGTCCCTGGTGGCCCTGGCCGCCGCCTGCGCCTTTGGTGGCGCCTTCGCCCAAGAGCGCGTGCTCAAGATGGGCCTGGCCTCGCCCGAGAACCACCCCGCCGCTGCTGGCATGAAGAAGTTCGCGGAGGCCGTGGCCGCCAAGACCAACGGCCGCATCAAGGTGAACCTGTTCTTCAACAGCTCCCTGGGCAGCGACCAGGCCGTGGTCACCGCGATCAAGGCGGGCACTGTGGAACTGGCGGTGATGAACTCCGGCATCTTGGCCACCGAAGCCAAGGAACTGGCAATCTTTGACTTCCCCTTCCTGTTCGCCAACGAGAAGGAATCCGACGCCATCGTCGACGGGCCCATCGGCAAGAAAATGCACGCCCTGCTCGAGCCCAAGGGCATCATCGGCCTGTCCTACTGGGAATTGGGCTACCGCCAGATGACCAACAGCAAGCGTCCCCTCAACAGGGTCGAGGACATCGACGGCCTGAAGCTGCGCGTCATCCCCAACACCATCAACGTCGACTGGGTCAAGGCACTGGGTGCCAACCCCACCCCGATGCCCTTCCCCGAGGTCTACGGTGGTCTGGAGCAAAAGGCGATTGATGGCCAGGAGAACCCGATCAACGTGATCGCAGCCAACAAGTTCTGGGAAGTCCAGAAGCACATGGCCATCACCAACCACCAGTACAACCCGCAGTCGGTCATCATGAGCAAGCGGACCTGGGACGCGCTCTCGCCGGCCGACCGCAAGATCATCGACGACGCTGCCGACGAGGCTGCCAAAACCCAGCGTACCCAGGCCCGCGCCGAAGTTGCCGCCAACCTGGAGCTGCTGAAGAAAAACGGCATGCAGGTGACCTCCTTCTCGCCGGCTGAAGTCACCAAGCTGCGCGAGAAGATGAAGCCGGTGATTACCAAGCACGCCGCCATCGTCGGCGAGGCCCTGGTCGCCGAGATGCAGGCCGAACTGGCCAAGCTGCGCCGCTAAGCCGGCCCGTGGTCTGCGCGCGGCGCGGCCCCTGAGGGGTTCGTGCCGCACGCAGACCGGTTCGATAAACGAATCCAGAATTTTTGCGGAACGCGCCACCCGCGCGGGCCGCACCTTGCGCCTACCCGGCGCCCCGCCATCCGCCACCATGCAGATCAACGGACACACCGAGCTGATCGCCCACCTGGGCTTCCCTACGCACGCCTTCAAGGCGCCCATGATCTACAACCCGTACTTCGAATCGGCAGGGATCAATGCGGTGGTGGTGCCCATGGGCTGCAAGCCAGAGCTCTTTGCTGCGCTTTTGCCCTCCCTGTTCCATCTGACCAATATCCGGGGCGCGCTGATCACCATGCCCCACAAAGTGAGCGTGGTCGACCTGCTTGACGAGGTCACGCCGACGGTCAAGGTGGCCGGTGCTTGCAACGCCGTCAAACGCTTGGCCGACGGCCGCTTGCTGGGAGACATGTTCGACGGCGAGGGTTTTGTGCGGGGCCTTCGGCGCAAGGGCCTGACGCTCGCGGGTGCCAGCGCTCTGGTGGTTGGCGCGGGCGGCGTGGGCTCAGCCATCGTCGCCTCGCTGGCGGCGGCCGGAGTGGCCCGCCTACGCCTCTTCGACGTCAATCTGGCAGCCGTCCAGGCCCTGACCAGCCGCATTGCCACCCACTACCCCGGCATCACCGTGGAGCCGAACAACCAAGACCCGAGCGGCATGGACCTGGCGGTCAACGCCACCCCCTTGGGGATGGACGCAGGCGACCCGCTGCCCATGGATACGACCAGGCTAGACGCCTGCACCGTTGTGGGAGAGGTGGTGATGCGTGCCGAGACCACTGCCTTTCTGGCCGCGGCCCAGGGACGCGGCTGCCGGGTGCAGGTAGGGACCGACATGCTGTTCGAGCAGATCCCGGCCTACCTCGAGTTTTTTGGTCTGCCCACCACAACAGCCGAAAACCTGCGTGCGCTGGCACGCCTTCAGTATTGAGGCGGGTCACCCGCCCGTATGCACCACCCCATCGACCCAGGAGCGCCCTCATGAGCGAACTGCTGCTGCCATCCGACCCTGCGCGCGAACCCCTGCAGGCCTCGTTCAGCGATGAAGCCAACCCAGTGGGGCTCGATGGCATCGAATTCGTTGAGTACCGCACCGCCAAGCCGCAGGCGCTCGGCCATGTGCTGGAGATGACTGGCTTCCGGCCGGTCGCCCGCCACCGCTCGCGTGAAGTGACGCTGTACCGCCAGGGTAGCCTGAACGTCGTGGTCAACGCCCACCCGGCTGACGGAAAAGGGGCGACGCTGCCCGAGACGCCGCAAATCAGCGCCATTGCGCTGCGCGTGCGCGATGCCCGGGCCGCCTACCGCCAGGTGCTGGACCGAGGCGCATGGGATGTCCCAACCCACCCCGAGGCCATGGAGCTGAACATCCCCGCCATCCACGGCGCAGGCGGCAGCCGCATCTACTTCGTGGACCGCTGGCAGGAGTTTTCGATCTACGACGTGGACTTCGTTCCGATTCCGTCGGTGGAGCGACATCCACCAGCAACGGCGGGCATCCACTTCTTTGGCATCGTGCAGTACATCGGCCTGGGTCGTACCTACGACTGGGTGGAGTTCTATAGCGAGCTGTTCGGCATGACACTGATTGCCGACGAGGAACGCTTTGGCATCATGCCTCTGGGCAAGCTGCTGCGGGCACCGGCCATTCACGCGGGCAACCAGTTCATGATTCAGTTGATTGAGCCAGAGCCAGACGCCGCCGAGAACGATGACCGCGAGCATTTGCACCGCATCGGACTGGGCGTTCCCGATGTCATGGCCGCGGTGCAGGCGCTGCGCGGTTTCGGTCTGGAGTTTGTGGAGAGCGGCGCGGCACACAGCGGCCAACGCGGCGCCATCTCCAAGACCTACCTAGGGAGTGTGCTTTTCGAGCTGGTGCACAGCGACACCACACCTGGGGTAGCGACGTGATCCGAGACCCACGCAGCCTGAGGCGCACCATCGCCGCCATCGGCATGGACACCATCACCTTGGCAGGGCCGCTGGAAGCCAAGCTCGAGGCGATGGCGCAAGCCGGCTTCAGCCAGGTCATGCTCAAGGCCAATGACCTGGTGGGCCACCCCCAGGGCTGGGAAGCGGCGGTGGCCGCGGTCAAGGCCAGTGGCTTGCGCGGCACAGGGTTCCAGGTGCTGCGCGACTTCGAGGGCCTGTCGGGCCACCTGCACCAGTACAAGGTCGACATCGCCAAGACCATGCTGGAGATGTGCGCTGCGCTGGGCTGCAAGGTCTTGCTGGTGTGCTCGTCGACCTCGGTGCATGCGAGCAGCGACGTCGACCACCTCGCGCGCGACCTGCGCAAGCTGGCGATGCTGGCCTTGCCCCTGGGCATTCGTATCGCCTACGAGGGCCTCTCCTGGGGGCGCCACATCAACGAGTTCACCACCGCCTGGGACGTGGTGGCTCGCGCCGACTGTCCCAACCTCGGGGTGGGTCTGGACTCCTTCCACATCCTCGCCGCCAAGACCCCGCTGTCGGCGCTGGATGACCTCGACCCGGGCAAGATCTTTCTGGTGCAGCTGTCGGACTTCATGTG
The DNA here is from genome assembly GCA_030831585.1 of Ramlibacter sp. Classification (GTDB taxonomy): domain Bacteria; phylum Pseudomonadota; class Gammaproteobacteria; order Burkholderiales; family Burkholderiaceae_C; genus Ramlibacter. The sequence goes on along the minus strand of JAURKV010000153.1, from coordinate 6,732 downwards.
GCAGGAGGCCCGCACCTTCGAGGAAAGAATGGCCACCGCACGCACCTACCGCGTGTTCCCTGGCGAGGGTGTGCACACCGCCGAGGTCGCAGAGATGGTGCTCAAGCTCGACGCCTTGGGTTACCAGGGCGACTACAGCTTCGAGGTGTTCAACGACGACTATGTGCAGATGCCGCTGCCCATGGTCTGCGACCGTGCCCGGCGCTCAGCGCTCTGGCTGGCCGAGGACGTGATGCTGCGCGGCGCGCCGCTGCCCGGTCAGATGCGTCTGCATCGGGCGGGCAGTGCCAAAATCACGGTTCGATCCCATTACTGAACGCCTGCGTGCCATCGCAGGCCAAGCAATGAAGGCCTGACCATGACCCGCCGATTTGTCGACCTCTCCATCTACCTAGAAAACGACGTCGCCTCCGATCCGCCCGGCTACAGCCCCAAGATCGAGTACCTGCGGCACGAGGCCACCGCCGAACAGGTGGCCAGCTTCTTCCCCGGCCTCAAGAAGGAAGACCTGCCCGATGCCGAGGGCTGGGCATTGGAGTATGTGCAACTCAATACCCACAACGGCACCCACCTCGACGCGCCCTACCACTTCCACTCGACGATGAATGACAAGGCTGGCGGCAAGGAGCGGGCCATCACCATCGACGAGGTCCCCCTGGAGTGGTGCTTCCAGCCCGGGGTCAAGCTGGATTTCCGCCACTTCGAAGATGGCTATGTGGTGACCGCGAGGGACGTCGAGGCCGAACTCGCACGAATTGGCCACACCCTGCAGCCGCTGGAGATCGTGGTGGTGAACACCCGGGCGGGCACGCGCTATGGCCAGCCTGACTATGTGGCCGCAGGCGCGGGCATGGGCTACGAGGCGACCATGTACCTGCTGGAGCGCGGCGTGCGCCTGACTGGCACCGACGCCTGGAGCTGGGACGCGCCCTTCGTGCACACCGCCAAGAAATACGCTCAGACCCAGGACGCAGGTCTGATCTGGGAGGGCCACAAGGCGGGGCGCGACATCGGCTACTGCCACCTGGAAAAACTGCACAACCTGGAGGCGCTGCCGGCCTCTGGCTTTTACATCAGCTGCTTCCCCCACAAGATCCGCGGCGCATCGGCAGGCTGGACCCGGGCGGTGGCCATCTTCGACGAGGCGCTGACGGGCCCCCGCCCATGACCGCCCTGGACCACACCCACGCAGCAAGCGCCCGCAGTTGGCTGGTCTCGGCGCAGGAGGCAGGCGGGGACTTCCCGATCCAGAACCTGCCCCTGGCGGTGCTACGAAGGCGCGCCAGCCAGAGCACGATGCACGGCGCCACCGCGATCGGCGACCAGGCACTGAACCTGGCCCAACTCGCAGCCACCGGCCTGCTGCAAGGCCCTGCCCAGGCCGCCTGTAAGGCCTGCGCGGGCCCGGCACTCAACGAGTTCATGGCGCTCGGACCCGAGGCTTGGCGGGCGCTGCGCCACGGCCTGTTTGCGCTGCTGGCCGAGGGCGCACCCGCTTCGGTGCAGGCGCAAGTGCGCGAATGCCTGATGCCGCTCGGCGAGGCCGAGTACGGTCTACCCGCGCAAATCGGCGACTACACCGACTTCTACACCTCGATCCACCATGCGGTGAACGTGGGCCGGCTTATCTTTCCGGACAAGCCGCTCACCGACAACTTCCAGTGGCTGCCGATCGCCTATCACGGCCGCGCCTCCAGCCTGCGGGTGGGCCAGGAAGGCTTTGGCTTCCACCGGCCCATGGGTCAGGCCATGCCGGCAGGCGCCAAGGCGCCGGTCTACAGCGCCTGCGCGCGGCTGGACTTCGAGCTGGAAATGGGCTTTTTCATCGGTCCTGGCAACACCCTGGGCGAGCCGATTGCCCTGGCGCAGGCCGAGCGGCACATACTGGGGATGGTGCTTCTGAATGACTGGTCGGCGCGCGACCACCAATTCTGGGAAATGGCACCGCTGGGCCCCTTTCTGGGCAAGAACTTCTGCACCACGATCTCCCCCTGGATCGTGACGATGGACGCACTGGCGCCTTACCGGGTGCCCTTCGATCGGCCAGCCTCCGACCCACGACCCCTGCCCTACCTCGATGACGCTCTCCATCGGGCCAGCGGCGGTGTGGATGTGCGCCTGGAGGCGCTACTCGACACGCCAGCCCACCGCAGCCAGGGCCAAACGCCGAGTCGCCTGGCGGCCACCAGCTTTCGACACCAGTACTGGACCCCAGCGCAAATGCTGGCCCAGCACACCGTGGGGGGCTGTAACCTGCAGCCTGGCGACCTGATCGGCACCGGAACAGTCTCCGGCCCGACCGCACACGAGGCAGGCGCGCTGGTGGAGTTGAGCCTGGGCGGCCGCCAACCGGTCACGCTGGCCAACACCGGCGAGCAGCGCGCCTTTCTGCACGATGGCGACACGGTCATCCTCCGAGGATGGTGCGAAAAGCCAGGCCATGCCCGCATCGGCTTTGGCGAGTGCCGGGGCACGGTGCTGCCGGCGCGGGGGTGACCCGAAGCGACGTACGCCGTCTGAGCTTCAGTGGCGGGGCTCAGGCCTCGCGCTCGAGCGCCCGCTGCCGGATCGACTCAAACTCCGCCGGCCGCGGGTGCAGGTCGAGCCGCCGTCCAGCCTTGACGATCTGACTGGGGATGTCATGGCCAATGAGAGCCGGCAAACGCCCCGCGGCCGCCACCAGCCGCACCAGATCAATGCCCGTGTCGTAGCCCATGAGGGTGAGCGCATGGGCGATTTCCTCGGTGCAGACATTGCCCGAGGCGCCCGGTGCGTAGGGGCAGCCGCCGATGCCGCCGAACGAGGCGTCAAAGCGGTCAGCGCCGGCGTCGATGGCGGCCAGCACATTGGCCAGGCCCATGCCCCGGGTGTTGTGAAAGTGCAGGGTCAGTTCGGTGCCGGGCCAGCGCGCGCGAAAGGCCGCGGTGAGCTCGGCCACCTGCGTAGGGTAGGCCATGCCAGTGGTGTCGCACAGCGTCACCCCACGGGCGCCCAGCTCCTGCACATAGCGTTCGCACCATTGCAGCACCGTCTGCACCGGCACATCACCCTCCATCGGGCAGCCGAAGGCACAGGACAAGGACACATTGACCTCGACACCCGTGCCGCGCGTAACGGCGGCCACCTCAGCGAGCGCGCGAAAGGACTGTTCACGCAGCATGCGCAGATTAGCCAGGTTGTGGCTTTCGCTAGCCGACATGACCAAATTGAGTTCGTCGGCGCAGGACTCGATGGCACGCTCGGCGCCACGCACATTGGGCACCAGGGCGCTGTAGACGACGCCAGGCGCACGCCGGATCTCGCGCAGCACCTGCTCAGCGTCGCGAAGGGCCGGGATGGCCTTGGGCGAGACGAAAGCGGTCACCTCGATTTTGGCCAGGCCAGCGTCGGACAGAGCGTCAACCAGAGCGACCTTGTCGGCCGTGGGTACGAAGGCAGACTCGGCCTGCAAGCCGTCGCGGGTGCCCACCTCCTGCAGGTGGATGCGGCGGCCGGCGCCTTGCCAGACTCCGGCGTTTGCAGGGACTGAATGGCCGCTCATGCGACCACCTTGCGTTCGCGCAGTGCGGCGATGTCTTGCGCAGAGAAGGCCAGTTCGGCCAACACCGCGTCGGTGTCGTCACCAAGCCGGGGGGCGCTTGAGCGCACCTGGCCAGGGGTGCCGAGCAACTTGGGCACGATGCCGGGCACCTTGACTTCATGGCCGTCGCGGGTCTTCTGGGAGAGGATCATGTCGCGGGCGAGGTAGTGCGGGTCCTCCACGATGTCGCGTGCGGTGTAGACACGACCGGCAGGCACCTTGGCGGCGCCCAGGGACTCGAGTACGCCGGCCACCGTACGGGAGACGGTCCAGGCCTCGATGGCGGCGTCGATCTCCTCCACCCGCCGCACACGGCCGGCGTTGTCGGCCAGCGCCGGGTCGTTGGCCAGGTCATCACGCCCGATGCACTGCATCAGCCGCTTGAAGATGCTGTCGCCGTTGCCAGCGATCAGCACCACTCCGTCGGCGCAGCGATAGGCGTTGGAGGGCGCGATACCCGGCAAGGCCGAACCGGCGGCCTCGCGCACCGCACCGAACGCGCTGTACTCGGGCACCAGGCTTTCCATGACATTGAACACCGCTTCATGGAGTGCCACGTCGATGACCTGGCCCTGGCCCCCATTGACCTTGCGGTGGTAGAGGGCCGTGAGCACACCGATGGTGCCGTGCAGGGCGGCCAAGGTGTCGCCGATGGAGATGCCGCAGCGCACGGGCACCCGGCCGGGCTCGCCAGTGAGGTGGCGGAGGCCTCCCATGGCCTCGCCGATGGCGCCAAACCCCGGTAAGTCGCGGTAGGGGCCCGTCTGGCCGTAGCCAGAAATGCGCAGCATCACCAGGCCCGGGTTGTCTTGGGAGAGGGTGGCGTAGTCCATGCCCCAGCCCTCTAGCGTGCCAGGTCGGAAGTTTTCGATCAGCACATCGGCCTGGGCGATGAGCTTACGAGCGATATCTTGGCCCTCTGCGCTGCGCAGGTCCAGGGCAACGGAGCGCTTGTTACGTGACTGCACCTGCCACCAGACGGAGGTGCCATCTTGGATCATGCGCCAGTTGCGAAGCGGATCACCCGCGCCCGGCGGCTCGATCTTGATCACGTCGGCGCCAAAGTCGCCCAGTGTCTTGCCGGCGAAGGGGCCGGCAATGAGCTGGCCCATTTCGACGACGCGCAAACCTGCCAGCGCGCCCGGGGAAAGGGTCGGAAGGGTCATGAAGATGGGTCCTTGGGAATCAGTCGACGGTAGCGCCCGAGTCCTTCACGATCTTGGCCCAGCGGGGAAGGTCGTCACGCACGAGTTGGGCAAATTGCTCAGGGCTGGACTTGAAGGGCTCGCAACCGGCACCCGCCAGCCGCTCCTGCACGTCCTTAGACTCCAGGGCCTTGGCGATCTCGGCATTGAGCTGCGCGACGATGGCCTTGGGCGTGCCGGCCGGCGCGAACACCCCGTACCAGGGGGTGGCGCCGAAACCCTTGATCGTCTCGCCGATGCTGGGCGCGTCGGGCAGCGCAGGCACGCGCTTGGGGTTGACCACGCCCAGCACCTTCACCTTGCCGCTGCGGATGAAGGCAATCGACGAAGGCAGGCTCTGGACCGAGACCTGCACCTGGCCGGCCACCAGGTCGGTAACGGCGGCCGCAGCGCCCTTGTACGGTACATGCACCAGATCGATACCGGTCGCTTTGCCCAGCATCTCGCCAATCAGGTGGTTCAGCGTGCCGTTGCCGGCCGAGCCAATGTTGATCTTGCCCGGTTGCAGCTTGGCCTGGCTCACCAGCTCGGTCACGTTACGGGCGGGAAAGGAAGGATGGGCCACCAGCACATAGCCGGCGGTGGCCACGGACCCGATCGGCTCGAAGTCCTTCACCGGATCGAAACCCGTGCTCTTGTAGAGAGCGGGGTTGATCACCATCGAGCTGTCGGCGGTGAGCATCAGCGTGTAGCCATCAGGCCGGGCCTTGGCCGCCTGGGCGGTACCCACGTTGCCACCGGCACCGGTGCGGTTTTCAACCACGAAGGTCTGCCCTGTCTGCTCGGTGAGCTTGGCGGCGATCACGCGAGCGATCGTGTCGTTCGCACCGCCCGCCGCCTGAGGCACGATGATGGTCACCGCCTTGGACGGAAACTTTTCTTGGGCAGCGGCCGGGCCCACAAGGGCGGCGGCGCCGGTCAGGGCCGACAGGGCGATCAATAAGCGGCGGGATAGGCGCATGGTGTGTCTCCTCGAAAAATTATTGGATAGATCACTGAAAAAACCAGGGTGCGGCTGCACGATGGCGAATCTCGAAAGCCCGGATGCGGTCAGCGCGCTGCAGAGTTAGCCCGATGTCATCCAGACCTTCGAGCAGGCGCTGCTTGCAAGACGGGTCCACGTCGAAGCGGATCGGCTCTCCCAGCGAGGGAACCAGGGTCTGCGAAAACAGGTCCACCGACAGGCTGAGGCCAGGCGTACTGTCGACCTCGCGGAACAGCCGGTCAATTGTCAGGGCTGGCAACTCCACGGGCAGAAGGCCATTCTTGAAGCAGTTGCCGAAAAAGATATCGGCGAAGCTGGGGGCCAAAATGACACGAATACCAAAGTCGGCCAGCGCCCAAACGGCATGCTCGCGGCTTGAGCCACAACCAAAGTTCTCGCGCGCCAGCAAAATGCGCGAAGACTCATATTGGGGCTGGTTGAGAACGAAGTCGGGATTGCGCCGCCGGGCACTCACGTCCTGGCCCGGATAGCCCCGGTCAAGGTAGCGCCATTCGTCGAACAGGTTGTCTCCAAAGCCAGTGCGTTGGATCGACTTCATGAACTGTTTCGGAATCAGGGCGTCAGTGTCGACATTGGCCCGATCCAAGGGGGCGACGACCGACTGCAGGGTGCGAAAGGCTTGCATCAGGTCGTCTCCAATTCCAGGGACTGGCCAACAGCGCCCAATTCTTCAACCGTGGCCAACCGACCTGCGATAGCGGCAGCAGCGGCCAGTGCGGGGGAGAGCAGGTGACTTCTACCCCCGGGCCCCTGGCGCCCTTCGAAGTTACGGTTGGAAGTGGAGGCACAGCGCTCACCGGGCGAAAGCCGATCATCATTCATACCCAGGCACATCGAGCAACCCGGCTCGCGCCACTGCAGGCCGGCGTCGATAAAAATGCGGTCAAGCCCCTCTGCCTCAGCTTGCGCCTTGACCAAGCCCGAGCCCGGCACCACCAAGG
>JAURKV010000152.1 GCA_030831585.1 Ramlibacter sp. | reverse complement strand
GAACCGAACGCATCTGTCGGCCAACATCATTCGGCCCACGCCAGGTTCTGAAACTTCGTCTGGGTGTTCACAAACCCGAGCCTGGCCGTCCCGGTGGGGCCGTTGCGTTGTTTGGCGATGATGATTTCCGCGACACCGGGCTCCTTGCAAGCCTCTTTGGTGTAGTACTCGTCGCGGTAGATGAACATGATGACGTCGGCGTCCTGTTCAATGGCGCCCGACTCACGCAGGTCACTCATCATCGGCCGCTTGTCGGTGCGCTGCTCCACACCGCGATTGAGTTGTGAGAGCGCAATCACCGGGCAAGCCAGTTCCTTGGCCAGCATCTTGAGCCCGCGCGAAATCTCGCCCAAGGCGGTGGCCCGGTTCTCCTCGCTCGAACCTGCGCTGGTGGTCATGAGCTGCAGGTAATCGACAACGATCAAGCCCAGCTTGCCGTCCCCCATCCGGGCCAGGCGCCGGGCGTTGGACCGTAACTCGCTCACAGTGAGGCCTGGTGTTTCGTCGATGTGCAACTGCACCCCGCGCAGCTGGTCAATGGCCTCTGCAAGGCGCGGCCACTCTTCGTCGGCGAGCCGGCCGGTGCGAAGGTGGGTCTGGTTGATGCGGCCGATGGACCCGACGATACGCACCGCCAACTGGGCGGCGCCCATCTCCATGGAAAAAACGGCCACTGGCAGCCGCTCATGAAGCGCCACATGCTCGGCGATGTTGATCGCAAAACTCGTTTTGCCCATGCTGGGCCGAGCGGCCAGAATGATCAAATCGCCCGCCTGCAGGCCCGAGGTCATGCGGTCCAGGTCGTAGAAGCCCGAGCGCAGACCGGTCACGTCGCTGGGGTTGTCGGCGCGCTCTTCGACCTTGGCGATCAGGTCCACCACCAAATGCTCCAGCGAGTGGAAGCCTTGGGTACGGCGAGAGCCCTCCTCGCCAATCTTGAACACCCGCTTCTCCGCCTCGTCGAGCAGCGTCGCAACCGGCTTTCCCTCGCCGTTGAAGCCGCTGGCGGAGATCTGGTCGCCCACCGCGATGAGCTTGCGCAAGATGGCGCGCTCGCGCACCAGCTCGGCATAGCGCTTGATGTTGCCCGCACTGGGCACGTACTGGGCCAGCTGGTTGAGGTAAGGCAAGCCGCCGACGTCGGCCTCACGGCTCTTGCTATCGCCATGAAACCGTAGCTCCTCGAACACGGTCACCACATCGGCCGGCTTGTCGGCGGCAATGAGTGCCGCCAGGGCCCGAAAAATCTGGCGATGCTCGCCCCGATAAAAGTCGCTTTCGGTGACCATGCCGTCGATCTGCTCCCAGGCGCTGTTGTCCAACAACAGCGCGCCCAGAAGGCTGGACTCCGCCTCGACGGAATGCGGGGGGATGCGTAGCCGCTCCCTGTCCAGGGCAATGACGTTGTCGAACTCCAGCTGCACCTTCAGTCCTCCTCAAATCGGCGTGAATTCGCCCTGATTTGCAAAGGTGCATGGTGTAAGCCCTGCGGCTCATGGCACGAGCCTTGGGCAGCATTTCAGCGGAACACAATCTGCGCCCGCATGTCCCGCTGCAGCGCCCGGTAAAACGCCTGCCAGTCGCGCGCCTCTTTGAGGCCGCACACGCGGGAGGCCCGCTGCACCCGTAGCCGCCGCTCCACGGTGACGGTGCGGCCCTCCTGGGTGAGGCGCGACTCAAACTGGATATCGCCGCGCGCAAAGCGCAGACCTTTGGGAACCTCTTCCACCACGACATTCGGGGGAAAGGTGAGCGTGTAGTGCTCGTGCATGGTCATTGAGCCGCAAAGCACGGGGCGGTCTGACACCGGCTCTGGCTGGCTCAACGCAATATAGGCAATGTTGCCGGGGGCGAGTCCCACCGGCACCGCCATGGCGCCGCGCCCGGGCATGTTGACCAGAGGCTCGAGGGTGAACACCGTGCGCATTTCGTAGGGCCGGGTGATGTCGGTCGGCTCGGTGAAGCGCATGCTGCCGGTGCCGGTTTCATTGAAGCGTGACAGCTCTGAGCGAACGATTTCTTCTTCGGTGCGGGAGCGGTCGTTAAAGCGCCGCGACCGGCTGGTGTTCTCAAGAGCGCCGGTCTGACGGCTGTGAGCGGCACCTTGAATGCTGCCGTCGCCTCGGATCGTCATACGCACCCGGGTGCGGCTCACATGGTCCTCGGCCTTCATCGGGGGCGTGCGGCCCATGCGATCGAGACGGGTGAGGATCACCGGCTTGTCGGCGTCGGAGGTTGGCAGCGTACCGAAGGGAGCGAAGCGGTCTGTCGAGTCAAGATAGAGATCCAGGCTGGGCACATAGGTGATGACGTGGTTGAGCGGGTAATGCGCGCCCACAGACGAGAGGCGCTGGGTACTGCCAGAGCTGATGAGAGCCGGGCTGCTGTCAATGCCCACCGCGCGCAACAAGGCCTCCAGCAGCACCACGTGGTCTTTGCAGTCGCCGTACAGGTTTTGCAGTACCTGCGAGGCGGGTCGCGGCACCAGCCGGCCATCGCCCAGCGAGATCGACACATAGCGAATCTCCCGGGCCACCCATTCGTACAAAGCTTTGACCTTGGCGCGCTCGCTGCTGGCGCCTGCGGTCAGCTTTTGCGCGAGGGCGCGAATCTCCTCGGTCACCTCCACCTGCGGGTCGAAGAAGCCCCGGGCGATACGCCCCAAGGCGCGCATGTCGGGCAGAGTTGAAATCTGCAGGTAGTCCGCCCGATGCAGCAGCCCAGCGGACCCACTGAGCGGCGGCTGGGTACTCTCGCGTCGGTACTTGAAGACATAGTGCGCCATGCCGTCGACCGTTCTTTCCAGGCCACCGTCCACGCCCCGCTTGTCGATGTAAAGGGGCCGCGACGCGGGAATGGCAATACGCAGTTCCCAGTCTTCGTAGGGCGTGGCTGGGTAAAACACGAAGGAGCGGTCGAACTCGCCGGGGTACAAGGGCGCCACAATGCGCGAATCGACCTTGTAGCCCACGACGCTTCCCACGGAGACACGCGGGAAGATGATCACCTTGACCCGCGAATCCGAAAATTGTGCGGTACCGCCACTGTTGTCCTCGTCCCGGTCGCGGATCGCTCCTGGCAGTACCGGCAGGCGGGTCCCGTCAGGGGTGATGGTCCAGCCCTCAACCTCCAGAATCTCCTCCCGCCCGGCGATGTAGCCGATCTCCTGGCTGGCGTACTGCTCTACCCCGGGAGCAGTACGAATGCGCACCGATTGCTCGGCCACCTCCCGGTAGCTGCCGTCGAGGTTGATGACCAGGTTGGCCCGCTCACGCTGGATCGACACAGGCGGCTCAAAGCCCCGCTGCGCCCAGGCGGGCATGAGGCCAAGAAGGCACAGGGCAAGGACGAGAAAGCGGGGGTGACGGAAGTTGGACAAAGCGGGGCCTTCGAGAAAGGGAGTGACGTGGCTCTCGGCAATTTTCAGCGCTGGCGCTGCGTGCCCTCATACCAGTGCGGAGGGCAAGCGCGCGCCATTGTCTGGGCTGTGCTTGAGCGTAGGTACACCTGGGCTCATACGATGAGCCCCGCGACTTTGGCTACACACCTGCAAACACGCCCCGCTAGGCGATCCCGTGATGCGTTAGCCCCGGAATGGATTTCTCACCGTGAGCGTCCGATCGATGACCTGGCCGTCTTGCAAATCTTCCGAGAAGAGCGTGGTGCATCCCGACTCCAGCGCTGCGGCCACGATCAAGGCGTCGTAAAAAGAAAACCGGTACCGCGCACTGCACCAAGCCGTCCACACCCTCAACGAACCAAAAACTCCCGCAACACCCCCGCAAAGTCACCAGGCCGTTCCAATTGCGGCATATGCGCCAGGGGAAGCTCCAGGCAGGCCGCTCCGGGAATGCGTGCGGCGATCTCCTGGCCGAGCTCAGGAGGGGTAGAAGGGTCGTGCCGGCCTGTGACCACCAGGGTGGGCACAGAGATTTCAGGCAGGCCACCCCCTTGGTCCATGTCGCGCACCGCGGCAGCGCAACCGAGGTAGCCGTCGAGATCGACCTTCAGAAAGGTGGCGCGGGCGCGGGCGATCACCGCCTGGGCCTCGGCCTCGGTCTGTGCCTGGAATGCCGGGGTGAACCAGCGTTGCATCGTGGCCTCGACCTGGGAGCCCAGACCTGCGGCCTTCACCAGGGCAATGCGCTCAGCCCACACCTGGGTGGGCAAACGGGCCGCGGTGTTGGACAGCACCAGGCGGTCGAGCCTATGGACCGCATGGCGCCCCAGCCACATGCCAATCATGCCGCCGATGGACACACCGGCGAAATGAAACCGGATGGCACCGGCGGCGTCGGCAACTGCCAGCGCGTCACGGGCCAGCAACTCAATGGTGTAGTCGACACCGCGAGCGGACACTTCGAGGGTCGACGCCCCGTGACCGCGCGCGTCGTAGCGAATCACCCGGAACTGGTCTGCCAGCAAGCCCACCACTGCGTCCCATGAGCCCATGTCGGAGCCCAGCGAGTTGGCCAAAAGCAGGGCGGGCCGGTCAGCCCGCCCCTGCACCTGCCAGGCGATGAGGGCCCCGGCATGCGCGACAAAGTTCAGGCCGGCCGGCGCCTGCGCCACGCTCACTCGCCCTTGATGTTGGCCGCCTTGACCACCACCGCGTTGCGCGCCAGTTCCTTGCGAAGGAACTCGGCATAGTCAGCGCCCGAGCCCTTGCCGACCGTGGCCGCCTGGTCCTCGAAAGGCTTGCGCACCTCAGGCGAGGCCAAAATAGCATTGAGCTCCCGGTTCAGGCGATCGATGATGGCCTGCGGCGTGCGGGCCGGTACAAACAGCCCGATCGAGGTGGTGACGAAATAGCCCTTGAGCTCCGGCGAATCCGACAGGGGCGTGATCTCGGGCGCCGCGGTGAGCCGCTCGTCCACCGTAAGGCCCAGGGCCTTGAGCTTGCCCGACTTGATCTGCGGCAACCCGGTCGAGGGCACCAACAAGGCGAGGTCGACCTGACCACCAATCAAATCACTCACCATTTGGGGGGTCGCCTTGTAGGGCACATGCACCATGTTGATACCAGCCTGTTGCCGCAGCGCCTCCATGGCCACATGCAGCAGGTTGCCGGCGCCCGGGCTGGCGTAATTGAGCTTGCCCGGGTTGGCGCGGGCGTAGCGCACCAACTCGGCGAAGTTGTTCACCGGCAGGCTCGGGCTGGCCGTCAAGATGAGGGGCGTGATATTGATCAGGCCCACGGGTACCAGGTCTTTGAGCGGGTCGTATTTCACCGCGTCTGGCGTGACCAGCGGGGCAATCACAATGGTGCTGTCCGGCGCCACCAACAGGGTGTAGCCGTCGGGCGCGGCGCGCGCCACCTTGGTGGTGCCCACAATGCCGCCGGCACCGGCCACGTTGTCGACCACCACCGACTGCCCGAGGCGTTCGCCGAGCTTGGTGACCACCATGCGCGCGGCGTAGTCCACCGCACCGCCAGCGGCGAAGGGCACCACCACGGAGATGGGCTTGCTGGTGGGCCAAGGGGCCGTTTGGGCCAGCGCCAAGGGCGAAAGAGTGACGGCTGCCAAAGCGGTCCATAGAGCGAGAAGGGGCTTGCGCATGATGGGACTCCTTGTGAGGTGCGGTACAGAAATGCGATTCAAAACTATCGAGGTGGAGCAGGTAGGCGGAACTTGTAGATCAGACATGACTTCTGAGGCTTCAATACAGGCTTGCGGCGACGCACGAAGAGGGAGCGTCTGAACGCTCAGGCGTCCTCAAGTGCCACTGGCAGGGTCGAACCCGTCTGATGGTCGATGCTGCAATTTTTGAGCCACCCGGGGCGCTGGCCGTGAAAGCCGCTGCGCAGGGCGTGGCCGCACTGGCAGCCCCGGTGCGCAGGCAACTGAGCCACCGCGTCGATCAAGGCCCGCTCGATCCGGTCGTGCAGCCCGCCGGCGTAGTACTCGTCATTCATGCTGCCGGGGCCGACGTGGATCACCGCCGGCGCCATGCCCGCACCGAAATTGATCACCGGCGCGATGGAGGCAAAGCACATCTCCGCCTCACGGGCCATCGTTACCTCGGGCACCATCGGGGTGCCCACAATGTCGGCGCCATCACGCTGCAAGGCGCGAATCTCGGCCGGCGTCTCGAATCGCGGGCCCTCGGTGCAGGCAAACACGCCGCGGTCGATCACCCGGTCCGGCATGCTGGCCGTGGCGGCCAGCAGGGTTTGGCGCACCTCTGGACAGAAGGGCTCGGTCATGTCGACACGCACCCAGGCCTCGGTGTCGTCAAAGAGGGAAAGCGGCCGGCCCTTGGTGCGGTCCAGAAAGTCGCTCGAGATGATGATGTCGCCCGGCCGCACCAGCGGGTTGATCGAACCGATGGCGTTTTGCGAAATGATGCGCTCCACCCCCAGCTCGCGCAGCGCCCAGATGTTGGCGCGGTAGTTGATCTTGTGGCTGGGAATAGTGAGCTTGGGGCCGTAGCGCAAGACCACCGCCGCCTCGCGTTCGCCGATGCGGCCGGTGAGCACCGACGCCGCGCCCCAGGGGGTGGGCACCTGCACCTCGCGACGGTCTCGCAAAAGCCGCTGCGAGGCGGCGCTCGAAATCAGCCCGACGGGCGCTGGCGTGGTACGAGGTTCGGTCATGAAACGGGCTCTTTCTTCAGGGGGTTATTTGCTCAAGGGTTGGGGGTGGGCTGGTATCAGGCGTTGGACAGACTCAGGCCGTGCTCACGCAAGCCGGCCTTGATCTGCGCCTCGTCCACGCGGGTGAAGCGCCCGGCTTCAAAAATCATCTCGCCGTGCACCATCACCGCCTGCACATGCTGCGGGCCGGCGGCGAACACCAGGTCGGACAGCACCCGCTCAGGGGTCAGGCCCAAGGGGTGGTCGATATCCAGCACCACGAGATCAGCTTCCTTGCCGGCCTCCAGGCTGCCGATCTCGTCTTGCCATCCCAAAGCCTGGGCGCCTTCACGCGTGCCCATGGCCAGCACGTCACCGGCCGAAAGCGCATGGCCGTCGAGATGGTGCGCGCGCTGCAGCAGCACCGCGAACTTCATCTCCTGAAACAGGTTCAGCGCGTTGTTACTGAGCATGCTGTCCGTGCCCAGGCCCACCGGTACACCGCGCGCGCGCAGGGCCATCACTGGCGCCACGCCGCTGGCCAGCTTGGCGTTGCTGATCGGGTTATGCGAGACGGCGGCGCCAGTGTCCGCCAGGAGCGCCATCTCGCCCTCGTCCAGCCAGACGCAGTGGGCCAGCAGGGTGCGTGCATCCAGAACGCCCAGGTGGTGCAGGTGCTCGATGGGGCGCCGGCCGTACCGGCTTTGCACCATCTCCACCTCTTCGCGGCTCTCGGCGGCGTGAATCACGAAGGGCAGGCCCAACTGATTGGCGGCCTGCTTCACCTCCACCAGCAACTCCGGCGTGCAGCTGTAGGGGGAATGGGCGCCCAGATAAAAGCGGACCCGGTCGTCACCTGCGTGGTCGGCCATGGCTTGCCGGGTTTCTTCCAGCGCCAAGGGCCAGTTGGGCCGGCCGTTGGGCCGTAGCGCGGGCGAATTGGCCATCGCGCCGCCGAATGCGCGCATGCCCACCTCGGCGGCTACTGAGGCAAACAGGCCTGCGCCGTAGCGGGTGCAGTCGCAAGCGGTGGTGATACCACCGCGCACCATCTCGAGCACCGCCTGGTAGCAACCCCAGCGGTTGTCCTCCAATGTCAGAGGCGAGGTGTGGGGCGCCAGGGTCTGCGCCCACTGGAACAGGTTGCCGCTGTCGCAGCAGCCCCGGTGCAGGCTCAGCCCGCCGTGGGTGTGCGTGTTGACCAGCCCCGGCATCACCACCCGGCCACCAAGGTCCACCACGCGGGCGGCGGTGTGGTCGGAGGTCTCGGGGCAATCTGCCTCATCACCCACCCACTGCAGGCGGCCCTGGCTAATCAGCAGTGCACCGTTGGTATGGCAGCGGTGCTGCGCGTCACCGGTGTAGATAAAGGCATTACGCAGCAGGGTATCCATGGCAGCCTGATTGTTGTGGGCATTTTGCGCAAGATCAACCGCCGCGCCCGGCTAGCTAATATGTGGTTTTCACATACCGGGGCGCGCATGGAGATCAAGGAGATCGAGGCCTTCGTCCATGTGGCGGACCAGGGCAGCTTCAGCCGCGCGGCCGACGCACTGGGCAGCAACCAGCCCGCACTCAGCCGGCTGGTGCGCCGCCTCGAGGAGCGGCTGGGGCAACCCCTGCTCACACGCAACGGGCGCGGCGCCATACCCACCGCAGCAGGCGAGGTGTTTCTGGCCCATGGCAGGGAGGTGCTCGCGCAGGTACAACGCGCCGAGCAGGCCATGCGCAACCTTCAGGCTGCGCCGCGCCAGAAATTCACCCTGGGGCTGGTACCGCACATCGCCAAGTTCGCCATCTTGTCTCTGGTGCGCCAATTGCGGCAGCAGTTTCCTCAAGCGGCGGTGACCGTGGTGGAGGGCACCTCCACCACCCTGCTCGAGTCGCTGCTGATGGACCGTATCGACGCCGCCGTGATGTACGAGACCCCGCGCTCCGAATTGATCGTCAAGCGCGACCTGCTGCGCGAGGAGTTGTATTTCATCGGCCCGGACACAGCCGACCTGCGCGCCCGCCAAAGCATCCGCTTCAAGGACATCAGCGCCTACCCCCTCATTCTCTCAAGCCGCATGCACGCCATTCGCGAGGTGGTCGAGGCGCAGGCCGCGCGGCATCGGGTCAAGCTCACTGTTGCCCTGGAGGTAGACGCAGTGACCTCCGCGCTCGACTTGGTGCAAGAAGGCTACGGCTACGCCCTGCTGCCCCTCAACGCCCTCGCGCGCGACGACCGCAAGCGCGAGGTCTCGGTAACCCGCATCACCGACCCGACGATGCACTGCCGCCTGGTCATTGCCACGGCCAGGCAACAGGCCGCCTCACCCTTTATTCGCCAAGCGCTGGACTTGCTGGAGGAACGGGTCGTACCGCTGTATGTGGATTACGAGAAGGGCTTGAGTGGCAAAGTCGCACCCAGCTTGACCGGAGAATTCACCAGCGTTTTGTCGGGGCTGCGTTTGCCCCGTCCACCGCGCGTTTGAGCTGAAGATACTCTTGGCAACTTGTCCCGCAAAGCCGCTCCAGCTCGCCAAGGTGAAACAGCGCACGGTCGCGGCGACCCAGGGTGAGCATCAACTCGCCCATGTATTCATGCGCACCCCGATGCGCGGGGTCTATCTGCAGTGCGCGCTCATAGGCAGTTTGCGACGCCGTGCGCTGGCCTGACTGACGCAGGCTGTAGCCCAGCAAGTTGAAGGCGTCGGCGTCTTCTGGGTAGACCCGCACATGGGCCTGAAGCAGCTCCACGGCCTGAGTCCATTGCGAAGCTGCGAGCGCCACACGGGCATCGCGCATCGACCGTTCCTCCACGGGCGAGTTGCGATTGGGCACATCGACCGCGGCTAGCGGACCTGCCCCGGCGAGCAGGCCCAAGGCCAGGAGGTAGCGGGCCAAGCCATGGGCAAAGTGCCGATCAGAGTGCATACGACCAAAGCCTAGTGCCACGGGGCGCTACCCCTGCGGTCGCAGCTGGCAAAACCATAGAGCGCCGAGGGCCGACACGGATTTGTCACACGCGGAGGTCCTACTGACCACTTTCATCCCCCATCCAGCTGGAGCTTGTCATGTCGCATCCTGATCACGAAACCCATTCCAACACTTCAGACAACCCTCACTTCGAGGACATCCTGGCCCGCGGCTTGGCCAGCCCCAGCCGCCGCATGATCTTGCGCGGTGGTGTGGGCATGGCCGGCTTGGCCATGCTGCCCGGCTGCGCCAGCCTGGCAACTGCACCTGCCCCAGTGCAGGCCCTGGGTTTTCCTTCCCTGGACAAGAGCTTGCTCGACGACGTCGTTCTGCCGCCGGGTTATCGCTATTCCGTGGTGCACGCCACCGGTGATGCCCTGAGCGCCCAGTTGCCTGCCTACTCGAATACCGGCGCGGAGACGGATGATTGGTCCAACCGTATTGGCGATCACCATGACGGCATGGATATCTTCTTCATCGATGACCGCGGCCGCTACACCGACAGAGACACCGGGCGTGCGGTGCTGGTGGTGAACCACGAGAGCTCGGCGGACGGGCACTTCATGCACCCAGCAGGCCAGACCTCCAATGGCGTCTCCGGCAAGAAGTTCACCCAGTTCGGTGACTGGGACCTGGGCGCCCGGCCGGAGCTGGAGGTGCTCAAGGAGATCAACCACCACGGCGTATCGGTGGTGGAAATCGAGCGCGGCCCCAATGGCTGGCGCATGAAGGCCGGCTCACCCCTCAACCGCCGGGTGACGGCGCAGACGCCCGCGCGTATCGCCGGTCCCCGCGCCCACCTGAAAGATATTCAGTCGCAAATGGTCACCCGCTGGGATACGGCTGGCACCCGGTCTCGCGGCACCCTGAACAACTGCGGTCACGGCAAGACCCCCTGGGGCACCTATCTGGCCTGCGAAGAGAACTGGGCCTTTTACTTCCAGATGACCGCTGGCGCGGCCGCAGCTTCGGGGCGCGACGCAGTCACGCGGCGGCGCTATGGGCTACCGGTTGCGGCTCCTGCCGCCGGTCAGACGCGAGCTAACAGCCAGGGCTGGCACACCGTTTCTGCCAGCGACGATCGCTTTGCCCGCTGGAACCTGTCGGCCGTGGGCGCTAGCGCCGACCGCGACTTCCGCAATGAGGCCAACACCTTCGGCTACAACGTGGAAATTGATCCGCTGAGCCCCACCTCGACGCCGGTCAAGCGCGTCATCATGGGGCGCATGGCACACGAGGGGGCCGTGTGCAGTTTGCCCAAAGCGGGGCAGCCCCTGGCCTTCTACATGGGCTGCGACGCGCGCAATGAATACATCTACAAATTCGTCAGCACCGCCGTGTGGGACCCCAAGGACATCGGTGGCGGAATTGCAGCAGGCGACAAGTACCTCAACGAGGGCAAGCTGTATGCGGCGCGTTTTGATGCCAACGGTCAGGGCCAGTGGATCGAGCTGGACATCAAAGACACGAAGGTTGCCAACTACGCCGCCTTCAAGTTCGCCAACCAGGGTGAGATCTATATCCATACCCGTCTGGCAGCAGATGCAGTCGGCGCCACCAAGATGGACCGCCCCGAGTGGACCGCTGTCAACCCGAAGAACGGCGAGATCTACGTCACCCTGACTAACAACAGCGCGGCCAACCGTACGCCGGGCCGGGCAGACGCTGCCAATCCGCGCGCCTACATGGACGTCGACGGTAAGCGCGGCGCAGGTAACCCGAACGGCCACATCATCCGCTTCCGCGAAAACGGTGACCAGGCCGCTGCCACCGGCTTCCGCTGGGACATCTTCCTCTTCGGCGCTGAAGAAGACGCGGGCGACGCCAACCTCTCCGGACTGACCGCCCGCAACAGCTTCTCCTCCCCGGACGGGCTGTGGTTCAGCCCCACCACCGGCATTTGCTGGATTCAGACCGACGACGGCGCCATGACCGACGAGACGCATTGCATGATGCTCGCGGCGCTGCCGGGCGAAGTGGGCGACGGTGGCAAGGTGACGGTCAAAAACAAAATGGTGGTCAATGGCGCGGAGCAGACCGGCACGCAAGAAACGTTCATCGGCGCGGCGCTGGGCGAAGCTCGCCTGCGCCGCTTCCTGATCGGCCCCAAGGGCAGCGAGATCACCGGCGTGACCGAGGCCGATGGCGGCCGGGCGCTCTTCGTGAACATTCAGCACCCGGGCGAGGAGAGCAAGAGCGTCACCGCAGCCGACAGCCAATGGCCTGGCAACAAGGGCTATGGCCGTCCGGGCCGTCCGCGCTCGGCCACCATCGTGATCACCCGCACCGACGGTGGCGTGATCGGGGCCTGAGTCCCGACTCCCCGCAGTCAGTCCCTCGCCTGCGGCAGCCCGCAGGCGAGGGACTTCTTGAGCGGCGACACTGGGTCGCTGCGGACAGGGCGCTTCGCCTAAGCCGCAGCGACCTAGTCATTTGGGTATCGCCTCGTTCGCAGCGGGCTCAATCGCTCAGAAGAAAAGCGGACCACCCCCCTTCATCGCTCAAAGTCGTCTGCTCCGGTCGATAATGAAAGGCCAGCGGGTGTGCGCCGAGACAACATCGGCAGCAACCCAATCGCTTTGAGAACTGGAGCCGTGCACATGACATACTGGGTATATCGAATGCTTGGCGCCCTTGCAGGCTTGGTTTTTTTCGTAGCGACGGCACAGGCACAAACTCAGGCGCTGGTAGTGACAGATGCTCAGATTCGCTTCTGCCTGAGCCGGACAGACCCGCAATGCAAAAGGGTGGGCATGGCGCTGCTGGAACAAGGTCGTATCGCCGAGGGCTTTGAAATTTCACGCACCTATGCGGAGCAAGGCGACACAGATTTGCAAACCGCCCTTGGCGTTGTGATTTTGACTCGCCAGACACCCGGCAGCCCCCCGCATGGCCGAGTCTTTGGCAACCCACGTGACTATGCGCAAGCATCACGCTATTGGTTTGAAAAAGCCGCACAAAACGGCAACCCCGCCGCGCTGCACCGGCTCGCAAGAACTTACTGCTGCATTCCCGAATTGGGTCTCGGCACAACTTCACCTGAGATACAAGCAGCGCTGCCCTATTTCCGCCGTGCAGCCGAGCAGGGTTACGCCCCGTCTGCCTATTTGCTTGGCGAGATTTACCGAACGGGTGAAGGTGTTGCGCGCGATCGGACGCTGGCCAGGTCGTTTCTTCGGTCGGCCGCTGCCAACAACGGACCCGAGGCCACGGAGGCCCGAACGCTGGCGATCCAATCGCTTGCCAAAATTGATTCTGATGAACAAGCAGAAAGGCAAAAAGTCATCGACGACCGCCTTGCACGGGAGCGCTCGGAAAGGATTCAGGAGCAAATTCGCAGCGCTGATCTTGAACGCGCAGAGCGTGAACGCATCGCCCAAGCCCAGCGCATCGCCGCTGAACGGGAAGCCGCCAG
>JAURKV010000151.1 GCA_030831585.1 Ramlibacter sp. | reverse complement strand
GGCTGGCTGGGGCCCAGTGATGAAACGGTAGCCGGCTACGATCGCGTGGGCGGGGTCTGCCGGCAGCGCGCTGCCGGCAGTCTGGCCAGACCAACCGCCCGCCCCGGTCTGCGCAGGCTCGAACAGGGTCAGCCGTGGCAGGTAATGGGGCCCGATGTAAATGCGCAGCCCCATGGGCTGCGCCTGATCCAGCCTTATGGACAGCCGTACCCAACGGGCGCCGGCAGGAGCCAGGCCTCGGGGGGCTGCGTTATGTGGCTGGAAGCGGCAATCAAGGACCTGCCCGGGCTCGGTACTGGCGGCGCGGTCTGGACAAAAGTCCAAGACGACCGGCAGCGCAACCCCCGCGTCACGGCCTGCCTGTGCAAGCGCGCACGCGAAGAGACCAGCCAAAACCAGCGCCCAACGAAAGATTAACCGGATACGGGAGGGAGAAGTGCTCAAGATTTCGCATGGAGCTGGAACAACACTGCCCGGCGCCCCCCTGCGTCTGCAAATTGTTGGCGGGGGACTTCCCGCTTGCTCTCAGGCCCTCTCAAGACGCGACTGTCTACTTGTGGTGGCTCAGCGCGTTGGACACCAGCTTGGAGGTGATGTCCACGATCTGGATCATGCGGTCGTAGGGCATGCGCGTCGGCCCGATCACACCCAGCGTGCCCACCACCTGACCGTCGACCTCGTAGGGCGCGCTCACCACCGAGAGCTCCTCGAAGGGCACGACCTGGCTCTCGCCACCAATAAAGATACGCACGCCCTCGGCCTGGCTGGAAACATCGAGCAGGCGCATCAGCTGGGTCTTCTGCTCGAACAGGTCGAAGGCCCGGCGTAGCTGGCCCATGTCACTGGAAAAGTCGCTCACCGCCAGCAGGTTGCGCTCACCGGAAATCACCACCTCGTCCTGCGCCTGGGTGAGGGCCTCGGAGCTGGCGTCGACCGCGGTCTGCATCAGGTTGGCGATCTCTGCGCGCAGGCTGTCGACCTCACCCCGCAGCCGCTCGCGGACCTGCTCGATCTCAAGACCGGCGTAATTCGCGTTGAGAAAATTGGAGGCTTCGATGAGCTGCTGCTGGGTGTACTCATGCTCGGTAAAGACCACCCGGTTCTGCACGTCGCCGGCCGGCGAGACGATGATGACCAAATAACGCCGTTCCGACAGCCGCAAGAACTCGATGTGGCGGAACACCGAGCTGCGGCGCGGCGCCATGACCACACCGACAAAGTGCGAGAGGTTGGACAGCAGCTGGGCGGCATTGGCAATGACCCGCTGCGGCTGGTCGGCCGCCAGGCTGGGAGCGGTGAGCTGCTCGCGCTGGACGGTGAGCATGGTGTCGACAAAAAGCCGGTAGCCGCGCGCGGTGGGGATGCGGCCAGCCGAGGTGTGAGGGCTGGCGATAAGGCCCAGCGCCTCCAGGTCCGACATGACGTTGCGGATGGTGGCCGGCGAGAGCTCCAGGCCCGAGGCGCGGGAGAGCGTACGCGAGCCCACGGGTTGCCCGTCGGCGATGTAGCGCTCGACGAGGGCTTTGAGCAGCAACTTGGCGCGGTCGTCGAGCATCATGAACAGCCTGACTCGATTTTAGTGATGTAATTTACCCATGATGTCACGGTATCGCCATGTGGCGTTGATTGGCAAATACCCCACCGCCGGCAACGGCAGCGGGACGCCACGCGCTGCCCTGGAGGATATTTCCCAGTTCCTGCTGGCGCAAGGCTGCGATGTCACTTTCGACCAGGATACCGCCGCCCACAGCGGCATCCAGGGCCATGCGGTGCTGGACATCGCCGGTATCGGCGCCGAATGCGACCTGTGCGTGGTGGTCGGCGGCGACGGCACCATGCTGGGCGTGGGCCGGCAGCTGGCGCGGCATGACATCCCCCTGGTGGGCATCAACCAGGGCCGACTGGGCTTCATCACCGACATTCCCCTCGAGGGCTACCGCGAGGCGCTGGCCCCTATCCTGCGCGGCGAGCACGACGAGGACCGCCGCAGCCTCATGCACGCCCGGGTGATGCGTGACGGACACTGCGTCTTCGACGCCCTGGCAATGAATGACGTGGTCGTCAACCGCGGTGCCACCTCGGGCATGGTCGAACTGCGGGTGGAGGTGGACGGGCATTTCGTGGCCAGCCAGCGCGCCGACGGCCTGATCGTGGCCACCCCCACCGGCTCCACCGCCTACGCGCTGTCGGCCGGCGGCCCCATGCTGCACCCGTCGGTGAGCGGCTGGGTGCTGGTGCCCATCGCCCCGCACGCCCTGTCCAACCGGCCTCTGGTGCTGCATGACGCCAGCGAGGTGGCCATCGAAGTCGTAGCCGGCCGCGACGCCAGCGCCAGCTTCGACATGCAATCCCTGGCCTCGCTGTTACACGGCGACCGCATCCTGGTGCGCCGCTCGCAATACCAGGCGCGCTTCCTGCACCCGCGCGGCTGGAGCTACTTTGACACCTTGCGCAAGAAGCTGCACTGGAACGAGGGCGGCGTCGGCGCCCCCTGAACAAGGCGTTTCACCATGAGCCTCCGCCGAATCGCGCTGCGAGATTTCGTCATCGTCCAGGCGCTTGAGCTCGAGCTATCCGGCGGCTTTTCCGTGCTCACCGGGGAAACCGGCGCCGGCAAGTCCATCCTCATCGACGCGCTGCAGCTGGCCCTGGGCGCCCGTGCCGATGCAGGCGTGGTGCGCGAAGGCGCGGCGCGGGCCGACATCAGCGCCGAGTTCGACCGCCCGCCCCAGCTGGCGGCCTGGCTGGAGCAGGCGGGCTTCGACGAGGGCGACACCCTGCTTTTGCGTCGGAGCATCGACGCCCAGGGAAAGAGCCGGGCCTGGATAAATGGCAGCCCCGCCACCGCCACCCAACTGCGCGAGGCCGGCGACCTGCTGGTGGATATTCACGGCCAGCATGCCTGGCAAAGCCTCACCCGGCCCGATGCGGTGCGCGGCCTGCTCGATGGCTACGCTGGTATCAGCACGCACAAGCTCACCGGCCTGTGGCAGGCCTGGCGCGCCGCGCAAAAGACGCTGGCCGAGGCCCGTGGCGCACAAGACTCGCTGCAACGCGAACGCGAGCGCCTGGCCTGGCAGATCGGCGAGGTTGACAAACTCGCGCCCGGCCCCGACGAGTGGGAAGAACTCAACGCCGGTCACACTCGCCTGGCCCATGCCCAGGGCCTGATGGACGCAGCCCGCAACGCGCTGGGCGCACTGGAGGGCCAAGAGGGCGTGGGAGAAGACAGCGCCCTCTCCCGGCTGGCCCGGGCCCAGTCGGCCCTGGCGGGTGAGGCCCATCTAGAACCCGAATTCCGCAGCATGGCCGATGTCCTCGGTTCGGCCCTGGCCCAGGCCGAGGACGCTGCCCACTCGCTGCACGCCTACCTGCGCCACGCCGACCTTGACCCGCAGCGCCTGGCCGAGCTCGACGAGCGCCTGGGCCTGTGGGTGTCGCTGGCACGCCGCTACAAGCGCCCGGCCGAGGAGCTGCCAGCCATACTGGCCGGCTGGCGGCAGTCGCTCTCGCAGCTCGATGCCGCGGCCGACCTGCAGGCCCTGGAGGCCGCCCAGGAGGAGGCCCGCCGGGCCTGGCAGGCCGAGGCGCAGCAGCTTTCCAAGGCCCGCGCCAAGGCGGCGCCCAAACTGGCACAGGCCATCACCCAGGCCATGCAAGGCCTGGGCATGCAGGGCGGTCGCTTTGAGGTGGCCTTGGAACCCTGCGAGCCCGCCGCCCACGGCCTGGAAGACGTGGCCTTCCTCGTGGCCGGCCACCCGGGCAGCACGCCGAGGCCGGTGGGCAAGGTGGCCTCAGGCGGCGAGCTGTCTCGCATTGCGCTGGCGATTGCGGTCACCACCAGCCGCCTGGGCGAAGCCCAAACCCTCATCTTCGACGAGGTCGACTCCGGCGTTGGCGGCGCGGTCGCCGAGACGGTGGGCCGGCTGATGAAGCAACTGGGCGTTGACCGCCAGGTGCTGGCCGTGACCCACCTGCCCCAGGTAGCCGCCTGTGCCGACCACCACCTGGTGGTTGCCAAGCAGTCCGACAAGGACGGCGCCCGCAGCACAGTTGCGCCGGTCACTGGCGAGCAGCGGGTGGCCGAGGTGGCCCGCATGCTCGGTGGCGAGCGCCTCTCGGGCACCACCCTCGCTCATGCCAAAGAAATGCTTGGCGACGGAGCCTCCCCATGACTTCGTCAGACAACGCGGGCGCGACCGGCGACGGACAGGGTCCCGCACGAGTTCCCGCAGAGCCCCTCGAGCTGGTCTTGATCACCGGCATGTCCGGCTCTGGCAAGTCAGTGGTGCTGCGCGCCCTGGAAGACGCGGGTTACTACTGCGTGGACAACCTGCCACCCGAGTTGCTGCTGTCTTTTGTCGACCTCGAGCAAGAGGTGGCTGCGCGCCGGGTGGCCATTGCCATGGACGTGCGCAGCGCCATCTCGCTGCCGCAGGTGCCGGCGCAGCTCCAGGCCCTCAAGTCTCGCGGGGTGCAGGTACGCCCCCTGTTCCTGGACTCCAGCACAGACACCCTGGTACGACGCTTCTCCGAAACCCGCCGCCGGCACCCGCTCTCGGGAGAGCGGGCGGCCGAAGCGGGCGCGGCTGCCCCAGCAGACAGGCAGCATGCGTTGGTCGACGCGATCGAGCTTGAGCGCGAGCTGCTCGCAGCCCTGCGCGACCAGGCCCATGTGATTGACACCAGCGTCCTGCGCTCGGCCCAGCTCCAGGGCTATGTGAAGACACTGCTGTCTGCCCCAACGAGCCGGCTGACCCTGGTCTTCGAGTCCTTCGCCTTCAAGCGCGGCATTCCGGTCGACGCCGACTACGCCTTCGATGTGCGCATGCTGCCCAACCCGCACTACGAGCCGGCACTGCGCGAACTCACCGGGCGCGACGCGCCGGTCGCCGACTTCCTGCGCGTCGACCCTGAGGTGGGCCGGATGTTCAGCCACATCGAGCGCTTCGTGGACGAGTGGCTGCCCGCGCTGGCGCGCGACCACCGCAGCTATGTCACCGTGGCGGTGGGCTGCACCGGCGGGCAGCACCGCTCGGTGTACCTGGTTGAACGCCTGGCTGCCGCCTTCGCTGGCCGCTGGACCACGCTCAAGCGCCACCGCGAACTCGACGGACATTGAGCCCGCGCCGGGGTCTGCGGCCCGCCGGCAAATCCGAAGGCTCCGCGCATCCCCCCGCTCTTTCAGGCCCTGCCGCTCGCGGACTCAAGCCAGTCCGTCGAGCGCCCTTGCCTCCAGCAGGCGCCGCACTGGCGCAGGAAGCCCCAGCGCAGGCCAATCGATGGCTGAAACCCAGGCGCCTTCAATCCCAAGCTGGGCCTTCGCCTCGAGGGAGACATGCACCGGGTGCAGGTGCAGATCCTTATGCGTGAGCACATGGACAAAGGGCGCAAGGTCCTCACGGGCAGCCAGCGCGGACGTGGCGGGGCGCTCCGCTCCATTCCCCACCGCAATCGTCGTATCGAGTGCTTCGGCGGACTCAAACACTGGCAGACAGTGCAGACCCGCCCAGATGCCGGTGCCGGGGCGCTTGGTCAACCAGACCGCGCCATCGGTACGCTGCGCCAGCAGCAGCCACAGCGACTGCGCGCTGCGTTTAAGTTTGCGAGTACGAACCGGGAAGCGCTCTGGCTCGCCCTGCCGTCGGGCTGCGCAGCCGGCCTGCAACGGACAGGCGGCGCAGCCAGGGCTGCGGGCCAGACAGACGGTCGCGCCCAGGTCCATCAGGCCCTGCGTGTAGGCTGGCATGTCCTGACCGCGCGTGGGCACCAGGTCCTGTGCCAGCGTCCAGAGGCGCCTTTCCTGCGCCGCCTTCGCCAGATCGCCATCAAAGGCGAGCACACGGGAGATCACGCGCTTGACGTTGCCGTCGAGGATGGCCACGCGCTCGTCGAAGCAAAAGGCTGCGATCGCCGCCGCAGTCGAGCGGCCGATGCCGGGAAGGGTCTGCAGGACCTCGGCACTGCCGGGGAATCGCCCCCCGTGCAAGGTGGCCACCGCCTGCGCGCAACGGTGCAGGTTGCGGGCACGGCTGTAGTAACCCAGGCCGCTCCACAGGCCCAGCACCTCGTCCTCCGAGGCGGCGGCCAACGCTCCCACATCGGGAAAGCGGGCCAGAAAGCGCTCGTAATAGCCCAGGACCGTGGCCACCTGGGTTTGCTGCAACATGATCTCGGACAGCCAGACCCGGTAAGGGTCGCGCGAGCCCTGCCAGGGCAGACCACTGCGACCATGGGCGCGCTGCCAGCGCACGACGCGCTCGGCCAGCGTACCTTCGCCGTCATGGGTCTTCATCGCTGGCACGTCGCGCAGTAGTAGGTGGCGCGCTGCCCCTGCAACAGGCGGCGAATTGGCTGCGCGCAAGCGCGGCAGGGTTCGCCCGCCCGGTCATAGACCATGGCCTGCAGCTGGAAGTATCCGCTCTCGCCCCAGGCATTGGAGAAGTCGCGCAGGGTGCTGCCGCCGGCCTCCACTGCGCGTGCAAGCACCTGGCAGATGGCGGCATGCAGCCGCGCCGCCCGCGCCAGGCTGATGCGGCTGGCGCGGGTGGTCGGGCGAATGCCCGCGAGGAACAAAGCCTCGGAGGCGTAGATATTGCCCACGCCCACCACCACATCCCCCGCCAGCAGCACCTGCTTGATCGGCGAGCGGCGCTGGCGCAGACCGGCGTGAAAGACCTGCGGGTCGAAGTCCGGCCCCAGCGGCTCGACGCCAAGGCCGCCCAGGAGCTTGCGTGCCACCGGCGCGTCCTCAGCGGCGGCGTAGACCAAGGCGCCGAAGCGACGCGGGTCGTTCAGGCGCAGCGTGCCCCGGCTGGTGACGAGGTCAAAATGATCATGCGGCCCGGGCGCCGCCAAAGCGCTGCTGAAATTGAGGCTGCCCGACATGCCCAGGTGCACCAGCAACAGGCCCGTGTCCAGATCCACAAGCAGGTACTTGCCTCGGCGGCGCACGCCCCGCACTTGGCGACCTGCCAGCGACTGCGGGTCACAGCCCAAGGGCCAGCGCAGGGGCTTTCCCATGCGCAATTGCAGCACCTGGGCGCCCGCAATGCGGTCGGCAAAGCTGCGGCGCGTGACTTCGACTTCTGGCAGTTCAGGCATGGGTGTTCCGTGGCGATTATGATGGTCTGCATGACTGAGCATCGCCCCGCGCATCGCCCCGCAATGGGCCGGGCAGCGCCCCCCCGCCTAGCGTTCTCCAAGCCTGCGCCATGGCGATTTGCGTCGGCCGTGGTGCTCACCTGCCTGATGGCGCCAGGCACCAGTGCCCTAGCCCAGGCGCCTGCCCGCCCCGCTGCGGCCCCTGCGGCGTCTGCGGCGTCTGCGTCCGCAGCGCCTGTCCAATCCTCCGCCCTCACCGCCGAACTGTTCTATCAATTGCTGGTGGGCGAAATGGCCGCCCGCATGGACGACCCTGGTGGCGGCTTCCAGATGATGCTCGACGCCGCCCGCCGCAGCAACGACTCCGCGGTCTACCAGCGTGCCGTCGAAATCGCGCTGCAGGCACGTGCCGGCGAATCGGCGCTGCAGGCCGCGCGCGCCTGGAGGCAAGCCAAGCCCGACTCGCGCGAGGCAACACGCTTCGTGCTCCAGATCCTGCTGGCCCTCAATCGGGTGGGTGAAACCGCCGAGCCGCTGCGGCAGCTGCTGGCTCTGAGCCCGCCAGCCGAACGCGCCACCACGCTGGCCCTGGTGCCACGCCTCTATGCCCGCGCCAGCGACAAGGCCCAGGCCCAGCGCCTGGTCGAGCAGGCCTTGGCAGACGCCGTCACCCGGCCTGAGACCGCC
This sequence comes from Ramlibacter sp., assembly GCA_030831585.1. Classification (GTDB taxonomy): domain Bacteria; phylum Pseudomonadota; class Gammaproteobacteria; order Burkholderiales; family Burkholderiaceae_C; genus Ramlibacter. The sequence continues at coordinate 5,583 of JAURKV010000151.1, read as the reverse complement.
GGCCCGGCCTGGACCACGATCGCCCGCATGCGCCTGGCCGCTGGCCAGGAAGGACCAGCGCTCGAGGCCGCTCAGCGTGCGCAGTCTGCCGCCCCCGCCGACGAGGGCCCGGCCCTGATCGCGCTGGAGCTGATCGGCCCGCGTCTGCCTCAGGCCGAAGCCCTGGTGCGCCGCTACCTCGATGGCACCCAGGCCCGGCCCGAGGTGCGCCTGGCCTACGCTCGCGCCCTGCTGGAAGCGCAGCGCACGAGCGATGCCCGCCTGCAGCTGCAGCTGCTGACCCGGCAAAAGTCCGACTTCGCCGAGGCCTGGCTGGTGCAAGGCGTGCTCCAGGTTCAAGACAACCAGCTCGAGGCCGGCGAAGCTTCGCTGCAGAAATACCTGTCGCTCGTCCAGGCGGGCGGCCGGGCGCCGACCGAGGAGACCCGCAGGGGCCTGGCCCAGGCCTACCTGGCGCTGGCCCAGGCCGCCGAGCGTCGCGGTGACTTGGCGCTGGCCTCGCAGTGGCTGGACCGCATCCCCGGCAACGCAGACCTGCTGGCCACCCAGGTGCGCCGCGCCTCGGTGCTGGCGCGCCAGGGCCGGCTCGATGACGCACGCAAGCTGCTGCGGGCGCTGCCGGACCGCGACGCGTCCAGTGCCCGCGCCAAGGTCCTGGCCGAGGTCCACCTGCTTCGGGACAACCGGCAGGTTCAGGCGGCCTACGATCTGCTGTCCGAGGCGGTGGCGCGAAGCCCCGCAGACCACGAACTTCTCTACGAGCAGGCCACCACTGCGGAAAAGCTGGGTCGCCTCGACGAAATGGAACGCCTGCTCCGCCGGGCGATGGTTGCCAAACCCGACTTCCAGCACGCCTACAACGCCCTGGGCTACTCCTTGGCCGATCGCAACGTTCGCCTGCCGGAGGCGCGGGAGTTAATCCGCAAGGCCCTCGAGCTGGCCCCCGGTGACCCCTTCATCACCGACAGCCTGGGCTGGGTCGAGTTCCGCATGGGGAACAAGGCCGAGGCCCTGCGCCTGCTGGAACTGGCCTTTCGCGAACGACCCGACGCTGAAATCGCCGCTCACCTCGGCGAGGTCCTCTGGAGCCTGGGCAACAAGCCGCGTGCGCTCGAGATCTGGCGAGAGGGCCTTTCCATCAACCGCGAAAACGAGACCCTGCAGTCCACCCTCCGGCGTCTTCAAGTCAAGCCCTGAGAGGCTATGGCTGCCTTCCCCCCCCAGCTGGCAAGCTCGCCACCTGAGGAACAGATACCAGACGCTCACACAGAACCGCTTGGGCACGATCCCCAAAACCTGCACCCTCCGATGCACCTTCTGCCAACTCTCATCCCAAGCGTCTGGCGATCCGCCCTGCGCGCGGTGGCCCTGGGTGTGTGCGTGGTGATGGCGATGGCCCTCGCTGGCTGCGCCACACCCCGTAAACCGGCCCTACCGGCGGACCAACCGCAATGGATCGGCCGGCTGACCCTGAAGGTAGAGGACAACCCCCGGCTGTCCTTCAGCGCCGGTTTTGATCTACGGGGGTCAGCCCGCCAAGGTACGTTGGAGCTGGTCACCCCCTTGGGCAATACCGCCGCCCTCCTTGCATGGTCGGTCGCGGGTGCCCGGCTACAGGTGCCCGGTGAGCCCATGCGCGAGGCAGCCTCGGTCGAGGCACTGGTGAGGACAGCCACCGGAACCGAGGTACCGATCGCGGTGCTCTTTGACTGGCTGGCGGGTCAACCCACGCCGGCATTGGGCTGGCAAGTCGACCTGTCGCAGCGCGGGCAAGGGCGCCTGCAGGCCAGGCGCCAACAGCCCCCGGCCGAATTGCGCCTCGTGCTGGACAATCGCTGAGAACGCCCTCTCGCCAAACGGCCCCTCATCACCGCGACCCCTCCACACGCGCATCGTGAAAGCCCTCTACGACGTGCCGGCGCCGGCCAAACTGAACCTGTTCCTGCACGTCACAGGTCGGCGCGCCGACGGTTACCACCTGCTGCAGTCGGTGTTCATGTTGGTCGACTGGCACGACACCCTTCACTTTGAACGGCGCCCGGACGGCCTGATCAGCCGCGAGGACCTGCTCACGCCCCTCCCCGAGGACGACCTGTGCCTGCGCGCGGCCCGGGCCCTGCGAGAGGCCACAGGCTGCAAGGACGGCGTCCACATCGGCATCGCCAAGCGGCTGCCGGCACAAGCAGGCATGGGCGGCGGCTCCTCAGACGCGGCCAGTTGCCTGCTGGCCCTCAACCGCCTTTGGGGCCTCGGCCTGCCCCGCGCCGCGCTCGAGCGCATTGGCTTGGCGCTGGGCGCGGATGTTCCCTTTTTTCTGCGTGGGCGCAACGCCTGGGTCGAGGGTATCGGCGAACGCATCAGCCCTGTGAGCCTGCCCCCAGCGCGCTTGCTCGTCGCCAAGCCGGCTCAGGGCTTGGAAACCGCGCGCATCTTCGGTGACGCGCAGCTTTCGAGGTCCACTGAGCCTGCTATACTCTCGCGCTTTGCTGCGGACCCATACGGCTTTGGCCATAACGATCTGCAGGTGGTGGCCGAAAAGCTCTGCCCCGACGTCCAAAAGGCCCTGGCCTGGGTGTCCGATCAGAGTGAACGCTTTGCAAAAAGCTCGAATGGAGCAGCAAAGTTGAAGGCCCGGATGACCGGTTCAGGTAGCGCGGTGTTTGCCAAGCTGCCGGACGATGCAACCGAGACCACCGCCGACATCGCCAGCCCCCCACCGGGCTGGCAGGTAGAAGTTTGTAGCAATTTGGCGGCCCATCCCCTGGTGGAGTGGGCCTCCAGCGACGATTGATCGGTGGGTGGCTGAAAAGCCGTCCTCCTGTGTAGGGGAGTCGCCAAGTTGGTTAAGGCACCGGATTTTGATTCCGGCATGCGAGGGTTCGAGTCCTTCCTCCCCTGCCAAATGACACAGGTAGCTGTCCGGACTGAGGTATCTGTCCGGTGCAGCCACCTTCTGAGCCGAAGCACTGGCATGAGCGGAGCTCCGGACGTTTTCTTGTTTCCGTTCTTGACGCTCCTCTCGTCGATTTTGGCGGTCGCTCACAGGCAAACCTGGATCTAGTTCGCTGGCTACCCACATGCAGGCTGCTCACACCCCCGACTTCATGGTGTTCACCGGCAACGCCAACCCGGCGCTGGCCGCCGAGATCGCCGGTCACCTGGGCATCACGCTCGGCGCCGCCAGCGTCGGCCGCTTCTCCGACGGCGAGGTGACGGTCGAACTCAACACCAACGTTCGCGCCCGCGACGTGTTCGTGATCCAGTCCACCTGCGCCCCCACGAACGAAAACCTGATGGAATTGCTGATCATGGTCGACGCGCTCAAGCGCGCCTCGGCCGAACGCATCAGCGCCGTCATCCCCTACTTCGGCTACGCCCGGCAAGACCGTCGTCCGCGCTCCTCACGCGTGCCGATCTCTGCCAAGGTGGTGGCCAACCTGCTGCAGACCGTGGGCGTCTCGCGCGTCCTCACCATGGACCTGCACGCCGACCAGATCCAGGGCTTCTTCGACATTCCGGTCGACAACATCTACGCCTCGCCGGTGCTGCTGTCGGACCTGCGCCAGAAAAACTACGCCGACCTGATGGTCGTCTCGCCCGACGTCGGCGGCGTGGTGCGTGCACGCGCACTGGCCAAGCAACTCAGTTGCGACCTAGCCATCATCGACAAGCGCCGGCCCAAGGCCAATGTGAGCGAGGTGATGCACGTCATCGGCGACATCGAGGGCCGCAACTGCGTCATCATGGACGACATGATCGACACCGCGGGCACCCTGGTGAAGGCGGCCGAAGTGCTCAAGGAGCGCGGCGCCAAGAAGGTCTACGCCTACTGCACGCACCCCATCTTCTCGGGCCCTGCCATCGAGCGCATCGCCAAGGGCACCGCGCTCGACGAGGTGGTTGTCACCAACACCATCCCCCTGACTGACGCCGCACACGGCTGCACTAAGATCCGCCAGCTGTCGGTGGCGCCCTTGGTCGCCGAGACGATCCAGCGGATCGCCAAGGGCGAGTCGGTCATGAGTTTGTTCTCAGACCAGGAGAACCTGTTCTGAGACTTTCCCGGCCCGCCTGACAAGGCAGGCCTTCCCCGCCGGCGGGCCTGCAAGGGTACGCCGGCTTTTTCAACCCGGGTCACACTGGTCGCGGTGGACCCTTCCGGAGTAAGTTATGAAATTCGTCGCTTTTGAGCGCGCCAAGCAGGGTACGGGTGCGAGCCGCCGTCTCCGCATCACGGGCCGTACGCCCGGTATCGTCTACGGTGGCACGGGTGAACCCCAGGCCATTGAACTGGACCACAACGCCCTGTGGCACGCCCTGAAGAAGGAAGCCTTCCACGCCTCCATTCTCGAAATGGAAATGGACGGCAAGTCCAGCCAGGTCCTGCTGCGTGACGTTCAGTATCACCCCTTCAAGCAGCTCGTTTTGCACGTCGACTTCCAGAAGGTCGACGCCAACACCAAGCTGCACATGAAGGTGCCGCTCCACTACGTGAAGGCCGAGGAGTCGCAGGCCGTCAAGTTCGATGCCTGCTTGGTCAACCACGTGATCTCCGAGCTGGCAATCACCTGCCTGCCCGGCGACCTGCCCGAGTTCATCGAGGTTGACCTGTCGGGTCTGAAGAAGGGCATGTCCCTGCACCTGGACGAAGTCAAGCTGCCCAAGGGCGTGACGGCCGTCACCCACGGCAAGAAGAACCCGGTGCTGGTGTCGGTGGTGTCCACTGTCGCCGAAGAAGCGCCCGCCGCCGAAGCCGCTCCGGCTGCCGACCCCAAGGCTGCCGCCAAGCCTGCTGCCAAGCCCGCAGCCAAGAAGTAAGCGCGCCGCGCTTGCCAGGCAAAGCCCGCCTCGTGCGGGCTTTTTCTTGGCCGACCCGCCTCGTGCGGGCTTTTTTGTGCCCGGCCCGCCTCGTGTGGGCCTTTTTGTGCCCGGCCCGCCTCGTTTCTAATAGCACCCCATGATCAAGCTCTTCGTCGGCCTGGGTAACCCAGGCACCGAGTACGAGGCCACGCGACACAACGCAGGCTTCTGGTGGGTCGATGGCCTGGCCCGTGACTTGGGACTGCACCTGACGTCAGACCGGGCCTACCACGGCCTGGTGGCGCGCGGCAGCGTGAAGGGCCAGAACGTCTGGCTGCTCGAGCCGCAGACCTTCATGAACCTCTCCGGCAAATCGGTGGCAGCGCTAGCGCGTTTTTTCAAGATTGCGCCGGAGGAAATCTTGGTGGTGCACGACGAACTCGACGTGCCGCCCGGCCAGGCCAAGCTCAAGTTCGGTGGCGGCCACGGCGGCCACAACGGACTGCGCGACATCCACGCACAACTGGGCAGCGCCGACTACTGGCGGCTTCGTATCGGCATCGGCCACCCGGGCGACAAGAACGAAGTGGCCGACTACGTGCTGCGCAAACCCTCGCCCGATCACCGCACGCTGATCGAAGAGTGCGTAGCTCGCACACTCAAGGCCGCGCCCGACCTGTTGGCAGGAGAAATGACGCGCGCCACCGGCACGGTGCACACGCACAAGCCGCCCAGGCCGAAGCCGCCGAGGCCAGAGGGGGTTTAGGCCTGCGCGGTGAGCCG
>JAURKV010000150.1 GCA_030831585.1 Ramlibacter sp. | reverse complement strand
GCCACCATCGGGTTGAAGTTGCGCGACGTCTTGCGGTAGACGAGGTTGCCCTCGCGGTCCGCCTTCCACGCCTTGACCAGCGAGACGTCGGCGCGGATGCCGCGCTCCATGACGTAGTGGCGGCCCGCCCACGGGCCGTCGAACTCGCGCACCTCCTTGCCCTCGGCGACCAGGGTGCCGACGCCGGTGCGCGTGAAGAAGGCCGGGATGCCGGCGCCGCCGGCACGCAGCTTCTCGGCCAGCGTGCCTTGCGGCGTGAACTCCAGCTCGAGCTCGCCCGCCAGGTACTGGCGCTCGAACTCCTTGTTCTCGCCCACGTAGGAAGAAATCATCTTCTTGATCTGGCGCGTCTCGAGCAGCTTGCCCAGGCCAAAGCCGTCGACACCGGCGTTATTGGAAATGGCGGTGAGGTTCTTCACGCCGCTGTTACGCAGGGCGTCGATGAGGGCCTCGGGAATACCGCACAGGCCGAAGCCGCCAACGGCGATCAACTGGCCGTCGCGCACGACACCTTCGAGCGCGGCGGCCGCAGAGGGATAGACCTTGTTCACGAAAAGGATCTCCTGGGATGGAAAGAGGGCTGCTCCGTGAAGCCGGGGCGGCGAACGCTTACGATACTACCTACTTGGATACGTAGTACTCCCTAAATAGGAATACCGGGAGGAAAGCCGGGGAAGTACCAGGGGGCCTGCCATGCCACCCTCACCGAACCAGGCACAGGAACTGCACCATGGACATCGACTACCGCCTCGCCTTCGAGCTCGCCCCGGTGGGACTGTGCCTCTCGCGCGACCGGCGCATCGTGGACTGCAACGCGCTGATGTGCGAGATGTTCGGCGTACCGCGCGAGGCCCTGGTCGGCGAATCCTTCCAAGTGCTCTACCCCAGCGCCGACGAATACGAGCGCCTGGGCGCACGCATCGCGCCCATCCTGAACACACGCGGCCGCTATGCCGACGACCGCATCATGAAGCGGGCCGACGGTGATCTGTTTTGGTGCCATGTGAGCGGCCGCGCCATCAACCGTGCGTCACCGCATGAGGCGGGCATCTGGTCGTTCGAAGACCTGAGCGCGCGCCGGCCGGTCAAGGCTGAACTCACCCCACGCGAGCGCGAGGTGGCAGCACGCCTGCTCGATGGCCTAACTTCCAAGGAAATCGGCAAGGCGCTCGCCATCAGCCACCGCACGGTGGAGATTTACCGGGCCCGCCTGATGCGCAAGTACCAAGCGAACACCACGGCCGATCTGGTGCACAAACTGATGGCGGGGGCCTAAGGCCCGTTCGCCCTCAGCGCGTCGAGGCCCCCTCAGCGATCGGTCGAAGCGGCGGGGCGCTTACCGAAGTTGTCCAGAGCGACCCCCAATGCTTTTGTCACAAGCGCCCGCCGCTCTGGGGAGGCCTCGGATGCCCATTTCACGAAGGTGACAGCCATATCATCGAGATTGAGTCGGTGGGGCGACTCACTGGCTGGATCCGCAAAAGGGTTCGAGCCGTGCACCCGCCTCCAAAAGCTCATCTTCATCACCACGCCCACTATCACCACCACCGTTGCGCTTGGGTCATCGTTGGCCAAGCTGCCGCGGAAATAGGGCTCCAGGGCATATTTCCACCAGGCGCGACCTCCTGCCTTGGGTTCGCCCCCCTCCACGTACGCGGTGATTTTCAAGGCCACCAAACTCAACTTCTCCGCGCTAGCAACAGTTGCGTGTTCGACGATCGCTTGCCCCAGGCGATCCATGCCACGCGCCAGTCGTATTGTGTCCGGCTCACGACTGAATCGGGCGTTCCCGAGCGCTTGCGCGAGGGGAGGTCGTTCAAGAGACAGCTCCGCCAAATAAGACAAACGCGCTCGCGCTTGCGCTGAAGGCTCAAGGGTTGTGAATGATGCGCCGAGGGGACCGCTCATCGACGCGTCCACCAAGCCACACCAGATGTAGGTCTCGTACCCGTCGGGGAACCAACCATCCGGCGTCTTGAGCGACTCTGCGACACCCGGGGTCAGGCGGTCTATCAACGCGTCCGCCAGCTCGAGGCATTGGGAAATATCCAGGGCGATCGACCGCAGCGCGGAGGGGTGTTGAATCTGATCGCTGCGCAAACCGTCCACCAGGCACTTCAAAACGACGTCGGCAAGCTGGGCTTGGCGCGGCGAGCGCGAATCGAGACTCTCCTGGAAATCGGTAGCCGCTTGCCGGAGCGCAGCGTGGGCAGCGACGAATCCGAGGTCGGCTCTGCGGGATCGATCTTGGGAAGGGTAATAGTCGACGAATTTTTCCAGTGCCTGCTCCAACGCACTCTGGGCTTGGCGGCTGGCCGGAGACAAGGTGATCGCCTGGACCGCTACGGCCGCGTGCTTGGCATCCACCTCCTTGGCCGGTGGGCTGAGCGTCACGCCCGGGTCTACCTGCTCGACCTTCCGATCACGAGCCACGCGCTGCGAACGGGGTGAATCAACTTCTGTGCGGGTGATAAACGCTGCAGGCACGCTGGGCGTGGCCTCACCTGAACTCAGCGCGACGACAGAACGGGAAGCCACCTCTGACGGCCCCGTGGCGACAGAGCGCGTGGTGGAGGCCGACGCGCTGGCGACACCCGAAGAATCCGAGGCGCCATCGGTAGCGGTCGCGCCCGACGAGTCCGTAGCCGGCGTTGCGGCGGCGCCCTGGCTGGCGCGGCGCGCGGTGGATGACATGGTGTTTTGCACAAGAATCTCCAGAGGGTGGAAGGGATCGACAGCAGCGTCCTGCGGCTTCAGCGATCGATCTTCGTACCCGCGGCGCATGTCGGGTTCAATGGGCCGCTATACAAAGACCGCCGCATGCGCAAATACAAGGCCAACACCATGGCCGATTTCGTGCACATGCAGATGACGGGGGCCGGAGGCATCGGCGTAAAAGCGCTACGCTACCCAACCCGAACGACCTAGGAGAGTCCATTGCCTGCCCGCTACCCCCTGCCCGAACTCAAGGACCTGCCCGACGACATCCGCGCCCGCATCCTCGAGGTGCAAGAGAAAAGCGGCTTCATCCCCAACGTATTCCTGGCCCTGGCGCGCCGGCCGGCCGAGTGGCGCGCCTTCTTCGCGTATCACGATGCGCTGATGCTCAAAGAAGACGGCAACCTCACCAAGGGCGACCGCGAGATGATCGTCACCGCGACCAGCGCCGCTAACCACTGCCTGTATTGCGTGGTAGCGCACGGCGCCATCTTGCGTATCTACGAGAAAAAACCCCTGGTGGCCGACCAGGTGGCGGTGAACCACCGCAAGGCCGACATCCCGCCGCGCCAGAGGGCCATGCTCGACTTCGCGATGAAGGTGTGCCTGCGCTCACACGAGGTGGAAGACGCCGACTTTGCGGCCCTGCAGGCCCACGGCTTCGACGACGAGGACGCCTGGGACATCACCGCCATCACCGCCTTCTTCGGCCTCTCGAACCGTATGGCCAATGTGACCAGCATGATGCCCAACACCGAGTTTTATTTGCTCGGGCGGGTACCGCGGGCCCGCTGAGGGCCCCCGCACCTCACTGCGCCAGCTGCCGCACCCAGTCTGGCAAGGGCACTGATTTGCCGGTCCGCACGTCGGCCCAGACCATGGTGCCACCGCCAGCAGCGCAGAGAATGTCAGGCTCTTCGAGACGGGTCATCAGGCCCCAGGTGTGGAAGGAGCTGCGGCCAGGGTCACAGGCGTACAGGCGCAGCAGCACCTCGTCGGGGTAAGCCAGTTGCCGGTAGAAATTGCAGAAGGCGTTCGCGAGCACGGGCCCCGGCACAGCCGGGTCGCCTTCGACCCCGATGGACTTGAACCAATCCATGCGTGCCGTTTCCAGGTAGCGGAAGTACATCGTGTTGTTCATGTGGCCCATGACGTCCATGTCGCCCCAGCGGACTTTGAACACCATCTCGTAGACCAGGTTCTTCTTCTCAGGAATCTCGATCTTCATCGTTGCGCCTTGATGGATGCCAGGATGCCCAGGGTGAAGAGGCCCGCCGCCAGGCCCTGGGCGAGGGTCGGCCAACGGCCCTCGAGCAGATAAGCGTACAACAGCGCGAACAGGGTCTCGCTCACAATCAGTTGCCCGCACAGGCTGGCCGAAAGGCGCCGGCTGGCCTCGTTCCAGAGGATGGTGGCCAGCCATGCAGCACCAAAGCCGGTGGCGCCGCACAGCACGAGGTAGGTGACCAGGTCTGGCCGGGCCAGAATTTCGCGCAGCGGGCTGCCCGCGACCGCCCACAGGCCCAGGGTGCCCACGCCAGTGGCCAGACCCAGCCAGTTGGCCCAGGCGGTGACGGACACCTGGGGGTGATGTCGCAGCCAGGCGGAGTTGAGCAGCGCAAACGCGGTCCAGAAGACCATGGCCACACCAGCCAGCATCACCCCGCGCCAAAATGCGGGCGCCACAAGCAGACCCCCCCCGGCCTGAACGGATTCGGTCATGAGCGCGAGGCCGGCGGCAGTGAGCAGCAGACCGGGCAGCAGGGCCCGCCAGCGCAGGCCACCCGGCTTCCCCAGGACCATCACCCACAGGGGAATAGTGCCGATGATCAGCGTGGGCACCTCGGGGCCGGCATCGCGCAGAGACAGCACCAGCAGCGCGTAGTAGCCCCAGAAGCCCAGCACGCTCAGGACGAAGGCGGCTAGGGCCTGGCGCCTGTCCGGCCAGAGGCTTGTGGCTGGGGCCACCGGGTCGGCTCGCTCATTGGCAATCTCACTGGCTACCTGATGGGGAACCGGGTTCGTGCGTGAACGAAGCAGTGGCACCACCAGCATCGCCCCCAAGGAGACGCCCGCGTACGCCAGCATGCGCCCCACCGCCAGATCGACCGGCGGCCAGTGCGGCAGCCAGGCCGGCACGACAAAGACCAGGCCCCACAGCGCGCCGGCAGCCAGCCCCGCCAGGACGCCGGCCAGCATCAGGCGGTGAAGCCATCGTCGGCGGCGATGATGGCGCCGTTGACGAAATGGCCCTCACCGCTGGCGAGCATGACCACCAGCGCGTCGAGATCCTCCGGCTGCCCGACCCGCTTGCGCGGCAGCATCTGCACCAGCTTCTGACCGGCCTCGGTCTGCCAGTGGTCGTGGTTGATCTCGGTGTCGATGTAGCCCGGGCAGATGGCGTTGACGTTGATGCCAAACCGCCCCCACTCCAGGGCCATGGCCCGGGTCATGTGAATGACGGCCGCCTTGCTCATGGCGTAGACGCCTACCTGGGGCAGGGGCCGCAGGCCCAGCACCGAGGCGATGTTGATGATGCGTCCGCCGGTGTAGGTGCCAGGCGCCGCGCCCTTGGCCCGCGCCAGCATGCGCTTGGCCACCTCTTGGGCGACGAAGAAGGCGCCGCGCTGGTTGGTGTTCATGAGACGGTCGTAGTCTTCCTCACTCACCTCCTGCAGCCGGCGTGAGAGGCCCACGCCTGAGCAATTGACCAGGATGTCGATCGAGCCCACCTCGGTCTCGGCATGGGCAACGGCGGCGCGGATGCTCACCGTGTCGGTCACGTCCATCGCAATGGCATGGGCGTCGCCGCCCTCACCCTCGATCTGCGCACGCAGGTCCTTGAGGCGTTCGACGCGGCGGGCGCACAAGACGACGGCGGCACCGGCGCGGGCCAGCACACGGGCAGCCTGCGCCCCCAGTCCGCTGGAGGCGCCGGTGACGAGGGCCACGCGGCCGGAGAGATCAATGGAATAGGCCATTTGCTGGGCTCCTGAAAAAGTCATGCCAGGGGAAAGACGGCAGCAGCGAGGACGAAAACACGAGCGCCCTAAAATGCACAGGAACTCCGGTGGAGTGAGCCACCTCCACTGCACTGATTGGCATTATCCGAGAGACCGCATGACAAACGAAGAAATCCTGGCGCAGTTCGGCCCCCGGGAGGCCATGGAATACGACATCGTCGTCGTCGGGGGGGGGCCAGCCGGCCTGTCCACCGCCATTCGCCTCAAGCAGCTGGCCGCCGAAAAGGGCAAGGAAGTTTCTGTGGTGGTGCTGGAGAAAGGCTCCGAGCCCGGCGCCCACATTCTTTCGGGCGCGATCATGGACCCGCGCGCGCTGACCGAGCTCTTTCCCGATTGGCGCGAAAAGGGAGCCCCCCTGAACCAGCCGGTCACCGACGACGCCTTTCTTTTTCTCACCGAAAAAGGCGGCGTGCGCACCCCCAACTTTCTGCTGCCCAAGAACTTCCATAACGAAGGCAACTACATCATCGGCCTGGCCAACCTGACTCGCTGGCTCGCCCAGCAAGCCGAAGAACTGGGCGTGGAGATCTTTCCGGGGTTTCCCGCTGGCGAGGTGCTTTACAACGAGAACGGTTCGGTCAAGGGTGTGGCTACGGCCAATATGGGCATTGGCAAGTACGGCGAGCCCACCGACAACTTCCAGCTCGGGATGGAACTGCATGCCCGCTACACCGTGTTTGCCGAGGGCGCACGCGGCCACTTGGGCAAGCAGCTGATCGCCAAGTTCAAGCTGGACGCCGACGCTGACCCGCAAAGCTACTCCATCGGCATCAAGGAGGTTTGGGAAGTCGACCCGGCGCGCCACCAGCCGGGCCTGGCGGTGCACACCGCCGGCTGGCCGCTCGAGAACGACACCTATGGCGGTTCATTCCTGTACCACATGGAAAACAACCAGATCGCCGTCGGCTATGTCGTCGGTCTGGACTACGCCAACCCCTGGCTCTCTCCCTTTGAGGAGTTCCAGCGATTCAAGACCCACCCCAACATCCGCTGGTACTTCGACACCCCCGCGGGCGGCAAGCCAGCCAAACGCGTGGCCTATGGCGCCCGCGCGCTCACGGTGGGCGGCCTGCTGTCGCTGCCGAAAACGGTGTTCCCGGGCGGTGCTCTGGTCGGCTGCGACG
>JAURKV010000149.1 GCA_030831585.1 Ramlibacter sp. | reverse complement strand
GGTGTGATCAAACGCAATGTCTTGTCGCACCGCTGCGTTGTAGGCATGAACGGTTTCCAGGAAGGACTTGGCGTTGACGCCCTCTAGCTTGGTGGCCAGCTCCTCGAGCGTTTGGGCGCTGACTTTGGTCATCATTTTGATGCGGTACTCTGATCGCAGCAAATGGGTCGTCTTGCTGTCGAAGACCTGCCAGGCAAATTGACCGGTCTGCTTGAGCACTTCGCCGCCGTACTTGGCATAGGTGAAGGAATGAAAGTCAAGCCCCTCATCAACGAATCGCTTGCCTTCTGCATTGATCAATAGTCCAAAAATGTAGGAATGCTTTTGAAACTGGTCTCCCACATTGAGGTCGCCATAGGCCGGCGCATTGAGGTCCCACCCGGTGGCATGCGCCCCCGACCAGTTGCCATGCCCGGCCGCGCCGAGGTCGAGTGCCATTTTGATGCCATCGCCCTGGTTGAAGCGGGTACCTCGCACCTTGGCCAGCTCCCAGCCTGGCCCCAGATACCGTGTGCGCATCTCCGGGTTGGCTTCAAATCCTCCGCATGCGAGCACCACGGCCCGCGCGTTCACATGCACCACCTGGCCGTTTTGGCTGGCTCGAACGCCCACAACCGTATCGCCGTCCATCAGCAGCGATTTGGCGCGTGTGCTGTAGTGAATGTCTATGCCAGAGGAGGTAGCGGCCTTGTCGAGAAACTCCACCAGGCCCCAGCCTCCACCTGACACCTCCACCGGCATGCGACCGAAGAACCGGCGCCGACCATTGACCACTGCAGACTGCCGCCCATAGTTGGCGACGAACTTCACGCCCTTGCTGCGTAGCCAGGTCATGACATCCAGACTCTGCTTGACCAGTACCTCCGACAGGTCCGGATCGGTCTTGTAGTGCGTCAGCCGGAACAGGTCATCGAAAAATTCCTCGATGGTGTTGGTGCCCCAGTCGGCATTGGCCGCCTCTTCTTCGGTGATGTCGATGACCTGCCGCAGTTCCTGGATATCGTGAAAAGAAAATCGCATCACGCCCCCGGCAAAGCGGCTGTTGCCTCCGCTCTCCTCTGCGCTGGCCGCCTCCACAATGACCACTCTTGCTCCCTGGTCTCGGGCGGCAAGGGCGGCGCAAAGGGCCGCGTTGCCCTTGCCGACCACGACAACGTCACAATTGATTTCCTTGATGCTCATGGGTACCCCAATGCCTTCAGTGGTTAAGTGGTTTTCTCAGATCGGTCATGTGCTGGCCGATGATCCGCACGTCCTGGATCGAAGGCAACTGGTGTACTGCCTTGAGCAGCGCCGCAACGGCTTTGTCGGTCAGGACGGGAGAGGCGCACAGCGCAAATTTTTCTTCTAGCATCTCCCGGGGCAGCGGGTGATCACAGCTTCGCCCCAAGGGCTGATCGACCCTTGCCTCGTGCACAGTCCCATCGGCCAGGGTCAGGCGTACAACACCGCCGAAGTGGTTGTCTTCAGCGAAAAGATCCGTCCCGTATCCGGCCACCTCGATGCGCGGAAGCAGTGCCTGAACGTTCTGGTCCTGGTGCGATTGCGCTTCGAAATGCTCTAGGGCCACGCATCCACTGATCAGGCTGCGTGCGAGCACATACTGGAGACTGAATTTGCTGTCCGTTGGTGTGCGCGGGTTGGGCCGATTGGTATGGGCCAACCGTCTTGGATGAATCCATGCCTGGATTTGCTTGACATCGGCCGGCGCATACCCGTGCTGGCGCACCAGTGATAAGAGCGCATCGATGGCCGGGTGCGTGCTGCCACAACACGGATACTGCTTGATGGCGATGCCCGGCCGCATGATGTCCAGCGGGTCTGCCCAAGCTGCCAGTGCGCGTTCAGTGTCGTAGGTGCCGGGGCCGTTGAATACATCGAGAAATCCCTGTCGATGCTCAAACACCTCGGCCGGATTGGCCGTCATGCCCAATGCGGCCAGGCGCGCGGCCATTAGGCCGTTGCGTGCGCAGTGGCCCACATGCAGCGGCTTGGTCATAGTGCCGAAATTCGATTTAATGCCGCTGGCCAAAGATGCAGCGATGGCCAGCGCATGGGCGGTTCGGTCCTCGTCCAGGCCCATCAGCTTGGCGCAGGCGGCGGCCGCACCGAAGACGCCCATCGTGGCGGTGGGGTGCCATCCTTTTTGATAGTGGTGGAAGTTCACCGCCATCGCAATTTTGGTTTCCACCTCGAAGCCGGTGATGTAGGCCAGCAGGAAGTCGCGTCCACTGCCTCCGCGTTCGTCGGCCAGGGCCATAAGTGCTGGCAACACTGGCGCCGAAGGGTGACCTCCCATCGTGTTGTTGCAGTCGTCAAAGTCAAGAACGTGGGCCGCGGTACCGTTGATCAGCGCCGCATCGAGTGGCCCCACCCGCCGCAGGCTGCCCACCAGAAGGGCTGGGCCAGGGGCCAGGTCCAGGCCGCCGGCAAGCAGCCGGGGGGCGGGCTCGGCGCTGCCGGCCAGCATCACCCCCAGGGTATCTATCAAGCCCACCTGTGCCCAATGAAGCGACTCGGCGGGCAGGTCGTCCCAATTCAGGCCGCATGAGCGATGCGCCAGGGCCTGGGCAAAACCCTGTGGGTTGGGTGCGTTGGGTGCTGGCATGTGGTGCGGCTCGAAAGGAGTCTGATTTTTAGGTATCCCGCGGTATACTATCACCACTTCCTGTCCTTGCGAGCATCTTTCATGGCGCATTCTTCATTGCACGAGGCGGCCGATGTTCACGGCAACCCCTACACCGCCGGCCTAGCCCAATTTGTTTCGGGCCTGCAATATGAAGATATCCCTGATCAGGTGATTGAGCGCATCAAGCTCCTGATGCTCGACTCCCTGGGCTGCGCGCTTTATGGCGCCGACCTGCCTTGGTCGCGAATTCTTCAGCGCACGCTGGCCGGACTGGAGGGCGGCGGGCAGGGTGAGGCTGGCTTGAGTGTTTGGGGTACTGGGCTGCGGCTTTCAGCACCGCATGCCGCGCTGATTAACGGCACCCAGGTCCAAGGTTTCGAGCTCGATGATGTGCACCGTCAAGGCGTGCTGCACGTGGGCGCTGTGGTGCTGCCTCCTCTGCTGGCTGTGGCTCAGATGCGACCTGGAATGAGCGGGCGCGAACTTCTGGCTTCGGCGGTAGCCGGCTATGAGGTCGGTCCACGCGTGGGCATTTGCATGGGGCAAGAGCACATTGCGCAGGGCTGGCACTCGGGTGCCACGCTGGGCGTATTTTCGGCTGCGGCTGGCGCAGCCCGGGGCTTGCGGCTCGATGCCGAGCGTACGGTTCACGCTCTGGGCATCGCGGGGACCCAATCGAGCGGCCTGATGGCGGCGCAGTACGGTGCCATGGTCAAGCGCATGCATGCCGGCCGATCTGCTCAAAGCGGACTTTATGGCGCCTTGTTGGCCGAACAGGGTTTTACCGGCATCGTCAATGTGCTGGAGAGCCC
>JAURKV010000148.1 GCA_030831585.1 Ramlibacter sp. | reverse complement strand
GGCCAATTGGCCGCTGCGCGCCAGCGGCCGGGCCACCAAGCGCGAGAGCAGGCCCACCGCGTCGGTCTTTTGCAGGTAGCCGGCGATCACGCTGTTAGACAGGGTCTCCACCGCGTCCAGCGGCAGCGCCATGCCGTGCTGTCGCAGTGCCACCTCGAGGGGCTCGCGCGCCAAGGAGCCTGCGGGCGGCAGCACCCAGGGGTAGTCTTGCAGCTGCGGCCACTGGAGCTTGCGCCGACGCGCCAGCGGATGCCCCTCGCGCACCACCAGCTGGTTGAGCCCGTCGTAGAGAACCTCCTCGCTCACGTCGTCGGCGGCGCGGGTCATCAGGCGCCCTACCAGCAGGTCCAACTCGCCGCCACGCAGCAGCGGCAGCAGGCGCTCCATCGGGCCCTCGTTGACCATCACCTGGCTGGTGGGCCAGTCGCGCTTGTAGGCGGCCAGCGCGTCAGGCAGCAATGCGGTGGTCACCGCGGGCAGCGCACCGACACGGATCTTGGCCGCAGCGCCAGTTTGCAGCGCATGCAGTTCCTCCCGGGCCTGATCGAGGCCTGCCAGCAGCCCGTTGGCATGGCGCACCAGGCACTCGCCATAGGCATTTGGGGTGACGCCGCGGGCGTGCCGTTCAAACAGGGCCAGACCCAGGCCTTTTTCCAGCTCGCTCAAGGAGAGTGAGACCGCCGGCTGCGAGAGGTTCAGGCTGGCGGCGGCTCGGCCGATGTGGCGATGCCGGTCGAGCGCCACCAGCAGTTGCAGGTGGCGCGGCTTCAGGTTGGCGCGGATGAACCAATCGGGCTGGAGCATCGGTCGGGACTGTTCATAAGAAAGTCAAATGATAAAGCCCAAAAATCTCGCTTTTTCTTTTTGAAGACCCTGCGCACAATGAAAGCTGTTTGCAAAACAAACTGCGCGTCGCCCCGAGCGACGCCTTCCCAACTCTGGAGACTCAGAACATGGCCCTTCCCTGGCCGGTGGTGGATACACACTGCCACGTAATCGCACCCGATACCGCCCGCTACCCGCTGCAGCCCATGGGCGGCAAGCAGTCCGACTGGTCGCGCGAGCGCCCGGTGGACGACGCCGGCATGATCGCGGCCATGGCCGAAGCCGGCGTGGCCCAGGCGGTGCTGGTGCAGGCCTCGACCTGCTACGGGCACGACAGCAGCTATGTGCGTGACTGCGCCCGCGCCCACCCCGCAGCCTTCGTTGGCGTGTACTCGGTCGACCTGCTGGCGCCCGACGCCCCAGCCCAGGCGGCCCGCTGGCAGGCCGAGGGCCTGGCCGGCATGCGCTTTTTCATCGCCGGCCATACAGCAGCCGACCATGCCACCCGGCTCGACGACCCGCTCGCTCGCCCCGCCTGGCAGTACGCCAGCGACCACCGCATTCCGGTCTGCGTGCAGCTGCGCGCCAACGGCCTGCCCCAACTCGAGGCGGTGCTGCGTGACTTCCCCGAGGTCACGGTGTTACTCGACCACTTTGCACGCCCGGTGCTTGACGACGGCGCGCCCTACGCCAAAGCCGCAAGCCTGTGGGCGCTAGCCCGCTTCCCCAAGCTGAACTTCAAGCTCACCACGCACAACATGCTGGAGTCGGCCCAGGGGCAGAGCACGCCGCAGGCCTTCTGCGAGGCGGCGGTGGCAGCCTTCGGCGCGCACCGGATTGCCTGGGGCTCCAACTTCCCAGCCTCGTCCGGCGGGCTGGCGCACCAGCTGCAACTGGCAATGGATGCCACCCGCACCCTGAGCGAAGCAGACCGTGCGTCGATCTTCTCTGACACCGCACGCCGCCTTTATCCCGGGCTGGGCAGCGGCCAGGCCTGAGGAAGTTTCACGTCATGACCGCCGAGCGCCTGCGCCTCAAGACCCTGCTGGGTGACTACCCCAACACCCGCGCTCTCCGTGAGGGCCGTCTGCCCCAGGACCTGTTCGACCTCGAGTACGACCCGGTTAAGACACCCAACCGCGCCTTCAAGCGGGTGGTGCGAGAGCTGTCATTCGACGTCGCCGAGCTCGCCCTGGTCACTTACCTTCAGGCGCGCGCCTACGGGAAGCCTCTGGTGCTGTTGCCGGCAGTGGTCGGCGCGGGGCGCCACCAGCACCATTGCCTGGTGAGTCATATCGAACGGCCCTTGCGGGCCGACCAATTGCAAGGCAAGCGCGTGGGCATCCGCGCCTTCGCGCAAACCACCGTGACCTGGGTGCGCGGCATCATCTCTGACGACTACGGCGTCAAACTCGACGGCGTGCACTGGGTCACCTCCGAAGACGGCCACCTGGCCGAGTTTCCAGACCCGGCGGGCGTGAGCCGCGACAACTCGGGACGCAACGCCTTCGAATGCCTGGTGGCCGGCGACCTTGACGCCGCCATCATCGGCACCGACCTGCCGGACGACCCTCGTCTGGTGTCGGTGTTGCCAGAGCCGCAGCAGGCCGCCAAGGCCTGGGCCGAGAGACACGGGTTGATCCCGATCAATCACATGGTGGCGGTGCGCGAAGATCTGTGCCGCGAGCGGCCGGAGTTGGTGCGCGCCCTCTACCAGGCCCTCTTGGCCAGCAAGGCGCAGGCAGACGCGGGCCACCCTACCGGCGAGCCCGACCTCACCCCCTTCGGCGTGGAGCCGAACCGGCGGGCACTGGAGATCCTGATCCGCTACTCGCACGAGCAGCGGCTGATCCCCCGGCGCTTCTCGGTCGACGAATTGTTCGAAGACTTCCACCGAATCATGGGCTGACACGCCCCCTGACAACGACACGCAAAGGAGATGCAGATGAATCGACGAGACCTACTGGCCGCGCTTGGTGGCCTTTCTGGCAGCCTCACCGGCGGTCTGGCCCTTGGGCTGCCCAGCTCCGCGCTGGCGCAAGCTGGCGGCAACGTGAGCCGGATCATTGTTCCCTTCGCAGCCGGAGGCGCGCGTGAGGCGCCGGCACGGGCCATTCACAACGAGCTGGGCGCCGAGACAGGCCAGACCTGGATCATCGAGGCCAGACCGGGTGCTGGCGGCGCGATCGGCACGGTAGCGGTGGCGAAGGCCGAGCCCGACGGCCGAACGCTGCTCATGGCAGCGTCCAGTCACTTCGTGACTGCGGCGATGGGTGCCACGCCCAACTATGACCCGATCAAGGACTTTCAGGTGGTGGCCAACCTGGGCGACCAGAACTACATCCTGCTGGTCAACGCCGAGGTACCTGCGCGCACGATTGCCGAGTTCATCGCTCTGGCCAAGTCCAAGCCCGGGCAACTCAATTACGGCTCGGCGGGCATCGGCAGTTCCACCCACCTCGCGATGGCGTACTTCGTCAAGTCGGCCGGCATCGACGTGGTGCACATCCCCTACAAGGGTACCGCCGAGGCGGTGACCGACGTGGGCGGCAACCGGGCGCAGGCGGTCATCGTGCCCACCGCAGGTTCAGCCGCCTTCCGAAATGACCCGCGCTATCGTGTTCTGGGCATCACCGGCAAGAAGCGCAGCGCACAACTACCCAATGTGCCCACCATTGCAGAATCGGGCCTGCCCGGCTTTGAGTTCGAATCCTGGTTCGGCCTGATCGGACCGGCAGGCATCCCCCGCGCCACAGTCGACAAGCTCAACGCCGCGATCAACAAGGTGGCCACCACCAAGGCGGTGCAAGAGCGCCTGATCGGCCTGGGCCTGGACCCGAGTCCGCTCTCGGTGGACGCTTTCCAGAGGGAATTTCTCAAGGACCGCGACCTCATGTACAGGGTCGTGAACGACGTCGGGCTGGCCAAGAAGGGCTGATGCCGCGGAGGCGACGCCCTTGTTTTCGCGACAGTTAATCTGTCGCGAAAACCACCCACGCACCGCTTGCGCGACACTTTAATTGTCGCAATACTCCGTCTCTTGCGACACAAAGAGACGGCCCATGCCTCGCGTCACGCCCTCCCAGGAACTGGATCACCTCGCCCACCTTGTCGGCACCACTGCCGACGGCGTGAGCATTGACGCGTTGTCCCGGCAACTGGGTAGTGGCCTGCATCGGCGCACGCTACAACGCAGGCTGGCACTGCTGGTGGCGCAGGGGCGGGTCCTGGCGCGCGGGGCGGGGCGCGGCGTTCGCTACCTCCCGGGGGTCACTGACGTGCCATCGAATGCGCGGGCGCAATCGGCGGTGTCGACTGTATCGGCCACTTCAGCCATGCCAGACCTGTCTGCCTCATCAGTTCACTGGACCCACGAGCGAGGCGCCTTCCCGGCCACGCGCCTGCGCGCCCTGGAGCCGCCCCCGGCGCCCGACTACGTGCCCACCAGCACAGAGGGTGCGCAGATTCGCGCCTATGTCGGCCAGCCGCGCTCGCTGCGCCGCCCGGTGGGCTACCGCCTCGCTTTTCTGGAGGCCTACCAACCGAACCACACGCCCTACCTGCCCGAGGCGCTTCGCCGCCAGTTGCACAGCATGGGCCGCTCGCCCGTGGATCAGGCAGCGGCAGGTACCTTTGCCCGCGACATCCTGAACCGCTTGCTGATCGATCTCTCCTGGGCCTCGTCGCAGCTCGAAGGCAATACCTACAGCCAACTCGATACCGAGCGCCTCATCGAGTTCGGCCAAGCCGCTGAGGGCAAAAACACCCTCGAGACCCAGATGATCCTCAACCACAAGGAGGCCATCGAGTTCCTCGTCCTGGGCGCCGAGACCACCGGGGTCGACAGGCAGACACTGATCGCCCTGCATGCCTTTCTGTCCAACGGTCTGATGGCCGACCCTGCTGCGGTGGGCTGCCTGCGAACGCGCGCGGTGGGCATCGGCGGCAGCGTCTACTTGCCCCTCTCACAACCCCAGGTAGTCGATGAGGTGTTTGGGGTCGTGGTGCAAATGGCGGCCGACATCACCGACCCGTTCGAGCAGGCCTTTTTTCTCATGGTGCACCTGCCCTATCTGCAGCCCTTCGAGGACGTCAACAAGCGGGTCTCGCGACTGGCCGCCAACATCCCGCTGATTCGCCACAACCTGTGCCCGCTGTCCTTCCTGGACCTGCCCGCGCAGGCCTACACCGACGCGATGCTCGGTGTTTACGAGCTCAATCAAGTGGCGCTGCTGCGCGACGTGTTCATTTCGGCCTACGAGCGCTCCTGCCAGCAGTACGTGGCGGTGCAACAGAACATGGGCACGCCGGACGTGTTTCGCCTGCGTCACTGGAAGCCGCTGCGCGAAGTGGTCGCGGCCATCGTTCGCGGCGACGAGGCACTCACCCGACGCAATATTGCGCGTCACCTGCCAGGCGCTGTCCCGAAGGCTGATCGCGAGCGTTTCATCGCGCTAGTTCAGACCGAGTTCCAATCCCTGCACGTGGGCAATTCGGTCCGGTTTGGCATTGGGCCACTCGCGCTCGAGGCGTGGCAACGCCAGCACCCGAAACGCCGCTGAATCCAAGCCGATGGACCTGCCCGCGGGAATACGCACACAAGACTGCACACGCAGGAACCGAATGGAGACCCACCCATGCCCCGCCTGATCCCGCCCCTGCGTCACGCCCTGCTCCAGACCAGCCTCGGCGTTTGCGCTTCATTACTGGCGGCCTGCGCCTATTCGCAGCCTGTGCAGCCTCTGCAAGCTTCTGACGAACCCGACGCCGACCTGCTAGGCCGCGCAGCGGGTTACCCGGTGGCGCCAAGCCCGACGCGCATCGCGACGCCGGCCTATCAGGTGGGCTCTTGGTCCGCGCTGGACAAGGTGCCCGGTATCCGCAGTGCCTGGGTTGCGCGGCCCGCCCAGGTCCGGGCCCTGCCGCGCGCCTCGGCACCTCCGCCGATCCGCTACCGGATTGACGGCCAGCAACTGACCCTGGAGGACTACCTGCGTCGCCAGCGGGTCACCGGCCTGCTGGTGCTGAAAAACGGCGAGATCGTTGCGGAGCATTACCGATACGCCCGCAATGACAAGCACCGCTTCCGTTCGGCTTCCATGGCCAAGAGCATCACCGCGCTCCTGATAGGCGTGGCTCACGGCAAGGGCCAGATCGCCTCGCTGGACGACTCCGCCGAGCGCTACGCGCGCGATTTGGCCGGCAGCCCCTACGGCGCCACCTCCATCCGTCACCTGCTGCGAATGTCGTCCGGCCTCACGTTCACCGAGCGCTACGACGGCAAAGACGATGTGGCCCGCCTCGGACAGGCGGTCGATACCGGCAAGCCCACGGTGCCGGAAGTGCTTCGCTCGATCACTGCACGACACTCCCCGCCGGGTGAAAAATTCGTCTACGCCAGCGCTGAAACCGAGGTGCTGGGCCGGGTGCTCACCGGCGCCACCGGGCGTAGCATGGCTGACCTCACCCGGGAGTGGCTTTGGGAGCCCCTGGGCACGGAGCAAGATGCCTTCTGGTGCACCGACCCAGCTGGCCAGGAGGGCGCGTACCACTGCTTCAACGCCACACTGCGTGACTGGGGCCGGCTGGGGTTGCTGATGGCGCAAGACGGCAAGGTCGGCGAGCGCCAGGTGGTTCCACGCGACTATGTGCTGGAGGCCACCGATCCGGCACGCCAGCCAGCAGCCTTGCAACCGTTACGAGCCACGCCCTATCTCGGCTACGGCTACCAGTTCTGGTTGCTGCCGCTCAAGGACCGCACCTTCGCCATGCAAGGGGTCTTCGGTCAGGCGGTCTACGTGCAACCTTCATCGGGCATCGTAATGGTGCAGACCGCGGTCTGGCCCAACGCCAACGGGCAGCAGGACCCGCGGCCCCGCGTCGAGCGCAATGCTCTGTGGATGGGGGTGCTGGAGTCGCTCGGAGGAGGTACGCGGCGATAGTACGCCCCTCGGGCTTGGTAGCGTGAACCTGAAGTGCGCAGGCAAGGTAGAGGCCTGAATACGGCTGAGAGGACCTGAGAGAAAGTGGGCACAGCCCCTCCAAAAATTGGCCGGGAACGACGCGGGCGCTGAGTCAGGTGCTCGGTTTCCGGCCTGCGGCACGCAGTGCAGCGGGCACCTTCGAGAAGGGGCCACCATGAAATTCTTGTCAAGCCGGTCCGCATGCACCGGCGCTTTGCTTGCCTTCCTGGCGCTAGTCGGTTGCGGCGGTGGCAGCACGGTCGCGAGCTACAGCCTCTCGGGCACCGTGTCGGGTCTAGCAATCCCAAGGTCTTTGGTGCTGCAAAACGCCGGAGAGAGGGTCACCGTGACGGCCGACGGAAACTTCAGCTTCCCTACAGCGGTACCCAGCGGCAGCAGCTACTCGGCCTCCATCGAGACCCAACCCCAGGGTCAGGCCTGCGCCCTGGCAAACGCCAGCGGCACGGTTCGCACCGCAGTGACCAACCTCACCGTGACCTGCGCGAACAAGCCGGGGCGATTCGTATTTGTCACTAACTTTTATGACGGAACGATCTCGGCCCTATCCATCACTGCGGGTACTGGCTTGCTGCAGTCGATCGGCACCGCCGTCGCTGGCATGTCACCCTGGGCCATAGCGGTTACACCCGATGGACGCTATGCCTATGCGACCAACCTTGGCGACAACACAATTTCAGGATTCGCCATCAACAGCTCGAGTGGCGCGCTGAGCGCGCTCAGTGGGTCGGCGACCGCCACCGGTGGGACCCCCTACGGTCTGGCCATCGAGCCCGTGGGGCAATACCTTTACGTCGCCAACTCGACTGATTCCACGCTTTCCGGCTACCGAATCGACGCTGGCTCGGGGGCGCTGACCACTATATTCACACCGATCGCCACCGGACAAATCCCCACAGTCGTGGCGGCAGACCCGAGCGGAGCGTTCCTGTATGTCGCATACGGAGGAGCGCCACCCGGCATCACCATCTATGCGATCAATCGCTCCAATGGCAGCCTGAGCGCGGTCGGCACCTATTCGACCAACGCGGAGACGACTCAGGGGATTGCGATGGCTCCCTCGGGTGGTCAACTCGTCTTGCTCACCGTGACCAGCGCCAACGAGGCGCGCATGCAAACTCTTGCGATCAACGGTAGCACCGGCACACTTTCACCTCTGGGCACCTCGCTGGTGAGCAGCTACACGCCGGCCTCGATTACGATGAGCCCTTCAGGCAACGCTGTCTTCGTCGCTGACAACCAGGGCAACACCTTCTCACGCTACGCGCTCGACCGGACGACCGGCGTGTTGACTTTGGTGGGCACGATGGCCAGCGCTGGGGGCGAGCCAGCGGATCTGGCTGTCGATCCCGGCGGCACATTCCTTTATATGACCAACCAGACCGATGGCACGGTGTCTGCCTACTCGGTAACCGGGAACGGCATGCCGACCTCATTGGGCGCCAATACTTCCTCAGGCAACCGGGCGAGTCGAATCACCATCACCTACTGACGCCAATTTCGCATCGGCCGCCCTCGGCCATCGGCCGAGAGGCCCGCTAGGGCCCGGTCCCCTGCTCCAGCAACCGCACCGGTACGCCCAGTTGGTAGCCCCAGCCCCAAATTGGCTTGATCAACTGCTCCTGTCGGGCCATTCCGCTGCCCGCCACCTTCTTGCGCAGTCGGCTGGCCAGATTCTCGAGCGCGCGCTTGGTCATGCCCGGGCTCGCGGTGGCCGCGTCGATACGGGCCAACAGACTGCCCGAATCGAGGCGGCGGTCCTCCGCCTCGACCAGAGCCCGCAGAAAGGCAGCCTCCGGCGGTGTCAATTGCACCACGGTCTGGTCCGCACCTGAACTGAGCATGCGCTGGCGCGCGTCGAGCACCAGCCACAACTCGTGAGACTTGCCCGAGATACGGCGATTCAGGCTCATCAGCACCGCCATCAGCTCCTGGGGTGAGGCGGGCTTGGGCAGAAATACGTCAGCGCCACTGTCGTACCCGGCCACCCGATCCGCCAGGCCACCGCGCGCTGTGAGCATGACGATCCCCAAGCCAGGCAGCGATTGCCTCAGACGCGCAGCGACTTCGAAGCCGGAGGGACCAGGCAAGTTCACATCCAGCACTAGCAGGCGCACCTGCAGACGCTGCAGGTCTTGCGCCAAAGTCACACCGGTGGTGAATTCGAACACCTCGAAGCCCTGCTGGCCCAGGTAGTTTCCGATCTCATCGCGCAGGATCTGGTCGTCCTCGACGAGGGCGACGCGCAGGGCGACCTGCGACGCGCTCATACAGGCAACCTCACCTCGAACACCACCTCGCCCGCAACGGCCGGGGGCCTGTAGCTGGCCTCGCCCCCGAGCCAGCGGCAGATCTCGCGCACCAGATAAAGACCCAGGCCGGAGCCCGACTGGGCCTGGGCCAAAGGGTGGCGGTAGAACTTGCGAAAGACCTCGCCCGCATCAGGCGCACCATGGTCACCCTCGGAATTAGCGACGGATATAACGTACTGATTTCCGACCTGGGCTGATGCGTTGCCCGACCCAGCTGCGGCTGGCCTTGATTGAGCTGAACCAGGTCCATCAGGCTTCAAGTCGGTGCGCAAGGCTACTCGAATGCGGCTGGCTTCAGGCGAGTATTTGAGGGCGTTTTCCAGCAGGTTACCGACGACGATCCGCAGCAGCTGCCGGTCTGAGTTCACCGTGCAGGCGCCATGTGGGAGGTCGAGGTCTATGCGCTCATGGCCGGGGTGATCCAGAACGAGGTCGCCCACGAAATCGGCAAGATCCACCGGCTCGCGCTGGACAATGGCGCTGTCCTGATCCATCAGGTTCATCAAGCTGCATCGTTCGATCACGCTGTCCATGTTCTGGATGGATCGCTGGATATTCAGCAGCCGCTGTTCCCGGCCTGCGTCGTGCCGGCCCTCCCTGTCACTCGGCCCACTGGCTGCACGCCGCTCCAGCGAGCCCACCGCAAAGCTGATGGAGGCCAGCGGGTTGCGAAGCTCGTGAGTCAGCATGTCGATCAGCATCTTGCGGTCCTGCACCGCCTGCTGGTGAAAGCGAGCACGCAGGCTCTCCTCCTGCAGGGCGCCCTTGACCCGCACGAACTCCTGCTGATCGAGGCGCCCCTTGAAGGCGATCACCAGCAGCAGGATCAAGGGCGCGACGATGTCGAGGCCACGCGCCAGGTGGGTGGCCAGCTCTGTGCCTCCGGCATAGACCGAAGCCAGCACCGTTCCCGCCACGAGCGCGTCGGTAGCCAGAAAGCCTGCCAGCAAGGTCCGCCGGTAGAAGGCATGGATGTCCTGCATCCCTAGCACGGCGACGATCTGCGCCAACGAGAAAGCCACTGTGACAGCCAACACCAGGACCTGCATGGGCATCAACCAGCCCAGGGGTACCAGCGTCATGCAGGCCAGAACCACCGCGTGCAGCCCCAGACACAGATGTCGGTACCAGCGTGGTGTTGACGCCCCCTCAAAGAAGGCGCTCATGAACCACATCCACACTGAGAGGCGCAGGCACCACAAGCCATGGAACACCCAGTCGTCCAGCAGGGGCTGGTCAGCGTAGACGTGCTGCACCAGAAGGCCGCTGCCGGCGAGCACACAAAGCAAGAGGTTGAGTGCGTAAAGGGCGAATCGTCCCATGAGCCGCCCGGGGCGCAGCAGGCAGCTTCCCAAGGCGATCGCCGCCATG
>JAURKV010000147.1 GCA_030831585.1 Ramlibacter sp. | reverse complement strand
CGCTTTTGTGGTCGGTGTTTGCCCGCGACGACCAGGCGCTTCCGAGCTTTACCACCTTTGAAAAAGGCATTGAGCCGCTGATCCCGGCCAGCCTGCGGCGCACCAGCCCCTTCATGACGCACCCGGTGTTCAACAGCCACCACAGCGAGACCGGCATGCTGCGCTACATCCGCGCGCTCTCCGACAAAGATCTCGCGCTCGATCGCAGCATGATCCCCCTGGGCAGTTGCACCATGAAACTCAATGCGACCAGTGAGATGATTCCCATCACCTGGCCCGAGTTCGCCCAGCCCCACCCCTTTGCCCCGGCCGACCAGCTCGCCGGCTACGCCGCGCTCGACGCGCAGCTGCGCGAGTGGCTGTGCCAAGCCACCGGTTACGCCGGCATCAGCCTGCAGCCCAACGCCGGCTCGCAGGGCGAGTACGCGGGCCTCCTGGCGATCAAGGCCTGGCATGAGAGCCGCGGCGACATGCAGCGCGACGTCTGCCTGATTCCCTCCTCCGCCCACGGCACCAACCCGGCCAGCGCGCAGATGGTGGGCATGCAAGTGGTAGTGACCGCCTGCGACGCGATGGGCAACGTGGACATGGCCGACCTGCAGGCCAAGTGCGAGGCGCACAGCGATCGCCTGGCGGCGGTGATGATCACTTACCCCAGCACCCACGGCGTGATCGAAACCAGCGTGAAAGACCTGTGCGCGCTGGTCCACCAGCATGGCGGGCGCGTCTACGTGGACGGCGCCAACATGAACGCGCTGGTGGGTGTGGCGGCGCCGGGCGAGTTTGGCGGTGATGTGAGCCACCTCAATTTGCACAAGACCTTCTGCATTCCGCACGGCGGCGGCGGCCCGGGCGTGGGCCCGGTGTGCGTGGTTGAAGACCTGGTGCCCTTCCTCCCCGGCCACGCCAGCGGCGCTGCGGGCAGCTTGGGCGAGCAGCCGGTGGGCCCCGTATCAGCCGCCCCCCTGGGCAATGCAGCGGTGTTGCCGATCAGCTGGATGTACTGCCGCATGATGGGTGCCGAGGGCCTGCAGCAGGCCACCGAAGCGGCTATTCTTTCGGCCAACTACATCAGCCACCGCCTCAAGGACCACTACCCCACGCTCTATGCGAGTGAGAACGGCCATGTCGCGCACGAATGCATCTTGGACCTGCGGCCGCTCAAAGACACCAGCGGCGTGAGCGCCGAAGACGTGGCCAAGCGCCTGATGGACTATGGCTTTCATGCCCCCACACTCAGCTTTCCGGTGGCCGGCACGCTGATGGTCGAGCCCACCGAGAGCGAAACACTGGGCGAGATCGACCGCTTCATCGGAGCGATGGTCGCTATCCGCGAGGAGATCCGCCAGATCGAACGCGGTGAGTGGCCGCAAGACGACAACCCCCTCAAGCACGCGCCGCACACCGCAGCCAGCCTGTTGCGTGGCGATTGGACACACGCCTACCCGCGCGAGGTGGGCGCCGCCGTCCTGGGCGAAGGGCGACACGCCAAATATTGGCCGCCCGTGGGTCGGGTGGACAACGTCTGGGGCGACCGCAACCTGTTTTGCAGTTGCGTGCCCGTAGGCGAGTACGCCTGAAGACGACTCCAACCCGGGAGCCTTGGCGCCCTCGGCAGACATATATTTTTGCCAATTTGCTAACCGAGACCCGTACGATGATTGTTGAAATCGCAGACTTCAAGGTCCGCCCCGAACAGCGGGCGCAATTCCTCCAGGTCATCACCGGCGCCGCCACCACCCACCTGGCTAAGTCCGAGGGTTACCTGGGTCACCGCATCCTCGCCTGCCAAGAGTCACCCGGGCGCGTTGTGCTCAGCGTCGAGTGGGCAATGCTCGAGGCCCACACTGTGGGCTTTCGGCAGTCGCCGGCCTTCACCGAGTGGCGCGCGATGATCGGGCCCTTCTTCCTGGAGCCGCCTCACGTCGAACACTTCGACATAGCCGCCGCCTCCTGAGTTCACTGCCCCGACCGATTGACGTGAGAAGGCCCCGCCGATGAACATCCCCTCCTCCGTCGCCGCCGCCTTCACCCCCACCGGACGGCTGCGGGCGGGCATCAACCTGGGCAACCCCATCCTGGCCGGTCAGCGAGCCGACTCGGGCGAGGTCTATGGCGTGTCGGTCGACCTCGCGCGGGGCTTTGCCCAACGCCTGGGCGTCGAGTTGGAATTGAAGCCTGTAGACACCGCCGCCAAGTCCGTTGACCTGGTGACCCAGGAGGAGGCCGACATTGGCTTTTTCGCGGTCGACCCGCTGCGCGGGGCGGGCATCCACTTCACCGCGCCCTACGTGCTGATTGAGGGCTGCTACCTGGTGCGGGACAACTCTACTTTCACACGCAATGAGGAAGTCGACCACGCCGGCATACGGCTGGTGGTGGGCCAGGGCAGCGCCTACGACCTCTTTCTCTCGCGTGAAATCAAGGCGGCGACGCTGGAGCGCGCGCGCTCGTCGCCAGCGGTGGTTGACCACTTCATCAGCACCGGCGCCGACGTGGCCGCTGGGGTGAAGCAGCAACTCGAGGCCGATGTCGCCCGTCTGGGGGGCCTGCGGCTGCTGCCAGGACGCTTCATGGTGATCCAGCAGGCCATGGGCTGCCCCAAGGGCCG
Source organism: Ramlibacter sp. (assembly GCA_030831585.1). Lineage (GTDB taxonomy): Bacteria > Pseudomonadota > Gammaproteobacteria > Burkholderiales > Burkholderiaceae_C > Ramlibacter. Next base: position 4,038 of record JAURKV010000147.1, on the reverse strand, counting down.
CGGGACGGAGGCCGCTGAGGCGCTGGCAGCGTATGTCGAGGAAATGAAGGCCTCGGGCTTTGTTGCCGAGGCGCTGGCGCGTCACGGCATCGAAGGCGCCTCGGTGGCGCCAGCCTCGGGACGCTAGCGCTTACCCGTGGCGAGCGCAGGTGTCAGTACATGCGCTCGATCATCTTCTGGCGAAGCTCCTCCAGCCGCGTGCCCTCTGGGTGGAGGGCAACCTCCGAGTGGTAAGCCGCCATCCTCCATGCCAGTTCGGTCAGTTTTGACAGGGAGGGCTGTGTGGAATCACGCTTGAGGAGGTCGATCTGACTGGCCAATTCATCCTCCATTTTTTTGATCGTTTGGCGGGAGAAACGCGTGATTTCTTCTTGGACTCTTTTTGCGTGCTCGCGGTGGCTCTCCGGCACGATCGCCAATTCCGGCGAAGTAGCGCGCAAAGAGATGCTCGCCCGCGGTGTCGCATCCCCAGGATCCGGCTCAGGCGTGACCTCCAGCGGGTGCGCCTGGGCTTCGGCCTCGATCCATCGCCGTGAGGCCACGTCGAAATTCGTCACGGCCTGCCATGCAGGGTCGGCAGGGATCGACGCTTCGATCCAAGCCGAGGCCACACCCTCTGCCGATTGGGTTCGATCGACGGTGTCAGCCTGGCCCGCCAATAGGGGTTGTGAATGCGGCTGTGACTCCGGCTGCGGCCGCTGGGGCACGATGTCCCCGAACGGGACGCGCGGACCCGCGTCAGGCAGGACCGGCTCCCCCAGCGCCTGCCCGCGCGCTGCGGAGACGAAAAAAAAGCCCAAGGCGGGCATGAGGCGGGCGGCGATGTGCATGGAGGCGCTCCATAAGAGAGGGGAATGAAGTGCACGATGGTGCGCGAACCCGCCACCCGAAGAGAGTGCCCGCGCCTGACGACAGCGAGCCAGAGTTGCTTTGCCACCTGGGGATGGGCAGACGCTGGAGCCTGCGCCTCCAGGGAACTTCCCCGCGGCGCCTACCACCAAGCGGCTGTCAAAACATTGACCCTCAAGGAGCCCCCAATGCCTCAGCTGTCCAAGGAAGACCCCGCCGCAATCGCAGTCGACGACCTCGCGGCGGCGGAGCTGGAGAAGTTTCTGAGTGCTGCGCAGGCGATGCTGAGCCAAAAGCAAGCTGCGATCGAAACCGAACTGAAGACGCATGGGCTCGATTCACCCGAGGCGATTCGCGACTACGCCATGGCACTCGAGGCTGCCGACGTCAAGGAGGCGGCAGCGGCCCGAGCACCTTCACGCGCTGCCACCAGCGCCGTCCGCAGACACCAGCGGATCTGAATCAATCGCCACCCCACCCGCCACGCCGCAACTCTTCACCGCAAAGGTTCATCATGGCCATCTCACCGTCCGGCTCAACCCCCAATCTTTCCGCTCAACAACTAAACACGGCGCAGCGGGAAGGCCCTCCACCTCAAACGCCCACCGGTGGCGCCAGACAAGGCGACATCGGTGGCGTGACTGGAACCTCGCGGGGAGGGAATTTCAAAGGCCTGGCCCAAATCAGAAAAGAATTCCTGGCGAAGGTTCATCAGGAAATCGGTCTAGCCAAAAAGGAGTTGGAGCAGGCAAGAAAAAATCCCCAAGGGTTCAGCGGGCCGAACCACTTCTTGGAGCAGCTAAAGCAGAGTTTTGAGAGGGCCAGGGCGAGCCCGCAAACTGGCCCGCGGAATGCGGACCTGATAGACGCAGACCTCAAGGCCATGAGGGCTGACTTTGAAGCTCGAGCTGGCAAGCCGAAAGCGGACCCCGCCACCCAAACGCCAAAGACGCTAGTGGAGGACGGTCTTATGCGTATTCCGATGAGCGAAATGACCATTTATCAGCAATTTAGCTATATGGACAGGGTGCGGGCCGATCAGCAGAGCAGAATCCCCAGCAAGCCGCCGGGGGTCACCGCGTTTGACGGCCCGGCCGGGCTGGGGGCAATGGCCGCGGCCAGCGGGCAGTTGGCTGCAAAGCCGGCCGGGCTGGGGGGGGCCACAACGCTGGACCGCGGGCAGTTGATCGCATGGCAGCCCGCGCAGCAGGGCACAACCCTGGCCACAGACCTGGCTAGGCTCGAATCGATGCTCAAGCAGGCCACGCTGTGACGGATTGCTTCAAGCTAATCAGGCTGCATCTCGAACACTGTGGGCCGAGCCAGATCCACGGCGCGCTCCGCATCGACATGCGCTGATTGAACGCCGGCGACGGTTTGACACAGGCCGAGGCGGACGGCTCCGGACGCATGACGGCTTCTTGTGGCGGCTCCTTGCAGAGCTTGGTCCCTGGCCGTGGGCGTGGTCTACCGACCGACCGCGCCCTTGATCAGGCCGCCTGCTCCGCAATCTGCCGCAAGGCCTGCTCAAAGGCCTCGGCCGGCTGGCCGCCCTGAATCAGGTACTGGTCATTGACGATGACCGAGGGCACGGCGGTGATGCCGGCCTGGCGATAAAACGCTTCGCGGTCGCGTACCTCGGCGGCGAATTCATCGCCGGCGAGGACGGTCCGGGCCACCGCGGCATCGAGGCCGGCCGCGGCCACCGCCGCCAGCATCACCTCGTGCTGGCCCACTGCCTGGCCCTCTTCGTGGTAGCTCGAAAGTAGCGCCTGTTTGAGGTCTCGCTGCGCGCTGCTGCCAAGCGTGCCGGCCCAATGCAGCAGGCGGTGCGCGTCAAAGGTGTTCCAAATGCGGCCCAGGCGCTCACGCTGGAACTGGTAGCCCACCTCGGCGGCTCGGTCGCACATCATTTGCCAGCGCTCGGCCATCTGCTCGGGGGTGGAGCCGTATTTCTCCGAGATGTGCTCCACGATGTCTTGGCCCTCGGGCCCCATCTGGGGGTTGAGCTCAAAGGGTTGGAAGTGGATCTCGGCCTTCACCTCGCCCTCGAGCCGGGCCAGGGCCTGCTCCAGCCCGCCCAGGCCCACTGCACACCAGGGGCAGACCACGTCGGACACGAAATCGATTTTGAGTTGCTTCGTCATCCACAGATGGTAGCCGGAGCGTACATCAACCGAAACGTGCCCCGCCGCCCAAGCGCGCCAACAGGGCCTCCATTTGGGCTCGCTCCTTCTGGGGCATGCGCGTCTTGTGGGCGGCCAAGAAGGCTTCCAATTGGGCGCGCGCCTGAGGCAACCCACGCATGGTCTCGGCAGTTCGCTTGAAGAACAGTTTCAGATCCTCTCTGAGGACATCCTTGAAGTCCGATGGCTTTTTTCCCACGCCTTCCGGCCCGGTCACCGGACGCTGCTGGGTCGGAAGGAGGCCGGCGAGAACTGCGGCGCGCGTGATCTGGCCCGCTGGGACGCCCATTTCCCGCAAGGCCATAGCGAAGGCGGGGTAGTCCTTCTCCTCACGAGCCTTGGGGAGGGCCGTGCGTACCGGGTGGCCACGGGGGGGTGCTAGCACGGTCAGGTCAAAGCCCAGAAGCTCCTTCCAGCCCTCGTCGGCCTCGCAAGGCCAGCGGGGGGCTTGCATGCGGCTCTGCGAGGGAGAAGTCACTCGCGCGGGTGAGCCCAAGGTCGAGGCGGGGGCCAGGGCGGCAGGGTCGATGGTTGCCGTGCGGGTCGCGAGTGGATGGTGATCCGCCTCGGCCTGCATCCGGCGACGGTCACCCGCACTGAACACGCCACTACCCCCCACGGCATCAGGGTGAGGAGCGATCTCGGTAGACACGAGCCCGGCGCCCCGGGCGGGATCCGAAACTTCAAAAGATGTCACCGCAGGGGCATAGGCAGGTGCCGTAGCCGGGCAGGCCGGGTAGGCAAGGGGTCGGGATGCAACGCAGAACATGATGGTCTTTGAGATGAGGTGGAAGGCGGCGCGATGATCCTTCGAACTTCCGTCCCAACCAAGCCATCCGTTCGGTTGGCTCAGAGGTCTGTCAGTCGCGGCTGAGCCGTGAATGCGGGGCGGCGCAGGGGCGAGGCGCAGAGCGACCTGCTCCAACTGCAGCAGGTCGCAGCCCGTCGCCTGAATTCAATCCACGCGGGCCAGGTCCAACAGCCGCTGGGGGTCGACCGGTTT
>JAURKV010000146.1 GCA_030831585.1 Ramlibacter sp. | reverse complement strand
TTTTCTGTTCCGATGACGGATTAAATGATGAAGGTGAGGTTGGGGAGCACTTGGTCGTTTGCTGCGAGGTACACGCGCTTTTCGCGCATTCGCAGCACACCGTCCTGGCGCACCAGAAGGTGGGTGACCCGCCCGGCCCAATGCTCGGTTTTGCCGTTTCGCACTTCGGTGACAAGCACGCGCGAGGTCACCTGCCCGCCGGTTCCACGGCGATAGTCGTCGGCCAGCACGATGTTGCTCACGATGCGCGAGAGGCGCGACCGGGGAGACTGCGCATGCGCATGCTTGGTCCCCAGACGGAACAGGCGCTCGTCCAGTTCGGCACGGTTGTCGTTGATCAGCGCGATTTGCTTGCCGATCTCAGCGTCGTCGTTGTTGCAAGGGACCCAGTACAGAAGGTCTTGGGTGAAGAGCGAGAACCAGGCCTGGAACTGGTGGGTGTCTGCCAGCTCGGCTTCCTTGAAAAGGAATAGCTCCACTTCCCGATAGGTGGCCCAGTCACTCAGACCGTTTGAAGCGTCCGTCACATTGGTCTCCAGCGTCATGCCGCGCTATTTGTCATGAGTTGAAGCCAGTACTTCATCTGGCCTCGCTGCGGCACTTCGTCAGTGATCCGCCCCACCACGCTGCCATCGGTGTCGATGTACTCGCGATGCATGCCCCGTGAAATTTCGATCCAGGGATTGAACTCGGCCTGCATGCCGCGCTGCACCCGCTCGAAGATCTCGGCGTCATCCGGTGAGCCCGAGCCGGCCGGTCCGTAGAAGGACTCGTGCTGACGAACCCGCATGGTGTTGATTTCATCGCTCACGCCGCCAAACCTCACCATCGACATCAGGACCTGGGTCACGCCCGGCGCGATCGGGACGATGATGCGCACCTGGTTGCCAATCAACTGCAGATTGGGGAACAAGCCGAGGTGCGGGTCGCCAGACAGGCTGATCAGCATCTCGGCGCGGTCTTTTCCGTAGGCCTTGTGCATGTCCTCGACATACTTCTCGCCGCCCGGGACTTTGGCAAGAAAGGCCGCATGCTTGCTGTAGCTCTTGAGGCGCTGGGCGCGGAAGTCGAGCATCGCATGGCCGTGACCGTAGTCGCGGGTGAGCGTGAGCGCTGCGTCGCTGAAGGGGTCTTCACGATGCATCGATCCAATGCCTGACTCCGAGTTTCGCGCCCAACCCGCCACCACCGAGGCGTGCACGAAGTTGGGGTGGTAGCCGTCCATGCCCACGAGCTTCCAGTTGCCCAGATACTCAGTCTTGTTGAAGCCGGCATCCAGGAAGATCTCGCCCGTAGGAGACGCATCCACCAGCATGTCGAACTGAGACGCGGCGCCACCCAGGAACTCGGCCAGCGACTCACCCTCCGGCTGCAGGCTGGCGAACAGGAATCCGCGGTGGGATGCCACCCGGGGCACCTGGGTCAGGCCCATCTCCTCGGGCTTGAAATCAGGACCATAGCCGCCCGGCTCGGTCACCTCGCGCAGCGCGCCAGTCAGGTCATAGACCCAGCCGTGGTACCAGCACCGGAGCATCTTGGTGTTGCCGGATTCAGTTTCCACCAAGGTGGCGCCGCGGTGCCGGCAGCTGTTGATCAGCTCACGCACCTGCGCGTCCCTGCCACGGACCATCAGCACGGGCGTGCGGCCCATCCGACGTGCCTGGAAGTCGCCGGCACGCGGAACCTCACTTTCGTGACCGATATAGATCCACGACCTGTGGAAGATGCGCTCCATCTCCAGGTCGAAGATCGACTGGTCGGTATAGATGCGCGAGTGAACCCTGCCGTCTTGCACCAAGGAGGCAATGGCCTCATTGGAGGGGGTTGGGCGGTGCCAGACGACGGGCGACTCGGTTGCGCAGGGCTCGTTCTGGCACTGGCTCATTCGGGCTCGATCCTCGATGCCTTCACAGCGGCCTGGTAGCGCGGGACGTCGCGCCGGATGGTTTCGGCCAGTGCGGCAGGCGTTGCAGCGGCCGGGGGCTCCACACCCGCGGCATGCAGTCGGCTGATGGTCGCCGGATCGCGAACCACGCGTGCGATGGCCGCCGACAGCTTGTCAATGACCGGCTTGGGCGTACCCGCCGGTGCGAACAGGGCGTTCTCGCCAGGGAAGTGGAAGTCGCGCAAGCCAGCGTCACCCATCGGGGGGTATTCGCTCAGGATGCTGGCGCGTTCACGCGTATTGGCTGCCAGCACGCGCACCCGACCCGTCTTGGCGAATTGCCCGACGGAATTGAATGCTGCGACAGCCATCGAGACCTGCCCCGCCGCCAGGGCCGGCACCGACTGGCCCGTCCCCTTGAACGGGACGTGCAGGATGTCCAGGCCCAGGCCCGCCTTGAAGGCCTCCATGGTCAGGTGGTGCAGGCTGCCAATGCCGGACGAGCCGTAGCTGTAAAAGCCCGGCTTGGCTTTGACGGCGGCGACCATTTCCTGCAGGTTCGTGGCCGGGAAGGACTCGTGCACCGTCAAGAACAGTGCGGATGTTGAAAGAATGGAAACCGGCGCCAGGTCTTTCTCGAAGTTGTAGGACAGCTGCTTCTTGGTAAAGAGGTTGACCGCCCAATGCCCCGCATCGCAGTCGATCAGCGTGTAGCCATCGGGCGCCGCGCGCTTGAGTTGCTCGATCGCGGCCACGCCGCTCGAGCCTGCAATGTTTTCAACCACAACGGGCTGGCCCAAAACTGCTGCCAGCGGCTGCGACAGGATTCGGACCACCGTGTCGGGGGACCCGCCGGGCGCGTAGGGCACGATGATCTTGATGGGGCGCACCGGATACTCCTGCGCCCAAGCCGGCATTGCGACCCCTGCTGTGGCGGCTGCGCCGACCAGGTGACCGAGTACTTCACGACGTTTCATGCATGTCTCCTCTGGGTTTTGAATTGAGCCCGCTCGGCTTGCTCGGCTTCGTCTGCCGGCACTGAGAAAGTCTAGCATCCCATTTCATTTTTTGAACTATTCAAGATACACATTGTCCAGTGAATGATGGAAAACCCTAGGTTCGATTGGCTGGAAATCGGACGCAGGCTGTCATAATAAAAATTGTTCAGATATCGAAATATTCGAATCTCCATGCAACCACGCAAACCAAAGAACGCCCGTGCCGGAGCAGCGTTGCCAGTCCTTCCCCTGAGCGATCAGGTGGCCGTGAGCGCGGCACTGGACAAGGCGCTCGATGGGTCGGCGCTGTGGGTGCTTCTGGCGGTTTACCGCACTTTCGCCACCCTCGACCGCGACCAGGCCGACGAGGTCGGAGCCATGGGTCTGTCGCCGCTGCAGTTCAACATTCTCACCACCTTGCAACGGACGCGACAGCCCACCACGATGGGCGCGTTGGCCGGCATGCTGGTGGTCAAACCCAACAACCTGTCCGGCAACATCAACACCTTGGCCGAAAAGGGATTGATCCGCCGCGAACTGAATGCATCAGACCAGCGTTCGCTGTTGGCCGTGCTGACGCCGGAGGGAGAAACCTTCCTGAAGGCGAATCTGCCAGCGCACTGGAAACGGCTCGAGCGCCTGATGGCGGGACTCACCCGCCAAGAGCGCCTGCATCTGGTCACCCTTCTGACCCAATTGACAACTTCCATCGCACGCGCGCAGGAACAGGAAAACGAGGCGGCAGCCGCCGCTTCGCGCAAGAAGGCGCGGACAAAAGCGCATCACGAGACGTCTGAAGTGATCAACTGATCCCTCGCAGATTCGGAGACAGATATGGCAGAAATCCTCGGCGTGGGCTTGTCCCATTACCCTCCCCTGTGCACCCCCGATGAAATGATGAGTGGCATCCTGCGGCTCACACTGAAGGACCCAGGCATCTCGGACGCATTGAAGTCCCCTGAGAACTGGCCCGCTGCCATGCGTGAAGAATGGGGCGATGACCAAGGCACCGCCGCGGCAGGACGCCATCGCGCCGCGTTGGTGGAGCAGTTCCGCCGCGTGCGCCGGGCGATTGACGACTTCAATCCGGACGTGGTGCTGATCTGGGGCGACGACCAGTACGAGAACTTCAAGGAGGACATCATTCCTCCGTTCACGGTCTGCGCCTATGACGACATGGACTTGTACCCATGGCGGCACGCGCAGAGTTCATCGATGATGACCGGCAAGCCCAACGCCTGGGGCGAAGGCCCGGACAAAATGTACCGCCTCAAGGGACGCCGGGACATCGCCAAGCACCTCACCACAGGCTTGCTCGAGCAGAACTTCGACGTCGCCTATGCGTACAAGCCGCTGCACCACGAAAGCCTGGCACACGCATTCACCAACGCCATCCTCTACCTCGATTACGACCGCAAGGGCTGGGACTACCCGACCCTCGCCATGCCGATCAACTGCTACGGGCGCAAGGTCATTTCGGCGCGCGGCTTCCTGTCGAACATGAACGCCGAGCTGGACCTTGATCCGCCGGGGCCGTCACCGGCTCGTTGCATGGACATGGGCGCCGCGACGGCACGCGTCCTGCGCGATTCACCCTGGCGCGTAGCGATGGTCGCCTCTTCGAGCTGGTCGCATGCCTTCTTGTGCGACCGCACCTTCCACATGCGGCCAGACACACCGGCTGACCGTGCCTTGTTCAAAGCGCTCAACGAGGCGGACTACGGCTATTGGCACAGCCAGTCCACTGAAGATTTTGAGGCGGCGGGCCAACAGGAGCTGCTCAATTGGTGTCCCCTGCTGGGCGCCATGCAGGAGCTGAAGGCACCGCTGAAGTGGAGCTCTTTCACCGAAACCCATATCTTCAACTCGAACAAGGTGTTCGCAGAATACAGCGTCGTCTGAGGATGTCCGCTTCACCCGCCCTTGTGATCGTGGGGAGTGGCTTGGCCGGCCACACCCTGGCCCGCTCGCTTGCCAGCCTCGGCTATGCAGGCTCGGTGACACTGGTGGGCGAGGAGCATCACGCGCCCTATGACCGCCCTCCCCTTTCCAAGGAATTCCAGCGCGGGGACGAGTCGACCCTGATGCTGCAGACCGACGGGCTTGCGGGGGTGCAGCTCATCTCAGGCTGCAAGGCTGTCGCCATCGACACCGATCGCCGCGCGCTGGCGCTGAGTGACGGGCGCCAACTGCCCTGGGACTGCCTGGTACTGGCAACCGGCGCGAGACCGAGGCCCTTGGCAGGCAGCGCCCCCCAAGCACCGGTGCATTTCCTGCGCACCCTGGATGATGCGCGGGCCATACGGGCCAAGCTGCGCGACGGATTGAGGCTGGCCGTCATTGGGGGCGGCCCCATTGGCCTGGAGCTGGCCGCCTCCGCCGGGCAACTCGGCGCCCGCGTCACCGTGCTGGAAGCCGCCCTGCGCCTGATGGCGCGAACTGTGCCGCCGACCATCGCCGAGGTTTTGCTGGGGCACCACCTCGCGAGCGGCGCCCAGGTGCTGCTCGGCGCCCAGGTGAAAGCCATTGACCCCGGTGGGGTCGCGCTGGCAGACGGGCGCCGGGTCGAAGCCGATCTCGTCGTGGTCGGGATCGGCGTTGTCGCCAATGACGATCTCGCGCGTGCCGCCGGCATTGCCACCGACGACGGAATCTTCGTTGACGGACGCTGCAGGACCACACAACCCGATGTGTACGCCATTGGCGATGTGACGCGCCAACGCAATCCGATCAGTGGTCGGTTCGAGCGCATCGAGACCTGGTCGAATGCGCGGGGGCAAGCGCAGGCCCTGGCACGCCAACTGTGCGGCGGGACCGACGAGGAACCCGGGGTGAAGCCTGGCGCTCCAGCCCCCTGGTTCTGGTCCGACCAAGGCAGCCTGCGGCTGCAGTGCGCAGGCCTCCCCCAGGGGGACCAGGAGGCTCGCCGCGGCGACCCGACGACAGGCCTCGTGGTCGGTCAATGGTCGGCCGGAATGCTGGTGGGCGTGGCCGCCATCAACGCACCCCAAGATTTCAATCTGCTGCGTCGCCTGCTCGATACCGGGCAGAGCATCAGCCCGGAGGCGTTTGCCGCATCGACCGAGCTGCGCTCGCCCCCGAATCACATGCCGGACGGTGCGCCCGGCACGGTGCCGGTCACAGTAGCGCCATCCACAGCGCCATCCACAGCGCCATCCGCTGCGCCGCCCTCACCGGCGCCCGCCCCTGCGCAGGCTACCGCACCCGACTTGGCAGCTTGCCCGCTTGCAGACATCGAAGAGGGCGCCATCGGCAGTACCTGCTTGCCCGATGGCACACGCATTGCCATCTACCGTATCCGGGGCGAAGAGGTCTTCGCAACAGACGACAAGTGCAGCCACGGATCTTCATCGCTATGCGACGAGGGATCCCTGGAGGGGCATCTGATCGAATGCGGCCTGCACCTGGGCAGCTTCGACGTGCGCACCGGCAAGCCGGTGTCTGCCCCATGCACCAAGGCGATCCGCAGCTACCCGGCCCAGGTCCGCGAAGGCACGATCTGGATCGCCACTCAACCCATCGACCCTAGCCCATGAACCACTGCTGCGGCCTGATCGACGTCCACACCCACTGGATCCCGGAGCAGTTCCCGGCCTATGTCGGAGCTCGCAAAGGCGTCGCCTGGCCCTCGATGGCGCCGGCCAGTCACGCGTGTGACCGCCACGTGATGATCGAGGGGAAGGTTTACCGCACCGTGCCCGACACCTCGTGGGACCCGGACAAGCGCGCCAAGGAAATGGCGCAGATGGGCGTGACGCACCAAGTGGTCAGCCCGATGCCGGAGCTGCTGTCCTACTGGCTCGCCGCCGAAGACGCGCGGATGCTCACGCGCTTCATGAATGAGGAACTGGCAAGCCTGCAGGCGCGTCACCGCAAGCAGCTGACCTGCCTGGGCGCGGTGCCCTTGCAAGATGTCAACATGGCGATTCGGGAGTTGGAGCGCGCCGTGGGCGACCTGGGCCTGGCCGGCGTCGAACTCGGAACAAACGTCAACGGCAAGCCCCTGGGGCACCCCGATTTCCAGCCCTTCTTCGCAGCGGCCGAATCTCTCGGCGCGGCGATCTTCGTGCACGCGTTGCGGCCGGCGGGCATGGACAGGCTGGTCGGTGAGGGGCTCGAGCAGGTGGTGGCGTTTCCCGGGGAGGTTGGTCTCTCGGCCACGTCGCTCCTGACCTCGGGGCTCATGGCGCGGCACCCCGGCTTGCGAATCGCCTTCAGCCACGGCGGCGGGGCGCTGCCCATGATGCTGCCGCGCCTGCAGCACGCCTGGACCCAGATGCCCCCGGTGCGCAAGCTGATGGACATGTCGCCGCGCGATATGGCGCGCAAGCTGTTCGTCGATGACCTGGTGTACGACCGGAAAACCATCCAGTTCCTGCTGGCGACCTACGGCGAAGGGCAGGTGATGGCCGGCACCGACTACCCCTTTGCCATCCTCGACAAAGAGCCCGCCCGACGAATAGACGACCTGTCGCTGGACGACGCCACCACCCGCCTTTTGCGCCATGACAACGCCTTGCGCTGGCTGGCGCGCACAAGCCTCGACGAGTAAGCCTGCTGGCAGGCCACACACAAAAAACCGAAGGAGACATATGAGCCTCGACACCCATCACATTGCGGCAGCAAGCGCCTTGTTGAATGCGCGCCAAAGCCGCCAAACCATCGGCCGCATCTCAGAGAGTCACGGCATCGCCGGGATTGACGCCGCCTATGCGGTGGCGGAGATCAACACTCGCGTCCGCCTCGAGCAGGGCGCCCGGATCGTGGGCCTGAAGGTCGGGCTGACGTCGCGCGCCGTGCAGCTGCAGCTCGGCGTCGACCAGCCAGACTTCGGGATTCTTTTTGACGACATGGAGTTTCTCAGCGGCCAGTCCATCCCGATGGCAAGGCTGATCCAGCCGAAGGTGGAGGCCGAGGTCGCCTTCGTGATGGCGCGTGACCTGCCGGAAGGCACGCCGACCTATGCGGAGTTTTTGGCGTGCCTCGCGTATGCCTTACCCGCCATTGAGGTGGTAGACAGCGTCATCACCGACTGGAAAATCACCCTGGTCGACACCGTCGCCGACAACGCCTCGAGCGGCCTGTACGTGCTGGGCGACCAGCCCGTGTCGATCGGCCAACTGGCGCTGGGCGAGATCGGGATGCAGATGGACAAGAACGGCGAGACCGTGTCGATCGGCACCGGCGCCGCTTGCCTCGGCCACCCGCTGCGGGCGGCTTACTGGCTGGCACGCACGATGGCAGCGCGCGGTAGCAGCCTTCGTGCAGGCCAGGTGATCCTCTCTGGCGCCCTGGGGCCGATGGTGCCCGTCGCCGCCGGCGACCTGGTTACCGCACAGATTGGCGCACTCGGCAATGTCACTTGCCGCATGGCCTGAGGAAGCCCCCATGAAAAAGCTCAAAGCCGCAATCGTCGGGAGCGGCAATATCGGCACCGACTTGATGATCAAGATCTTGCGCCATGGCGTGAATCTCGAAATCGCTGCCATGGTCGGCATCGACCCGACCTCCGATGGCCTGACGCGCGCTGAGCGCCTGGGCGTGGCCACCACCGCTGGTGGGGTGGAGGGGCTGCTGCAGCTGCCGGTTTTCAGAGACATCGACATCGTCTTCGACGCCACCAGCGCCGCCGCCCACGTGAAAAACGATGCCCTACTGCGCCAGGTGAAGCCCGGCATCCGAATGATCGACCTCACACCAGCCGCCATCGGGCCCTACTGCATTCCGGTCGTGAACGGTGACGCGCACCTGGACGCGCCCAATGTGAACATGGTGACCTGCGGCGGGCAGGCCACTATTCCGATGGTGGCCGCCGTCAACCGCGTCGCCAAGGTGCATTACGGCGAGATCGTGGCCAGTATCTCCAGCAAGAGCGCAGGTCCGGGCACGCGCGCCAACATCGACGAGTTCACCGAAACCACCTCGCGGGCCATCGAGACCCTCGGAGGCGCCACCAAAGGCAAGGCCATCATCGTGCTCAATCCGGCCGAGCCGCCGCTCATCATGCGCGACACCGTCTACACCCTGAGCGAGACAGCCCCTGAGGACGACATTGCCCGGTCCGTCGAGGAAATGGCCACGGCCGTTCAGAGCTATGTCCCTGGCTACCGCCTCAAGCAGAAGGTGCAGTTCGACCGGGTGGCCGATCTGAAAATCCCCGGGGTAGGCGAGCGTCTGTCGGGCATCAAGACGTCCATCTTCCTCGAGGTGGAGGGCGCCGCCCACTACCTGCCCGCTTACGCCGGCAACCTGGACATCATGACCAGTGCCGCCCTGCAAACCGCAGAGCGCGTGGCCGCCCGCATGCTGCGGGGCACTGCCCCTGTGTGAGGAGTCGACGATGAACGGAAAAAAGGTCTACATCTCCGACGTGACGCTGCGCGATGGCAGCCACGCCATTCGCCATCAATACACCGTGGCCCAGGCGCGGCAGATCGCGCGCGCACTGGACGACGCCCGGGTCGACTCGATTGAGGTGGCCCATGGTGACGGCCTGCAGGGCGGCAGCTTCAACTACGGCTTCGGTGCCCACACCGACCTCGAGTGGATCGAGGCGGTCGCCAGTGAAGTCAAGCACGCCAAGATCGCCACGCTGCTGCTGCCTGGCATCGGCACCGTCCACGACCTGAAGGCGGCCTACCAGGCGGGCGCGCGCATCGTCCGCGTGGCCACCCACTGCACCGAGGCCGACATCTCCAAGCAGCACATCGAGTACGCGCGCCACCTGGGGATGGAGGCGGTCGGCTTCTTGATGATGAGCCACATGAACACCCCGCAAGGGCTGGCCCAACAAGCCAAGCTCATGGAAAGCTACGGCGCCACCTGCTGCTACGTGGTCGACTCGGGCGGCGCACTGTCCATGAACGATGTGCGCGAGCGGTTCCGGGCCTTCAAAGACCTGCTCAAGCCCGAGACCGAGACCGGCATGCACGCGCACCACAACCTGAGTCTGGGTGTGGCCAACAGCATCGTCGCGGTGGAAGAAGGCTGCGACCGGGTCGACGCCAGTCTCGCCGGCATGGGTGCGGGGGCGGGCAATGCTCCGTTGGAGGTCTTCATTGCGGCGGCGGCGCGCCTGGGTTGGAACCACGGCTGTGACCTCATGACGCTGATGGACGCCGCAGACGACATCGTGCGGCCGCTGCAAGACCGGCCGGTGCGCGTGGACCGCGAGACGCTGGCGCTGGGCTACGCGGGGGTTTACTCCAGCTTCCTGCGCCATGCCGAAGCCGCGGCCAAAAAATACGACCTCAAAACGGTCGACATCCTCGTCGAGCTGGGCAAGCGGCGCATGGTGGGCGGGCAGGAAGACATGATCGTGGACGTCGCGCTGGACCTTCTTGCCAAACAGCGGGACGGGGCGAGCGCGCCGCAGCCCTGATGCCTGCGCCCGGGGCCCGGGTGACCCTCGCCCCCTCGGGCCCGGCACCCTCAAGCGGCCCCCTCTGCCGCCAATGAAAAAGCCGCCCGAGGGCGGCCTTTTCATTGCGGGAAAGAAGGATTACTTCTTGCCGCTGGGCACCTTGCCCTCGACGCCCTTGACGTAGAACATGATGCCGCTCATGAACTTGTCGTCGGCGACGGTGTCCTTCGCGAGGACGGTCTTGCCGTCCTGACCGACGATCGGGCCCTTCCAGATCGAGAAGCTGCCGTCCTTGAGGCCGGCCTTGATTTCCTCGATGCGCTTCTTGGTGTCTTCCGGCACGTCGGCGGCAACCGAGACCATGTCGATCGCGCCTTCCTTCACGCCCCACCAGATGCCGCTGTTACCGGTCCACTTGCCCTCCAGCGCGTCACGGGTGGTCTTGATGTAGTAAGGCGCCCAGTTGATGATGGCCGAACCCAGGTGGGCCTTGGGGCCGTAGCTGCTCATGTCGGAGTCCCAGCCGAAGGCGCGCTTGCCCATCTTCTCGGCGGTCTGCAACACGGCGGACGAATCGGTGTTTTGCATCAGCACGTCGGCACCACCGTTGATCAGGGCGGTAGCGGCTTCGCCTTCCTTGGGGATGTTGAACCACTCGCCGACCCAGACCACCTTGGTTTTGATCTTGGGGTTCACCGACTGAGCGCCCAGCGTGAAACTATTGATGTTGCGAACGACCTCGGGGATTGGGATGGACCCGACCACGCCCAGCACATTGGTCTTGGTCATCTTGCCGGCAATCACGCCGGCCATGTAGGCGCCTTCGTAGGTTCGGCTGTCGTAGGTACGCATGTTCTCGGCTTGCTTGAAGCCGGTGGCGTGCTCGAACTTCACATCCTTATGGTCGGCGGCCACCTTGAGCATGGGCTCCATGTAGCCAAAGGTGGTGCCGAAGATCAGCTTGTTGCCCTGGGAGACCAGTTCACGGAAGTTGCGCTCGGCGTCGGCCGACTCGGCGACCTTTTCCACAAAGCTGGTGGCGACCTTGTCGCCGAATTCCTTCTCGACAGCCTTGCGGGCGTTGTCATGGGCGAAGGTCCAGCCGCCGTCGCCCACCGGGCCAACGTAGGCAAACGCGATCTTCAGCGGCTCGGGCTTGGCAGCCGATGCGGCGGGGGCCGCGGCCGGGGCAGCGGCCTCTTTCTTGCCGCAGCCCACGAGGGCGGCAGCGGCCACGGCGGTCAGGGCCGCGACTTTCAGCATCGAACGTTTGTTCAGGTCGGTCATGAAATCCTCTGGTTGGAAGAGTAAGGAGGGTGGGAAGGGTCGGAAAGAGCGGATTATGAACCCGGATAAAAAGGCTTACCGAGGGATGCGGGCATGTTCAGCCGGATCCAGGCGGGATTGCGCGAAATCAGGGCCAGCACCACGATCGTGGCCAGGTATGGCAGCATGTTCAGGAACTCGCTGGCCACCTCGATGCCCACCGCCTGGAAGTGGAACTGCAGCATGGTCACGCCGCCGAACAGGTAGGCCCCCAGCAACACGCGCGCCGGGCGCCAGGTGGCAAAGGTGGTCAGCGCCAGCGCAATCCAGCCCTTGCCCGCCACCATGCCCTCCACCCACAGCGGGGTGTAGATCACCGACAGGTAGGCCCCGGAAAGCCCGCACAGGGCGCCGCCAGTCACCACCGCGGCCAGGCGGATGCGGCGCACCCGGTAGCCCAGGGCATGGGCCGACTCGGGCGACTCGCCCACCGATCGCAGCACCAGGCCGGCACGGGAGCGATACAAAAACCACACCAGACCCGCCACGAGCGCGATGGTGAGGTAGACAACCGGGTGGTGCTGGAACAGGGCGGGCCCCAGCAGAGGCACGTCGCCCAGCGCAGGAATCGAGAAACGGGGGCGCTCGGGGAGTTTCTCCTGCACGTAGCCGACGCCAACGAACGCCGAGAAACCCGCCCCGAACAGACTCAGGGCCAGACCGGTGGCGTACTGGTTCGTGTTGAGCCAGATGACCAGTACGCCAAAGATGAGCGCCAGCACGGCGCCCGCCGCAGCGCCTGCGGCGAAGCCCGCCAGGTCGCTGCCGGTGTGCACCACGGCGACGAAGCCCGCAAGGGCGGCGCACAGCATCATGCCCTCGGCCCCGAGGTTCACGATGCCGGCCTTCTCGTTGATCAGCAGGCCCAGCGCCGCGATCGCCAGCACGGTACCGGCGTTGAGCGTCGAGGCCAGGAGCAGCGCGTAGGTTTCCATCACGCCACCGCCTTTCGGCCTGCATCCGCAGCCTTGCCCCAGCGTACCCGGTACACCATGAGCGTGTCGCACGCGAGCAGCGCAAACAGCAGCAGCCCCTGGAACAAGCCGGTGATGGACTTAGGCAGGCCCATGCGGGACTGGGCGAGTTCGCCCCCGATGTAGAACATGCTCATAAGGATGGCCGAGAACACCATGCCGACCGGATGCAAACGGCCCACGAAGGCGACGATGATGGCCGCGAAGCCGTAGCCCACCGGAATGTAGGGCGTGAGCTGGCCCACCGGGCCGGCAACTTCCAGGGCGCCGGCGAGGCCCGCCGCGCCACCCGAGACCAGCAGGGCCACCCACAGCGCCTTGCGCGAGGAAAACCCTGCGTAGCGCGCCGCCGCCGGCGCCAGACCACCCACCTGCTGCGCGAAGCCGGCGCGGGTACGAAACAGGAAGATCCACAAGGCCGCGGCACCGGCCAGTGCGATCAGCAGGCCGATGCTCACGCGCGAGCCCTTCATCAGGCGCGGCACCTGGGTGACCGCGTCGAAGGTCTTGGACTGGGGAAAGTTGTAGCCGCCCGGGTCCTTCCAGGGGCCAAACACCAGCCACACCAGGAGTTGCACCGCCACGTAAACCAGCATCAGGCTCACGAGAATTTCGTTGGCATTGAAGCGGTCACGCAAAAAGGCGGTGATCCCGGCCCAGGCCATGCCGCCCGCGATGCCCGCCAGCAAAATGCCCAGGACGATCCAGCGGGAGGACTCCTTGTCGGCCATCAGGGCCACGCCGCCGGCGCAGATGGCTCCCAGGACAAACTGCCCCTCGGCGCCAATGTTCCAGACGTTCGAGCGGAAACACACGGCCAGCCCGAGGGCGATCAGAAGCAGGGGCGTGGCCTTGACCATCAGCTCGCCCAGGGCATAGTTGGACTTGACCGGCTCCCAGAAGAACATCTGCAGGCCGCGCACCGGGTCCTTGCCCAGGGCAATAAAGAGCAACGAGCCCAGGACGACGGTGATGGCCAGAGCCAGCAGGGGCGAGGCGACGCTCCAGATGGGCGATGCCTGGGGACGCAATTCAAGCTTCAACACGGGCAGCCTCCGGGGTGGCTTCGGCGGGTTCGTGGTCCCAGAGACCACTCATCCACTCGCCAATGCGTTCAACAGTGGCCTCGCTGCGGACCAGCGAGGGCGACAGGCGGCCCTTGGCGATCACGTGCAGGCGGTCGCTCAACTCGAACAGTTCGTCCAGCTCTTCGCTGACCACCAGCACCGCGCAGCCCGCGTCGCGCAGGGCCAGAATCTCGGCGCGGATCTGGGCCGCCGCGCCCACGTCGACGCCCCAGGTGGGCTGCGAGACCACCAGCAGGCGGGGACGGGCGTCGATCTCGCGGCCGACAATGAATTTCTGCAGGTTGCCGCCAGAGAGCGAGCGGGCAGCAGCGTCCGGCCCTCCGGCGCGCACATTGAACCGCTCGATGATGTCCCGGGCCTGCTGGCGCAAAGTCCGTATGCGAATCCAGCCGCCGCGGCCAACCGCCTCACCGCGCGTGAGCATGAGGTTGTGGGCCAGCCCCAGCGAGGGGACGGCGCCGCGACCCAGGCGCTCCTCGGGTACAAAGTGCAGACCCAGTGCGCGCCGCTGCCCCGGGCCCAGGCGCCCGGCGTCTTGGCCGGCAACCTGCACCATGGCTGGCTCGGCACGTGTGTCCTCGCCCGAAAGGGCATAGAGCAGTTCGCGCTGGCCATTGCCGGACACCCCGGCGATGCCCACCACTTCGCCAGCACGCACCTGCAGGGTGACGCCATACAGGTCGGTGCCGAAAGGCGATTCGCGCTCCAACGACAAGGCCTGCACCTTCAGCACCGGCGCACCGACCTGGGCCGGGCGGTGCTGCAGTTGCGGCGGCTCAGCGCCGATCATCAGGCGCGACAGCGAGGCATTGCTCTCCTGGCGCGGGTCGCAGGTGCCGCTCACGCGGCCGCCACGCAGCACGGTGCAGGCCTCGCACAGGGCGCGGATTTCGTGCAGCTTGTGGCTGATGTAGAGGACGGAGCAGCCCTGCGCCGCAAGCTGGCGCAGCACCACGAAGAGCCGCTCCACCGCCTGCGGCGTGAGCACCGAGGTGGGCTCGTCGAGTATCAGCAGTTGCGGGTGTGTGAGGAGCGCGCGGATGATTTCCACCCGCTGCATCTCACCCACCGAGAGGGTGTGCACCGGCCGGGTGGGGTCGACGTCCAGACCGTAGGCGGCGGCGGTCTCGGTGATCTGGCGGTTGACCTCGGCCAGGGGCAGAGATTTGTCCAGCCCCAGCCAGACGTTCTCGGCCACGGTGAGGGTGTCGAACAGGCTGAAGTGCTGGAACACCATCGCGATGCCCAGCGCACGCGCCTCCTGCGGGTTGCGGATGGTGACCGGCTGTCCGTTCCAGAGCATGCGGCCGGCGTCGGGCTTGACGCTGCCGTAAATGATTTTCATCAGGGTGGACTTGCCGGCGCCGTTTTCGCCGAGCACGGCATGGATCTGCCCAGGGGCGACGGTGAGGGACACCTGGTCGTTGGCCACCACCGCTGGATAGCGCTTGGTGATGCCGGCCATTTCAAGCCGCGGTGGCGGCCGGGAGGGGTTCGCAGCGGGTTCGTTCACTTCGGTGGGCTCGGGGCTTGTCTCATTGGGATCGCGGTCGCGCCATCCTGGGGCAAAGTCTGGCATCACTTCAGCCGCCATTGTGACCGCCCCGCGCGGGCTGCCGTGAAGGGGTTGCCCCCTAAACGGCCGGTGGTGGCGCCCACCCGACGCTCACCCGGGTGGTTCGCCCCATGCCCCATGCAAGGCTCATGCCTTCGGGGCTGTCCGGATGCGAGTGGCGCCCAGAACCCGCCATACTGGCGTCATGGACGCCAAGCCTCTCCGATTTATCCGCCGCGGCGAAACCGTCACCCTGCACGGGGTGCCACCCGACCGCACCTTGCTGGACCTGTTGCGGGAAGACCTGCACGACTGCGGCACCAAAGAGGGCTGCGGCGAGGGCGACTGCGGCGCCTGCACCGTGGTGGTCGCCGAGCCAACGCCCGAGGGCGCACCACGGCCCCTGGCCTGGCGTGCCATCAACAGCTGCATCCGCCTCGCGCACTCGGTCGACGGCCTGGCCCTGTGGACCGTGGAGGATCTGGCCGCCGAGGGTGGCGCCCTGCACCCGGCCCAGGAGGCGATGGTGCAGTGCCACGGCTCGCAGTGCGGCTTTTGCACACCCGGTTTCGTGATGAGCCTGTTCGGCCTGTACCAGACCCATGTGCGCCAGGGAGAGGCGATCTCGCCCGAGTTGGCCCAGTCTGCGCTCTCGGGCAACCTGTGCCGCTGCACCGGCTACCGCCCCATCCTCGAGGCGGCCTGCCAGATGGCCAAACTGCCCGTAGCGCCGGCCCTACCTGGCGTCCCTGCTGCATCCGCTCCTTCCGCTGAATCTGCCAACGCCAGTCCTGCGGCCGACGAAGCGGCGCTGGCCAAGCGGCTGCGGGCGTTGCGGGAGCAGCATCCAGCGACACGGGCACACGGGACCGATACAGGCACCGATACAGGCACCGATACAGGCACCGAAGGCTCAGCCTATTTCGCCCCCACCACTCTGCCCGAACTGCTGGCCTTGCGCGCCGCTCGGCCCCAGGCCCAAGTGGTGGCCGGCTGCACCGACGTCGGCCTGTGGATCACCAAGCAGCACCGCCGTTACACCCAGGTGCTGGACCTGACCCGGACGCAGGAGCTGCGCGTTCTAGAAGATAAGGGCCACCACCTGTCCATCGGCGCCGCGGTGCCCCTGGCAGATGCCTTCGCCGCCCTGGTGGCGCGCCGCCCAGGCCTGGCCACTTTCGCCAATCGCTTCGCTGGGCTGCCGGTGCGCAACTCGGGCACCCTGGGCGGCAATGTGGCCAACGGCTCGCCGATTGGCGACTCGATGCCGCTGCTGATGGCCCTGGACGCGCGGGTGGTTCTGGCCAGCCTGCGCGGCGAGCGGTCACTGGCGCTGGAAGACTTTTACCTGGGCTACCGCAAGACCGCACTGGCCGCCGATGAGGTGGTGGTGCGCATCGAGGTGCCGCATCCCGCACCGGGTGAGTTTCTGCGCGCCTACAAGCTCTCCAAGCGCTACGACGACGACATCTCGGCCGTGTGCCTGGTGGTGGCCCTGCACCTGGAGAACGGCACCCATGTGCGCAGCGCCCGCATCGGCGCCGGTGGCGTGGCGGCCAAGCCGGCGCGCGCCACGCAAGCGGAGGCGGTGCTCGCCGGTCAGGCCTGGAGCGAGGCCAACGCCCGGGCTGCCGGCGCGGCGCTGCAGGCGCAGTTCCAGCCCATCTCGGACATGCGCGCCAGCGCCGCCTACCGGCGCCAGGTGCTGGCCAACCTGATGCAGCGGCTTTGGCTGGAAAGCCAGGGCCTTTCAGAGATTCATCTGGACCATCCGGGCTCGGCCCGGCGCCTGCTGGGTGAGGAGGCAAGCGCATGACGCAAGCCCACAACCCCATGGCCACCAACGCCACCAACGGTGGCGAGGCTCACGAGAGCGCCCTGCCCCCCTTGGGTGCGCGCACCGGCACCGGAGCAGGCGCCGCCGTCGGCCAGTCACGCATCCACGAAAGCGCCCGGGCCCAGGTGGCCGGCGCCGCCCGCTACATCGACGACCTGCCCGAGCTGCGCGGCACCCTGCACGCCGCGCCCATCCTCTCGCCGGTGGCCCATGGCCAACTGCGCGGGGTGGATGTGTCTGCGGCCCTGGCCGCGCCCGGCGTGCGCGGCGTGGTGCTGGCTGCCGACATTCCCGGCGACCCGGTGCTGGCCACCTTCTCGCACGACGAACCCATCTTCGCCCGCGACACCGTCCAGCACGTCGGCCAGGTGATCGGCCTGGTGGTGGCAGACAGCGCGATGCAGGCACGCCGCGCGGCGCGCCTGGCCAAGCCCGACATTGCGCCGCTGCCGCCGGTGCTCACACCTCGCGAGGCGCATGCGAAGCAAAGCTATGTGCTACCGCCGGTGACGGTTCGGCGTGGCGACCCGGTGGGCGCCCTGGCCCGCGCCCCGCACCGACTGCGTGGCAGCCTGGAAGTGGGCGGCCAGGAGCATTTCTACCTGGAAGGGCAAATTGCCTACGCCATGCCGCTGGAGCAAGACCAGTGGCGCATCCATTCGAGCACCCAGCACCCGGGCGAGGTGCAGCACTGGGTGGCCCATGCCCTGGGCATTGCCAGCCACGCCGTCGACGTGGAGTGCCGCCGCATGGGCGGCGGCTTTGGCGGCAAGGAGACCCAGGCCGGCCAGATGGCGGTGTGGGCAGCGCTGGCCGCGCGCAAGTTCGGCTGCGCGGTCAAGCTGCGGCTGGACCGCGACGACGACTTCATGGTCACCGGCAAGCGCCACCCCTTCGCCTACGACTGGGAGGTGGGCTTTGACGACACCGGCCTGGTCACCGGCTTGCACATGATCCAACTGGCCGACTGCGGCTTCAGTGCCGACCTCTCCGGCCCGGTGGCCGACCGCGCCATCTTTCACAGCGACAAC
Source organism: Ramlibacter sp. (assembly GCA_030831585.1). Lineage (GTDB taxonomy): Bacteria > Pseudomonadota > Gammaproteobacteria > Burkholderiales > Burkholderiaceae_C > Ramlibacter. Next base: position 6,795 of record JAURKV010000146.1, on the reverse strand, counting down.
GCCTACTTTCTGTCGGACGTGGTGATCGAGTCCTTCCGCTGCCGCACCAACAAGCAAAGCCAAACCGCCTTCCGCGGCTTTGGCGGGCCGCAGGGGATGATTGCCATCGAGACCATTCTGGGCGACGTGGCACGCGCGCTCGGGCTCGACCCGCTGGCGGTGCGCCAGCGCAACCTGTACGGCATTGGCGAGCGGGACGTGACCCACTACCAGATGAAGGTCGAGGACAACATCCTCGCGCCCCTGCTCGCGCGGCTCGAGGCTGATTCGCACTACACCGAACGCCGGGCCACGCTGGCCGCATGGAACGCGCAAAGCCCCATCATCAAGCGCGGCATTGCCCTCACCCCGGTGAAGTTCGGCATCAGTTTCACCGCCACCCTGTTCAACCAGGCCGGCGCACTGGTGAATGTGTTCACCGACGGCAGCGTGCAGATCAACCACGGTGGCACCGAGATGGGCCAGGGCCTGCACACCAAAATCATGCAGGTGGTCGCCGACGAACTGGGTGTGCCCTTCGAGCGGGTGCGCATCACCGCCACTGACACCGGCAAGGTGCCCAATGCCTCGGCCACCGCAGCGTCCAGCGGCACCGACCTCAATGGCCGCGCGGCCCAGTTTGCGGCGCGCAACATCCGCGACAACCTCGCCGCCTTCGTGGCGGGGCTCGACGGCTGCGGCGCGGGTGCGGTGAGCTTTCGCGGTGGGCAGATCATCTCGCCCAAGAACAGCCGGCCCTTTGACGAGGTGGTCAAGCTGGCCTACGCCAACCGCATCCAGCTGTGGAGCGACGGCTTCTACCGCACGCCCAAGATCCACTACGACAAGACCACCCTCACCGGCCGGCCTTTCTATTACTTCAGCTACGGCGCGGCCTGCACCGAGGTGGCGATCGACACCCTCACCGGCGAGAGCCGGGTGCTGGCGGTCGACATCCTGCACGACGTAGGCACCAGCATCAATCCGGCGCTGGACATTGGCCAGATCGAAGGCGGCTTCATCCAGGGCATGGGCTGGCTCACCACCGAAGAGCTGGTCTGGAACGCCGACGGCAAACTGGCCACGCATGCGCCGAGCACCTACAAGATTCCGGCCACCGGCGACCTGCCGGCCCGGCTGCGGATCGACCTGTGGCCAGAGCCCAACCGTGAGGACAACGTGGCCGGCAGCAAGGCGGTGGGCGAGCCACCCTTCATGCTGGCGCTCTCGGTCTTCGAGGCCCTGCGCGATGCGGTGGCTGCGGCCCGGCCGGGGCAGCCGGTCGCGCTGGATGCGCCGGCCACGCCAGAGCGGGTGCTGCGGGCGGTGGGCGGCCTGTCAGCCTGACTGGGCCCAAGCGCCGGCGCGCTGGCCCAAGCTGGGGGGAACCGAAGGGAGGCGGGGATCACTCACCCGCCATCCTCGCCAGAACCTTGGAGTTTCTATGGGCCTCCCCTCAGCCGCTTCAGGTCGGCATTCACCCCACCTGCAACCCCTATCTGGCCAGGTCGGCCCGGCAGCCGGGCGGCAGCCTTCCAGACTCGGCGAACACTCGGCCCGCCTGCCATCGCCCAACAGCAAAGACCTTGCAGTGCAACCCGGAGACAGGCCCCGCGCGTACGCAGTGAGCGCCAGGGAAAGGAAACCCTTGGCACTCCGCTCGGCGGACGTGCTGATCGGCGGGGGCGAAGCGGCTGGGGACCTCGAAGCCATAGGGGGCCAGGCCGACGTGCAGCGAAATGGCCGCGAGCCGGACCCGTTCGCTCACCTGACGCCCACCTGGGCCGACGCAAGCGCGGTCAATTCCACCCCCAATGAAGGGGCCGTCGCGCCAGATCGCGCCCAGCGTCGCGAAGCGGCGATGGCGCTGGGCAAGTCGCTCGGCGAAGGGCTCGAGAGGCATATCCAAGCTATCCAATCCGGGGATCTGCCAGCAGGCCGGAAGAGAGAGGCCATCGCGGAGGCAAAAGTACAACACGACAGCCTCCTCAAGGAGTGCATGAAGACCGTGTCGCGGGGCGCTCCGCGTGGCCAAGGCTTGGGCCAAATCACGGCGCTGCGAGCGGGCGTTGCCCAGGGCAGGCAGGCGATCCTCAGCGCGAAGCAGCTGGAGGCCACGGTCGCAAGCGCGACGACGCGCCACGAGAAACGAAACCTTGGCACGGCCAAGGACATCGGCACCTGGCATGCAACGCACAACAACGCCCTCGCCTCCAACCACAAGCATGAGACGCCGCATGAGTTCCGCATGAACTTCAGCCTCAAGCACCATGCCTTCTGGGGCGCCAGCGACTTCAAGGGCAAGGTCGACGTCGCCCTCAAGCACCTGCATGCCAAGGAAGGCAGGATTGAGACCCTGGGGGGGGACATGCGGCCCTACATGCAGGCCGGCATCGAACTGGCCCTGCGCAACGGCTCCCAACACATCACCACCAAGCAAGCCATCGCCCTGCTCGAGACCCTGTGCGCGCAGGCCGGCGACCCGACAAACGAGCACTGCCTCCAGCCCGACCTGCTGCGCATGGTGGTGGCCGGGATGGTGGCGGTCTGGGACCCGCAGGTCAGCGCCGAGGTCGCGCTCCATTTGCTCAATAAAGCGCAGGGTGGCGTCGCCGCACCCCAATCAGAAGAGGGGAGCACAAAGCCAAAAGCAGCGCGGGATCTGGACGCCCTGCGACAGCAGAGCAACCAGAAGCAGAACAGCACCGTCGCCGAGGGCCTGGGCCTGGGCATGGCCTGGAAGGGCATGGACCTCATCAAGCAGTACGCCGAAGCCGTGCCAGACAAGTCCGAGAATTTCAACATCCTTCTCAAGGTGATGAGCCACGGGCAGTCCGAGGGCAAGCACTGGCTGCTGCGCATGGAAATGGCCTTGCCAGGCCTGAGCGGCAAGAAAAACACCGATCTGGTGGCCCAGATGGAAGCGGTGGTGCTGATGCGCCGCTTCTATATCAAGCACGAGCCCTACGTGCCGTCCAGCACGAGCTCTTCGACCACATCGGCCCAGGGAACGGATTGGAAAAAGACACGCGAGCCGGGAGAAGACGAAGACACAGGTGAAGAGACCGGGACCATCGCCACCGACGCAGCGGCGCAGGCTGCCTCGGTCAGGGCGGATACCGCGGCGCTCATCGAATTTCTGGACACTGACCAACCACTCGACACAAGCACGGACGACCGCACCAGCACCGGCGAAAACCTAGACCCGATCGCGCTCGGGCAAACTGCTACAGGCCCAGAACTCCGGCAGATCAAGGGCGGCATAAACAACCAGCGCTGATCCACCACTACCTACGCCTCACCGCGCCCCGGCGCTGAACCAGGCGCCGATGCGGGCGCGCTCGTCCTCGGTGAGGCCGGTGCTGTTGTTCATCGGCATGAGCCGGGTCACCACCACCTGCTGGTAGACCGCCTGCGCGTTCTGGCGCAGGGAATCGTCGGAGTCGAGCCGCACATTCTTCATTTGCACCTGCGCGCCGTGGCACTGCAGGCAGCGCTGGTCGACGATGGCGCGCACCTCGGCAATCGTCGGCGCGGCCGCCGGGGCTGCTGCAGCCGGCGCGGCGGGGGCTTTCGAGGGCGAAGGTGCCATCCAGGCAAGCAAGGCCAGAATGACCACCACCCCCACCGCCGCATAGGGCGCAGGGTGCTTGTTGCGCCCCAGCTTCCAGCCATGACGCAGCACGAAGAACTGGCGAATGGCGGCGCCGGCGAACATCATGCCCACCAGCACCAACCAGTTGTGCGGATGGCTCCAGGTGAAGCTGTAGTGGTTGGACAGCATCGCAAACAGCACCGGCAGGGTGAAGTAGGTGTTGTGCACGCTGCGCTGCTTGCCGATCTTGCCGTGGATCGGGTCGATCGGCTGGCCCGCCTTGATCGACGCCACCATCTTGCGCTGGCCAGGAATGATCCACATCGCCACGTTGGCGCTCATGGTGGTGGCAATCATCGCGCCCACGATCAGGAAGGCGGCGCGGCCAGCAAACCACTGGCAGGCCAGCCAGGAAGCTGCCACCACCAGCACCGCGACCAGCGCGCCCACGATCGCGTCACCGTTCTTGCGCTGGCCGACGACGCGGCAGATCAGGTCATACAGGATCCAGAACACCACCAAAAAGCCCAGCGTTGCCGACACCGCAGCGGCGGGCGACCAGTCCATGCGGGCCGGGTCGATCAGGTAGGTGCGCGCATTCCACAGGTAGGACACCGTTAGCAGCGCGAAGCCCGACATCCAGGTGGTGTAGCTCTCCCAGTAGAACCAGTGCAGGTGGCCGGGCAGCTTGGGCGGCGCGCCAGCAAACTTCACCGGGTGGTAGAAGCCCCCGCCGTGCACCGCCCACAATTCGCCGGAGACGCCCTGGCGTTTGAGGTCTTCGTCCTCCGGCGCGGTGAGGGAAGAGTCGAGAAAGACGAAGTAGAACGAGGAGCCGACCCAGGCGACGGCGGTGATGACATGTAGCCACCGCAACAGCAGGTTGGCCCAGTCGAGAAGGTAGCTTTCCATGGACGCAGGTTGCCTTCAGGACTGCTCACCACCGCGGGCGCTCTGAGCAGAAGAAAAAGGGCCGCGAACCAAATGGCCTGCCGGACGGGCCGGACAGACCGGGCGCCGCTGCGACCCGAACTTGTGTGGCTGAGTTTAAGGGGAGCCGGGCCGGGGTGACATCAGAAAATCACGCCGGGGGCGGGGCCGAGCGGCGCATCAGGAGTTGCGCCGCCACGCTGACCGCAATCACCTCGGGCTCCTTGCCACGCAGCCCGGGCAGGCCGATCGGGCAGGTCACGCCCGCGAGCTCGGCTTCGGTAAACCCCCGGGCACTCAATCGGTGCCGAAAGGTCGCCCATTTGGTGCGGCTGCCAATGAGGCCAATGAAGTCCAGATCAGCGCGCGCTCGCTGGCGCCGCAAACAGGAGGCGACGATGTCCAGATCCTCGGCATGGCTGAAGCTCATGATCAGCACCGCGCTGCCCGGGACCAGATCGTCGACCGCGGCCTGCACCGGCTCCGACGGCTCGCAACGCACGCCTGGGGGCAGGTCGTCCGGGAAGACGCCCTCGCGGCTGTCGACCCAGGTGAGGGCGCAGGGCAACGTGGTCAACACCCGCACCAGGGCGCGGCCCACATGGCCGCCGCCAAACAGCGCCAGCGGCCAGCGCGCGGGCGTGAGTCGGGCGTGCAGATTGGGAATGTCCTGGGCGCCGAGGGCCTCGAAGCGGAGGTGCACCACGCCGCCACAGCACTGGCCCAGGCTCGGGCCCAGCACCTGCTGCAGGCTCAGCACTTCGGTTTGGCCCGACAGCAGCAAACGCGCGTGCGCGATGGCCTGGTACTCCAGGTGGCCGCCGCCAATGGTGCCGCATTCGCCCTGCGCAAACACCAGCATCGCCGTGCCCGGGCCGCGCGGCACCGAGCCGCGCACCGCCTGCACCGTCACACACACTGCGGGGGTCTCTTGCAGCCGCTTCAGGGCCTGATCCATCCAATTCACGCTGGCTTTCCGTTTCTGTTGAGTGCCAAGGTACAGGGTTGCGGCCAATGCCACAATCTCCAGCCACACCCGAGTATGCCAAGGAGCCCGCATGCACTGCACACACCGCCCCGATGGGGCCCGACCGGATCGCCCGATGGCGCGTGCACTTCTGGGTATCGCCACATTGGCGGCGCTGTGGCTGGGCGGCTGCTCGTCCGGGGATCTGCGGCCAGCCCCGCCCCCCGCTGCCCGCCTGGAAGCAACAACGCCGCCCGTGTCTGTGGCCACCAACGCCAAAGACTACCGAAAGGATGCCGCGCGCCACGTGTATGCGCAGCAAAAAGACCGGGTGTTCCAGGGTCGCTTGCCGCCCATGCTCTACGCCATCGGCGTGCTGAACGTCGAGCTGGACCGCCAAGGGCGGGTGCAATCGCTCGAATGGCGCCGCAAACCGACCCATGCGCCGGACGTGGTGGCTGAAATCGAGCAGATGGTCCGCGCAGCGGCCCCCTTCCCTGCGCCCACGCGCCTGGGCCAAGTCACCTACAGCGATGTCTGGCTGTGGGACAAAAGCGGACGCTTTCAGCTCGACACACTGACCGAGGGCCAGGACTAGTCCGCCCCCGACTCAGCCGAGCTCAGCCTCGTCTTTTGGCGGGGCTTTTTTGCGCGCCGGGGTTTTTCTGGGCGCAGCGGCGGGGCTGGCGGCGGCCGTTTTCTTGGCGGGCGCCGCCTTGCTGGGCGCTGCCTTGGGGCGGGCCGGGGTCTTGGACGCCGCGGTTTTCTTGGCGGCCGCAGCCGCCTTGACCGGGGTGGCTTTTTTGGCAACGCGCTTGGCAGCGGCCGGTGGCGCCTCTGCGGCGGGCGCAGCCTGGCCCTGAATTTGCACCCAGATGGCCAGTTCGTCCGGCGTCAAGCGCCCCGCCTGGGTCGCGGCTTTCACGAACCGCGCTGGGTGGGTCATGATGCCCAGCTGGCGGATCTGGGCGATCAACACCTTGTAATGTTCCACCGCGTGCGCGGCGGTTGCCGCGATCTTGTGCAGCGGCAGGACCGACACATCTTCCTTGATCTCCCGCTCCTTGCGGGCTTTGACAATCAAGCGCTCCACCTCCTCATCGCTCAGGTGCAGGCGCTTGGCTTCGCGTTTGACTTTTTCGGTTTCGTGCTCGTCGAGCACGCCGTCGGCCAGCATTTCATACAACTCGTTCTTCAGGGTTTCTCGCTCGATGCGCAGTTGGTCGCTGAAAGCCGAAGACAACAAGGCCGCAGGGATGGCAAAAATACCGATGCCCAGCAGCGCCAAGATGATGGTCATCAAGCGGCCCATGGGCGTGACCGG